>NZ_JBVASZ010000033.1:0-40999 GCF_057814255.1 Paenibacillus sp. F024
AACTCTTAGTTTGGTGATGATGGCGGAAGGGAACCACGCGTACCCATACCGAACACGACCGTTAAGCCTTCCAGCGTCGATGGTACTTGGACCGCAGGGTCCTGGGAGAGTAGAACGTCGCCAAGCAGTATTCCCTGATAGCTCAGTTGGTAGAGCACTCGACTGTTAATCGAGTTGTCACAGGTTCGAGTCCTGTTCGGGGAGCCATCATGGAGAGGTGTCCGAGTTGGCCGAAGGAGCACGATTGGAAATCGTGTAGGCGTCACAAGCGTCTCGAGGGTTCGAATCCCTCTCTCTCCGTAGTTTTTTGAAGCATGGCCCGTTGGTCAAGGGGTTAAGACACCTCCCTTTCACGGAGGTAACAGGGGTTCGAATCCCCTACGGGTCACCATTATCTTTACATTCCTATGGAGGCTTAGCTCAGCTGGGAGAGCATCTGCCTTACAAGCAGAGGGTCGGCGGTTCGATCCCGTCAGCCTCCACCATAGAATATTTTACTGACGCGGGGTGGAGCAGCCCGGTAGCTCGTCGGGCTCATAACCCGAAGGCCGCAGGTTCAAATCCTGCCCCCGCAACCAAATTTTGTGTGGAGCCGTGGTGTAGAGGCCTAACATGCCTGCCTGTCACGCAGGAGACCGCGGGTTCGAATCCCGTCGGCTCCGCCATGATTTTACATCCTGTAAGGGATGAGAACCCATTGGGGTTCGTCGGAGCATAAGCTTCGTTAGCACTGCATCGCAGTCTCGAGTGTAACGAAGAGTATCCCGTCGGCTCCGCCATTAAAAGATATAAAGTGATTTACAAGTAGATTTAAATGTATTATAATTATGGCTCGGTAGCTCAGTCGGTAGAGCAGAGGACTGAAAATCCTCGTGTCGGCGGTTCGATTCCGTCCCGAGCCACCATGATTATGCCGTTGTAGCTCAATTGGTAGAGCAACTGACTTGTAATCAGTAGGTTGGGGGTTCAAGTCCTCTCGACGGCACCAGTAACAACTTCATATGGAGGCTTAGCGAAGTGGCCAAACGCAGCAGACTGTAAATCTGTTCTCTGACGAGTTCGGTGGTTCGAATCCATCAGCCTCCACCAGTTTATTATAGGGGCATAGTTTAAAGGTAGAACAAAGGTCTCCAAAACCTTTGGTGTGGGTTCGATTCCTGCTGCCCCTGCCAATATCTTTATATAGTGGCGGTCGTGGCGAAGTGGTTAACGCATCGGTTTGTGGATCCGACATTCGAGGGTTCAATTCCCTTCGACCGCCCCATTATTTTTCTGGTATTGGGGATTAGCCAAGCGGTAAGGCAACGGACTTTGACTCCGTCATGCCTAGGTTCGAATCCTAGATCCCCAGTAATGGACCCCTGGAGGATACTTATCATTCTAGGTCCAACATTTATCTTGCGGAAGTGGCTCAGGGGTAGAGCATCGCCTTGCCAAGGCGAGGGTCGCGGGTTCGAATCCCGTCTTCCGCTCCATCATATGGCGCCATAGCCAAGTGGTAAGGCAGAGCTCTGCAAAAGCTTTACCCCCAGTTCGAATCTGGGTGGCGCCTCCATTCTTTTGCCGGAGTGGCGGAATCGGCAGACGCACAGGACTTAAAATCCTGCGGTAGGTGACTACCGTACCAGTTCAAGTCTGGTCTTCGGCACCACTCCAATAACCGAATATGTGCCCTTAGCTCAGCTGGATAGAGCGTTTGACTACGAATCAAAAGGTCGGGAGTTCGAATCTCTCAGGGCACGTAGTACTACAGTGAACTGAGTTAGATAACTCAATTCACAGGACGTGCCGGTATGGCGGAATTGGCAGACGCGCGCGACTCAAAATCGTGAGGGAAACCGTGGGGGTTCAAGTCCCTCTACCGGCATCACAATCAAAAAAGCCTAGAGAGCGAATTGCTCTCTAGGCTTTTTTGATTGTTTCATTCAGCTTACTTTAATTGCTTGGACACTTGAAGCAGCTCGGGCAAAGTGACCAGCTTGTAACCGCGGGACTGTAAGGTTTGGATGATAGTGGGCAGAGCTTGAACGGTTCCGCTAAGGTTTTGTCCAGGACCGCCCCCGGAGTGTTGAAGTACGATGGACCCCGTTTTCACATGGTTTAAAATATTATTAGCGACTTGCTGCGGATTGAGCTGCTTCCAATCCTCCGAATCGACATTCCAGTTCACGATACGATACCCTTGCTTGGATGCCCACAGAAGCTGATTCTCACTGATTTCTCCATAGGGAGGCCGAACCAGTCTCGGTGCATACCCGATCAGAGGCTTTAACGATTTTTGTGTAAGCAGCACCTGAGTTTGAAAGCTTTCGTCAGATAGCTTAGTGAACAGCTTATGATTATAAGAATGGTTACCGATAACGTGCCCTTCTCGAGCAATACGTTTGACAATCTCAGGATAATGTTCCGCTTGCGAGCCTAAAAGAAAGAAGGTTGCCCGGACATGGTATTGTTTAAGTACATTAAGCACTTGAGGAGTATAGTGCATATCCGGTGCGTCATCGAAAGTAAGTGCCACCTGCCGCGAACCTTGAGGACCTTTGAGCAGCAATAAATCAGGGTACTTTTTAACTAATTGGGATAAGGTCAACCCTTTATTCCGGGTAGCCGTCTCCCTTACGGGTTTTTCAGGCAATGTTTTTTTGCGGCTCGCCAGCTGCTTTGGAGCTGATTTAAGCTTTTCTTTGAGCATTGTTTCCGGCGGCGGAGGGGCCGCTTTCTCTACTGCAGCAGGCTGCTGCAAAGCGGATGGGGAAGGGAGCTTCTGAACTGAGCGTTGGTTGTCTGGGTCAGACTCCGGAATCAAAGGTGCTTGGTCAGGAGGCTGCTGTCTCACTATGGAGATCTGTTTTGCTTGTTGTGATGGATAAGAATCGGCATCGGGTATTTCCGGATCATGATTCGCAAGCGGGCTACAGGAAGATAAGACGATGCAAGCCATCAAAGCATAGAAAAAAGCCGCGAGCGGTTGTCGAATCATAAAGTTCCCCCTTATCACTACACTAGCTTATAGCTCCTTTAGTTTTGGATAAGAGGAAGGAAATTATGCCTTTATGATGAATGCTGCGCGGCTAAATCTTATACCATGAATTTTTCTTCAACCTAGAAAAGCGCCTTCCCATATCATCTTCATCGCTACAAGAAAGAAAGTGATGCGGAGCACCCAAAGCAGCTTTTTACTGCTAAGCCTGCTTGCAATGACTGCACCCAGCCAGCCTCCGATGATGGCGGTTGGTGCTAATCCAAGGACCATCCACAGGTTCACTTCACCCAGCGCAAAATGAGTCATGCTTCCCATTAACGCGGAAAGTAAAATAACGAACATGGATGTAGCCGTAGCAACATGGGGAGGATAACGAAATAAAATAACCAAGACCGGAACAAGCAAGGCTCCCCCTCCGACACCAAATAACCCCGAAATGAATCCGACAGCTAATCCGATGATTAATACCGGGGGAATGCTGTAGCCGTACTGAAAGGTTTGGCCTTTTCCGTCCGTATATGCCCGTTCAATTCCCCACTTGATATCAAATGGTTTCATATAATCCCGAAGGATAAGCAGTACGGCCATAAACAGCATGAATAAGCCGAAGCCCAGCTGAAACGACTTGGCATTGGCGAATTGAGTCGTGTACGAACCGAGCATGGCTCCGGGGCCGCAGGTAATAAAAAGGAGCCACCCGCTTTTAAAGTCGACCCGCTTTTGTCTGAAGAACGTTATTGTAGAAGAAAGTGCTGTAAAAATAAGAACAGCTAATGAAGTGCCTACGGCGGTTGCAATCGGAATCGATTCTCCAATGAAATATGGCCCCAAATAAACCAGGGCAGGGACAATAATAATACCGCCCCCGAGGCCGACCAAGCTTCCAAACGTGGCGGCAATTAAACCGACGGCGGTATAAAACAGAATACTCATAGGGCATTCCTTCTTCCATTTCCATTTTGTTCTATATACATAGTACATAGTACCACAGGAATAGAAGAAATCAATGAACCCGAATTAAGATTCTTGCAGCAATTGTTTATTAGGCAAATAATGGCTTGATTGGATAAAACGTATCGTACGGGTTTTGGCACGCATGACGATCGAATGAGTCTCCGCCCGCATGTTAGGCATATACCGGATACCGCTCAAAAACTCGCCCGGCGTAATGCCGGTAGCCGCAAAGATAACGTCATCGGTTCCGACCATATCGTCCATCGTCAATATTTTGTGCGGATCGGTAATTCCCATAGCAATACAGCGTTGATATTCTTCATCGTTGGCCGGCAGCAATCGGCCTAACAGCTCCCCGCCTAAGCATCGCAATGCCGCGGCTGCCAATACACCTTCCGGAGCTCC
The DNA here is from genome assembly GCF_057814255.1 of Paenibacillus sp. F024. NCBI lineage: Bacteria > Bacillati > Bacillota > Bacilli > Caryophanales > Paenibacillaceae > Paenibacillus > Paenibacillus sp. F024. The sequence continues at coordinate 4,343 of NZ_JBVASZ010000033.1, forward strand.
GCCAGAGCCAACGTACATGTCGATTCCGGATTCCGAAAGGGCTGGCGCCATGGCTCCGGCTACATCGCCGTCGCTCAAGAACTTGATCCGCACGCCTACACGGCGCAAGGTTTCGATTTTTTCGCGATGACGCTCTCTGTCGAGAATCATAATCGTCAAATTGCTGAGCGGTTTATCGAGTACTTCGGCAGCGCGCTTCAGTGTCGTTTCCAACGGATCGTTTAAATTCAAATGTCCGGCAAGCGCAGGTCCTACCGCTAATTTTTCCATATACATATCCGGGGCATGCAATAAATTTCCTTTGCCTGCGATCGCGATGACCGCCAAGGCATTGTTAAGCCCTTTGGCTACAAGCTCGGTACCCTCAAGCGGATCGACGGCCACGTCAACCTCGGGCCCTTGTCCGTTACCGACTTGCTCCCCGATGTAAAGCATGGGCGCTTCGTCCATTTCGCCTTCGCCGATCACAACGGTTCCCCGAATGGATACAGAATCGAACATGGCGCGCATCGCTGTGGTTGCAGCCCCATCTGCCTGGTTTTTGTCGCCCCGGCCCATCCATTTTGCAGCCGATAATGCGGCGAGCTCTGTGACTCGAACTATCTCGAGCGCCAATTCTCTTTCCATCCCATTCGCGCCTCCTAAACAATAATGGTGTTCTTTTACAATCGTATATAGTATAATTAATTATTAAATAATGCGCAATAAATAAACACATATTGTTTAAAAGTACACCATATTCCAAGAAAATTCCAAGAAAAATAAACGGGAATACGGTTCTATGAGTTTGAAAGCATTTTTGGTACAATTGGAGAGTAATCAAGAGGCAGCCGGCAGAGGCTGCTTTGACATGAGGAGGGACCGGTCATCGAACTGACTGCGCGCCAATTACAGATCGTAGAACTGGTAAAAGCAAACGCCCCGATTACAGGCGAACAAATAGCGGAAATGCTCGGGCTTAGCCGCCCGACGTTACGATCGGACCTTGCGCTGCTCGTAATGCTGGGTCTCGTTGACGCCAAGCCGAAGGTAGGATATACCCCGGGCTCGGCCGTGTCTTCGGGTTCCCAGGCCTCCAGAAAGCTGCTGAACACGAAAGTAAAAGAAGTACAGGCGATCCCAGTGATCGTAAAAGAAAATGCGTCCGTTGGTGACGCTGTGGTTTCCCTTTTCATGGAAAATGTAGGGAGCTTGATCGTTGTGGATGATCAGGGCTGCTTGTCAGGTATGATCTCACGCAAAGACCTGCTCAAATTTACATTCGGCAATACGAATGCGGCGACAATGCCCGTAAGTATGGTGATGACGCGCGAGCCCAACATCATCCATGTAACGCCGGATGAATCGGTGATCGATGCGGCCAAGAAAATGATTCATCACCAGGTGGACAGCTTGCCGGTCGTCGTCCCGTCGAAGCTTGAACAATCAGGAGGCATCCCCCGGTGGGATGTGGTCGGCAGGGTAACCAAAACCATAATGACGAAAATTTTGCTGGATTTGGCTGTCGGCCATTAAGGATTTCGCGGATAAAAGGAGAAGGAACCGGATGAGTGAAGATCAGTCCTATGAAATAACCATATGCTCGGATTCCGTCGGGGAAACGGCCGAAGCGGTCGTGAGGGCGACGATTCGACAATTTGACGCACATCAGGTGAGAACCAAGCGAATCGGTCATATCAAAAGTGAGGATGAGATCCGTTCAATCTTGGAGGAAGCGGCCAAGAGGGGGGGATTTGTCGCATACACGCTGGTACAGCCTGAACTAAGAGAAACGATGAAGGAAGAAGCGCTCAGGCTGGGGATAAGAGCTGTAGATATTATGGGACCGATGATGGAGGCGTTCGTCGATACCTTTAATGATGCCCCCAAGCGTAAACCGGGTCTGCTGCACTTGATGGATGAAGATTATTTCCGAAGGGTGGAAGCCATCGAATTTGCCGTCAAATGCGATGACGGGCGCGATACGAGTGCGCTGTTGAAGGCCAATCTTGTTCTCATCGGCGTATCGCGTACCTCCAAGACGCCGCTTAGCATTTTTTTGGCTCACAAGGGGATTAAGGTTTCCAATCTTCCTCTGGTTCCGGAGGTAAAGGCCCCGAAGGAATTGTTCCTGGTGCCGGGTAAGCGGATCGTCGGTCTGACAATGGATGCGGAGAAGCTTTATAAGATTCGCACGGAACGGCTGAAGGCGGTAGGGCTCCCATTCGGAGCCAAGTATGCGACCATGGAACGGATCGACGAGGAGCTCCGATACGCTCAAGACTTAATGAAGCAGGTGGGCTGCTTGGTCATTAATGTAACGGATAAAGCGATTGAAGAAACAGCCGGCATTATTATGGGTTATTTACAATAATAAATGAATATGTGAATAGAGAGCTTGGATCAAATGGTCCAGGCTTTTTTTGATGCGGTGCCGAGATGAAGGCCGGGAGACTGCAAAAATCATGCTGGAATGATGATCGCCCGGCAGCCGTAGACAATCCGGCTTCTTTGTCCTATAGTAAGGTATGAAATAAGAACGAGAACGAGCGTAAAGGCAGGTGCTTGCATCAATGCAAGACAGAAGCCAAAGCGAAATGAAGAGATCGGGCGTTATCTTGGCCGGAGGGTTGAACCGGCGCATGGGCGGTTACCGCAAGGCGCTGCTGAAGTATGAGGGCAGGACGTTTTTGGCCAGACAGCTGATGGAGCTTGCCAGGATCTGCAATGAGCTGATTCTGGTGACACAAGAGCCTGGGCAGTATGAGAGGGAACTAAGGGCATTCGCCGGCGTCGTTCGGGTCATTCCCGATCTGCAGCCGGGGAAGGGGCCGCTTGCTGGATTGCAGGCGGCTATGGCTGCCGCAGGTAACGATGAATTATGGATCGTCGGCTGCGATATGCCAGCGGTGAGTGCCAGAGCCGCGGAAGCGATGAGCGGGCTGCGCGAAGATACGGACAGCGATGCGGTGATTGCACGGCTGCATGGACGCTTGCATCCGCTGCACGGTTTATACCACCGGCGCTGCCTTCAGACTGTGGAGCGGATGCTTGCCGAAGAAGACTTCCGGATGATGCGTTTGCTTCGTGAGCTTCAGGTTCGTGAAGCGGAGGCCTCTTTTTTTGAAGAACTCGGGATTCCGACGAATTTCACGGAAAACATCAACAACCCGGAAGCGTATAACAAGCTTTTGAACCTTGGAAGCGGTTATTTTTTATGTCATAATGAATCCAAACCGGATAAGTAAATTCCCCGAACCAACAGGGAATGGTATGACATGCTTTTTATATAGCGATGAGATGAATCCAGGAGCTCCAGAGCGAACAGCAGAGCCATACATCGACAGTCAGATCTATGTCGCACATTGGAGGGTGAAACGTGAGCAGTTTAAGATTTGGCCGTAAGGCCATGACTTTAGAGGAAGCGCAGCGGCAAGTACTTCATCAAGCACGGCTGCTGAATATAGAAGAGGTCCTGCTGGAGGAAGCATTTGGGAGAAGGCTGGCAATGGATATCACCGCACACGAACCGGTACCTCATTTTCGCAGGTCTGGAGTAGACGGGTATGCGGTGAGATCAGCGGATACGAAGGCTGCTGCGGCTGATGCTCCTATAAGGATGGAGGTTACGGAAATGATCCCCTGCGGTTCGGTACCGAGCCAAGAGATCGGTCCGGGGCAAGCGGCGCGCATCATGACCGGAGCTGTCGTGCCGGAAGGTGCGGACGCAGTGATTATGCTGGAGATGACCGACAGAGCAGAGGATGCCATGGACGGGACCGTAGGGATTCGTAAAGCGATGACCGCAGGCGAGAACATCACGCCGGTTGGCCAGGAGGTATCACCCGGGGCACCGCTGCTGGAACGGGGCTGTATCGTCGGACCGGGGGAGGCGGCGATTCTTGCAACCTTTGGATACCACCGTGTGCCGGTCTTTCAACAGCCTAAGGTGGCGATTTTCTCTACCGGCTCGGAGCTGCTGCCGGTGGAGTCCCCGCTGGCTCCCGGTAAAATTCGAGGAAGCAACGGATATATGCTGGCCAGTCAAGTCCGGGAAGCAGGCGGACTTCCCCGCCTGATGCCGATTTTGCCTGACGAGGCGGACATTGTGGAAAAGCAGCTGCTCGCAGCGCTTGACTGGGCAGACATCGTGCTGACAACAGGTGGCGTTTCGGTGGGCGATAAGGATGTCCTGGTCGATTTATTCAAGCGTTGGGACGGAGCCCTGCTCTTTAATAAGATTTCCATGCGACCCGGAAGTCCGACCTCGTGCGGGATGTGGCATGGTAAGCCGCTTTTTGCGTTATCGGGTAATCCCGGGGCTTCTTATGTAGGCTTTGAGCTGCTCGTTCGTCCGTATATGAAAGCGTCTCTTGGTGCGAAGTATCCGCTTCTGCCGGAAGTCGAGGCTATTTTGGATGTGGATTACAGCAAAGGCTCCGCATATCCCCGTTACGTGCGCGGCACTTCGCGAGTCGAAGGCGGTATTTTAAAGGTTCAGCCGGCCGGATTCGACAAGTCGAGTATTATGGTATCGATTAAAGATGCCGACTGCCTGATCTGCATTCCCTCAGGCGGCAGGGGGGCGGCACAGGGGGAAAAGGTCCGTATCATGCGGTTGGCTGAAAAATAAGAAGGAATGGAAAACCCCGGCTGGAGTCATGACGCCATGTCCGGGGCTTTTGGCATTAGATAAACCATGCACGGGAAACGATAACAAGCAGGATGAAGAGTACCAGAATTATACCGGTAGACGTAAAGTACCCGCCAACAAAGCTCATGTGGCATCCCCCTTTCAGAAGACATGGTATAAGATATGAAGAGTAGCGGCCTATGGATTGGACGAAAGCCCGAATTTAGGGACAAAAACACCTGTCATTCAAAGGAGTACAGACGGGAATCGTGGAAATTATCGTGAAATTGGGTTACAATGGCACAAGACTAAACATCGCCCCATCACAAGGGAGTAATATACATCGTTTTTTTCTCTTGCCAACATATGCGTAAAGGAAAGGGATAGGGCATGAACGGAAATCTAGAGATTCGCAACATTCCAAGCGAGGATTTTGCCGAGAGCCTGGAGCTGTCCGAATTTGCGTTTCAAAACATATTTACTCCGGAAGAACGGTCGCAGCGTATAGCCGGCCTTCGTTCCGATGAATTGTGGGGCGCCTATGTGGATGGACAGCTGGCTGCCAAAATGACGATTCTTAATTTGGAGACTCGTATTCAGGGCATAACGTTTGCTATGGGGGGCATCGCCGGAGTGGCGACATGGCCGGAGTACCGGCGCGGCGGTCTGGTTGCGCGGCTGCTGGCTCATGCGCTGCGCATCATGCGGGATAATGGGCAGACCGTATCGTTTTTGCATCCCTTTCAGTTCGCTTTTTACCGTAAATATGGTTGGGAAACCTATACGGAGTATAAAAGGTATGAGATCCCTACGGGACTGCTGCCGAGAGTAGGCGCTCAACCTGGACGCATCGTACGCGCAGGGCAGGACATTCCGCTTCTGGGAGCGATCTATGAGAAATACGCCTCCCGGTTTAACGGCGCATTGGTCAGAGATGAAGCGTGGTGGCGGGAGCGCATATTTGCTTCTAAGCAGGGAACGGTCGCAGCGTATTATGATAGTGACGACCAGCCGGCAGGCTACGTTTTCTATCAGGTGAAGGATAGGGTGTTGACAGTTCATGAGCTTGTCAGTTTGCACCATCAGGCCCGTTTGGCCTTATGGCGTTTCTTGGCGGACCACGATTCGATGATCGATAAGCTGCTCGTCAGCGCACCGGCGGAGGACCGGCTGCCCTTCCTGCTGGATAACCCAAGGGTGAAGCAGGAGCTTGTGCCTTACTTTATGGCCCGGATCGTAGATGCGGGAGGCTTCTTGGAGAAATACCCTTTCGCTTCGGGTACGGAGAGCACGCTGCTTCTGGAAGTGTCCGACGGAGATGCGGAGTGGAACAATCGGACGTTCGTTTTGAAGGTGGACGAGTCCGGCACGGCCCGGGTAGCCGGTGCTTCGAGTGTGGCGGCAGACTGGCCGCTGGTGCAGTGTGATGTTCAAACCTTGACAACGATGCTCATGGGTTATCAGCGCCCGGGCTTTTTGAGGGAAATCGGCAGGCTGAAGTGCAAGCCGGAGATGGTCGAAAGGCTGGAGCGGCTTATACCCGTGCGTCAAACGTATTTGCCTGATTTTTTCTAGGCGTCGCGGTTTTCGAGAAAGTCAGGTCAATGACGTGGCATGCGGTCGGTCGGATCCAAGCCCGTTTGGAACTCCTTTATCATCCCAAACACAGCTGTAAAGGCTTCAAAAAGCAATGTTATATTTTTTGAGAAAAGGCTCGAATTCTTTATAAGAACATTCAAATACGAACGTCTTGTCCTCAGCGCTGAAGGCCAGCAGCTGGGGACTTTCTTTTTCTTCATGGCTGGGAAGGATGACGAACAGCTCTTTGCATTGAAAGGACAATTCAGCTTTGGTCACGGGAAGCGGGGGATGAAACGGCACGCGGATGACAATACCGCTGTTTGCCCCGACGCTGAATCGTCCCGATAAGCCTCCGACACGCTGAAACCAGTCTGCGGCTTCTTGGCGGATCTCGGCACTATTGGGGATCGCTTGAGCCACTTTATCCTGCTTAACGTCATAGATGAGTACCGGATAAGGGGCGGGTTCCTGCTGCGCAGCGGAGTTTGAATTCGGGGCGACGGCGGCTCCCAAAACCGGCAGTAAAAGCAGCAGTGCAAGGACCGACCAAATGGTTGCTGTAAGTTTGGCAGACTTCATTCGGGTGTACCCTCCTATTCTTAAATTGGTTGAGACTAGTATGCCCCCGGATTGCGCTTTCATGCGGTCCGGCAGGCTTGGTGCAAGCTTGTCTGCAGAAGGGTTGGCTACTGGACTTAGGTCCAGCTTCAAAAACCGCCGCAGGTCCGTTTTGAAGTGCCTTCCGTTCCCCTAAAATAAAGACATAAGCCAACGAGAACGAAACGAAAGGCGGTGAGTGAAGCGAATGAAAATGAACAAACGGATGGGCTTGGCGCTGCTGTTGATCACCTTCGGTTCTTTGATTCTGCTGAACAAAATGGGCTTTCACTTCGGGCATCACATCATGGGAATTCTGTTCCCCGTCGCGATGGTAGGCCTCGGATTTCTCGGTCTGAAAAACGGGAGGAGCGTCATCGGCTGGATTTTGATCGTCATTGGAGGCATGATCCTTCTTGGCAAGCTGTCCGGCTTGATCGGAATTTTGATTGCTGTCGGATTAATTGGTTACGGCATATCCATGCTCCGAGGCAGGAAAGCTTATTAGCGGCAACAGGAAATAAAACTGAGAAGAAAAGGTGGTTGAGCAGGGCATGAGCTTAGGCAAACGATTCCGGGACATAACGGTAGCGCATTTCAACGAAATGCTGGAGAACGCGGAAGACCCCGTTCGCTTGATTGATAAATATTTGGCAAGCCAATCGGAGCAAATTCGGGAATCCGAACGGCTTCTGCAGCAGATTCTGACACACGCGGCATCGCTTCGCCAGCAGTATTCCTCGGCCGAGCAGCTGAAGGAACGCAGGGAGCAGCAAGCACTGCTGGCCTTAAAAGCCGGCGAGGACGAAATCGCACGCATGGCGCTGCAGGAAAAAATGCAGCAGGAGGAGAAAGCCGCCCAATACAAAGCGCTGTACGATCAAAGCAAGCTGGGCATCCTCGAGCTGGAGGAGCAGCTTCGGCAGCTCAAGTCGGAATTTGACGAAGTCGCCTCCAAACGAAGCTATTACATGGCAAGACTTGAATCCGTCAAGCTGCAGCAGCGCATGAATGAGCGGCTGCGTCATGGGGACGGCAGACCGAGGTCGCGGATGTTCGAACGGCTGGAGGAACGGGTTTCCGATATGGAGCTATCGGCGCACACCCTGCGGGAAGTAAGAAGCGGGATGCGCGAGGCTTGGTCGAATGTAGGCGGAGCCGCATCGAAAGCGGTTGAGCAGGAGCTTGCGAAGCTGCGCAATAAACTGAAACAGGAGGGCTGGAACTAGTTATGACTAACATTTACCGTTCGCGTACCGACCGCAAAATTGCCGGCTTGTGCGGAGGTCTTGCCGAGCTGTTCGGCATCGACGCCACGCTGCTGCGCCTCCTGGTCGTGATCGCGGCGTTCTTCTCGGCGGGTGTGGTGATTCCACTTTATTTCTTGGCGGTATTGGTTATTCCCAACGAGCCTTATACAGGCGGACCCTACGGCGGCGGCCCGGGGTACGCTCGGGAAGACGGCTACGGACACAAGTGGGGCTACCAATACGGCAGCTGGAAGGATTGGAAGCGTGCGGAGAAGCATTACCGCAAGGCGCAAAAGTACGGCTGGGCCCCGCATAATGACAACCCTGCTTATGAAGCGGAGCACGCACGTAGAGCTTCTGGTTATGAAGATGCGGCCGGGAGCCATCTGGACGATATGATGAAAGACATTGAAAAGAAAGCGATGAGAAAAGAAATCGAAGAGCTTCGCGCCAAAGTAGCGCAATATGAACGACAACAAAATCAAGCTAAGGGAGATGTGTAGCATGGGAGTATTTAAAAGAATTAAGGATATGACGAAGGCATCGATGCATGAATTGTTGGATAAGGTGGAAGACCCGATCATTATGCTGAACCAATACCTTCGGGATATGGAAGAGGAAATCGCGCAGGCGGAGGTGACGGTAGCCCGTCAAATCTCCAGCGAGCGCAAGCTTAAAGAGCGTGGGGATGAAGCGGTCCGCCTCAGCGCGCAATCCGAGCAGCAAGCCAAGGAAGCGCTGAAGAACGGTCAAGAAGCGGCGGCGCGTCAAGCTCTGGAGCAAAAATTGTACTATGACGGAAAAATGACGGAATATGCGGAAATGCATGAACAAGCCAAAGCCCAAGCGGCGGAGCTGCTGCAGCAGCTGCATGAAATGAAGGATGCGTATTACCAAATGCGCAACAAGCGCAGCGAGCTGGTCACCCGGGCACAGCTTGCGAAAGCGAAAAAGCAAATGGCTGAAGTCACTCATAACAACGTGATCGACGGGGGCAGCGCCGTGAAGGGCTTCCGCCGCATGGAAGAGAAAATCATGACGATGGAAGTGGAGGCGGAAATCGCACGCAAGCCCTATGCAGGCTCTGCCTATACAGGGTCCCTTTACGGAAGCGCAACGTCTACAGATCCGGTTAAGCAGCAAAAGGTGGAGGATCAGCTGCAGCTGCTGAAGGATAAAATCACCTCTGAACAAGGGCAGTAAACGCAAGGAAAAATGCTCTTGGAGCAAAGCGAGCAATTGTGATATGCTATGAAAGGCAAAAGCCATGGTCGGCCGTTTCAAGCCGCTGTGGCTTTTGCTTAAATCACCGGAGACTATGCGAAAGGGGGCGGCACGGATGCATCGCAAACGCAATCGCAACATTGCGCTGATGCTCATCGGCGCAGGATTGTTTTTGCTGGCGGATAATCATCTCAGTTTCTTTACCGTGGCCGCCCTCTTTTTGCTTCTGATCGGTGTGCACAAGGTTCGTTCGGGAAACGAGAGAAAGGGATATGTGCTGATGATCATCGGGCTGCTGCTGCTGGTAGGCGGCAATTTACTTATGGTTGCGGCGATTATTCTGATTTCTCTGGGCTTTTTTTATAATAAAATGCGTAAAATGCATCAGGATGATAGACACGTTCGAAAGCAGAGCCTGATCGAGAGCATCCGTTGGGGCAGGGAGCCATGGATTTTGCGCAGCATGTCGATCTGGAACGTGCTTGGGGAGCTGCAGATGGATTTCACCTATGCCATTCCCGAGCAGAAAGAAACGACGGTCATCCTGCAGGGCGTGATTGCCGATATCGATTTGATCGTACCGGAGGATATGGGACTGTCCGTATCGGCTTCGGTATGGTTCGGACAGACGAGCATCGGCTACGATAAAGAAGCCGGGGTGCTTAATAAAATCGTATGGCGGTCTCCAAACTACTGGACGGCCGATCGTCAGGTGAACCTGGAAATTTCGTATATCGTGGCCGACATTGATATCAAAATCGTTTAAAACCGTTGGAGGCGCTGGTGGAAATGGATGGACATGACAAACGTCTGACCAACATGATATGGCGAAGCATGGCGGAGTCGATCGGGCTCAGCCTTGTTTTGTTTGCCGTGGTGGTTTATTTCCTGCAAACCAACGGATACATAAAAGCGTTCGAGACCTGGCAGGAAGGCGTATGGGTGAGCCTGACCCTGATCGGAATCGTTGTCGTCATCGGCGGCTCTTACGGGCTTTGGCACAGCAGCCGAACGAAGCGGAGGCTGGAGCTTCTGCGCGAAGCGATGCTCTCCCTGGAAAAGGGAAACCTCAGCCGTTCGGTGCCTCCGCTGGGAGAGGATGAGATCGGGCGTTTGGGGGAGCAGCTCAATGCGATCACGCAAAAGTGGGAGGAGCAGGTCACCTCGCTTCAGCGGCTGTCCAACAACAACGCCCAGCTTGCGCAAAGGGCCAAGTATTCGGCTATTGTTGAAGAGCGGCAGCGTCTGGCCCGGGAGCTGCACGATGCCGTCAGCCAGCAGCTGTTCGCCATCTCGATGACGGCGACGGCAGCCCTGCGGACGCTGGACAAAGACTTCGACAAGGCGCAGAGGCAGATCCATCTGATCGAGGAGATGGCATCCGTAGCGCAGTCCGAGATGAGGGCGCTGCTTTTGCATCTGCGTCCCGTCCATCTGGAAGGCAAACGGCTGTCCGAAGGGCTGGTCGAGCTGCTGCAGGAATTATCTGCCAAGGTGCCGATGCAGATCAACTGGGAACTGACCGAGGACATCAAGCTGCCGCGGGGCATTGAGGATCACTTGTTCCGCATTGTGCAGGAGGCGATGTCCAATGCGCTGCGGCATTCCAAGGCCTCCAAGCTGGAGGTTCGCCTCACGAAGCCGTCGGCGGATGCGGTTCGGCTGCTGATATGGGATGACGGCGTCGGCTTTAATATGGATATGAAGAAGCAGGCTTCCTATGGGATTGTCACCATGAAGGAGCGTGTCGTTGAAATCGGCGGCTCGATGAATTTGATCACCGCTCCCGGTAAAGGAACGCGTATTGATATTCGGATTCCGATTATGGCGGAAGGAGGACTTCAGGATGGAAGAAGCGACGATTAAGGTGCTGCTGGTGGACGATCACGAGATGGTCCGCATTGGATTGGCCGCCGTGCTCGGCACGGAGGACGGGATCGAGGTGGTGGGTGAAGCGAGCAGCGGTCAGGAGGGCATTCGTCTGGCGCTCGAATACAAGCCCGATGTCGTGCTGATGGATTTGGTCATGGACGGCATGGACGGAATCGAGACGACGCGCCGGCTGCTGCAGCAGCACCCGGACTGCAAGGTCATCGTGCTGACCAGCTTCATCGATGACGAGAAAATATATCCGGTCATCGAGGCAGGAGCATTCAGCTATCTTTTGAAAACATCACGCGCCGGTGAAATCGCCCAGGCCATCCGCTCTGCGGTGAAGGGGCAGTCGATGCTTGAGCCGCAGGTCGCCTCCAAGCTGATGAATCGTTTCCGTCAGCCGAAACAAGTATCGCTTCCCCATCAGGAGCTGACCGAGCGCGAGATGGAAGTGCTGCGTCTGATCGCTTCGGGGAAGTCCAATCAGGATGTGGCCGACGAGCTGTTCATCGGCGTGAAGACCGTGAAGTTTCATGTCACGAATATTCTCGCCAAGCTCGGTGTGGAGGACCGGACGCAGGCAGCTATTTACGCCTATAAGCAAGGATTAGTGGATTAGAAGGAGCGCCCTGTGAGCAGTCTGCTTGCAGGGCGCTCCTATTTGTGGTAAGAGCCTCATGTTCAATGCTGAACGGCTTGCTTCAGCCACTCCAACGCGATGGTTGCGCCGGGCCAAGAAAACCAGTAACGGGACCGGACGCGGCCGGTTTGCTCGTCAACCGCTTCCGGAAACAGGCCGTCGCGCTGGGCGATGGCCTGAAGCTTGTTCCACACCCGCGCCCAAGCCTCCGGTCTGCCGTTTAACCGGTGCCAAGCCAGCTCCTGAGCGTCGCCAAGCGGCCACGGATGGGGCGTATGAACGGAGCCGAGGCCCCCGAAAGGCCCAGGATAAAATCCTCCTTTGTTGTCTTCCGTAAAAGCGAAGGCCATCGTCATGTTCCACCGTTCCCACGCTGGAGTCCCGGGCTCGACAAAACCCCATTCCGGAGCCAGTACCGTGGGCAGATCATTGGCGTCGTGATAGTAGGAGTGCTTTCCGCGCCCATCGGTTAAATAAGCCCAGACCGGGCTGTCCTTCCAGCTGCCGCTGAAGTGTTCGTCTACCGCTGATTTGACGCTTTTAGCCCAAGAACCCATATCGTCTTGAATCCAGCCGGTCATTTGATTGAGCGGCTCTACCGCCTGTAAGGTTTTCCACAGCAGAATGTGACTGGACAGATGATACGGCAGTTCCACTTTATCGTCCGCCGGCGTTTCGGCGGTGCGGAACAGCCAGTGGTCGGGATCCTTCGCATGGAACAGCCCTTGAACCGCCTGCACGAACCGGTCCTTGCAGCGCTCGAGTACCGACCTGTCTTCCGACAGCTGATAATATACGGCCAGCTCCCAGAGCGGGTAACACTGCTGATCAAGCTGGTAAATCAAATCCTTGCAATATCCGTTGGTGAGATAGGCCCGGCCCCAATACTGCTCCGGACAATCCGCCTTCTCGAACATCCATAACAAATGCCCCCGCAAAACCTGAAGAATCCGCTTTCGAATGGCTTCCGGCTCCCGGAATACATGCTCCGCCTGTTCATAGGCCTGGACAAGCAGCATCATCATGTAGAATGAGTCGCGGTTCCACGATAAGGGCAGCAGTTGATGATCGGTTATAATGCAGCAATAATCGGGCTTGATGGGAACGGCGCAGCACGAAAGAATATAATCCACATTTTTAGCCCAAAAATGAATGCCCGGCATAGCTTCGGCAGAAGGCAGCAGCTTCAGGTCGTTGGAGCCGATGAGGGTCTTCAACGCTTCAGCGTCAGGCGAGGCGTAATGAACCGGACCGAAGTCTTCAGAAGCGGTCAAATCCCTGATTTGATAGGTGATAAACAAATCCTTAGTTTCACCAGGCATAATGTGCACAGTCAAAGGCTTGGAATAATCGACCGGCTTATCCGCATCTGCAGTGATGCTTCGGGTCTCTTCCTCCAGGGCTTGATCCCAGCCGAACAAGAGGACGGCAGCCTCAGCGGCATACGATGGACTTTGGATAAATAATCCCCGTTGATCAGCCGATACTCCGATCTTCGTCTCCGGCAGCGGTATAGGTCCGCCTTCGGTGAGCTGTCCATAGCTGCAGCGATGCAGGCTAAAGCGCCCCTCGAAAACCCAGCGCATATCGACAGGCTCGCGGCTTGTATTCCTGCAGCGGATCCATTGTACGAGTCTGGGCAGATCGGGCCTCGATTCGTCAACGAGATAAATGGACGCCGCTTCCCAAGCGCCGCCGCTTGATTCCCATGCCGGGTAGCGGTGATCGATGAGCAAAAGTTCCGAATTCTCGTCATGCTCCGGTATACAGCCGAAGCCGGTAACGCCAGGCTCCACCAGGCGGGTACGGTAGCTTCGGACATATTCGGAGTGATACCATTTGGAATTCGGGAACGGTTCAATGCCGGTCAGGGTGACGTAGCCGTGAACACTGTGCTTGTCATTGAAAGAACGCAGCTTGCCGTCACCGCCGATGCTGGCGGTGATTCCCGCGCCTCCTACGTCCAGCGGCTTGTCTTGACCGTTTTCGGGAAGCTTCCGGATAACCGCTGAGGCTCCAATCATATGGCGAATCATGAAAGTATATGGCTCCTTTCCAAAAAAAAGTGGATCATGTGATGGATTGTGATGAAAGCGTATCATTCCCGCATCGGGCCGGCTAGTGCTTCTGCAAAGATCAGGACGAATGTCCACCATGAATCAGACGATCGACCCTTAAAGGAAATGAACGGGTTACTGTAAAGGCTTACATCAGACGATTGACCACCCAAAACAGATGATTGACCCGTGTTACCGCTTTCAATTGATAGCCTATAATGACGGATGTAACCACTTACATAACAAAGCATGAAAAAGGGAGGAACATGGAAATGAAAAAATGGGCTGCGAGTTTACTGCTATTGAGCTTGGCTGTAACCGGCTGCGCTCCGTCGGGAGAAAAGAAAGAAGCGGGTGCGGGTAAGGACGGGGCAGCGAACAAGCCGGTAGAACTCACGTTTACGATTTTTGATGATGGTGTAGGTGTAGATAAGAAGCTGGTCGATACGTTTAACCAGTCTCATCCCGATATTAAAGTGACGTATAAACCGCTGCCATCCGGAGAACTGAGGGACCGTCTGACGACGTGGTTGGCGGCCAAGGATGATTCTTTGGACGTACTCGGCCTTGATATTGTATGGATCAGTGAATTTGCCAAGGCCGGCTGGATCAGCCCGGTGGAGGACATGATGGATTCGGCCATGAAGGAAAAGGTGAAAACCGGATTCTTGAAAGCGCCGGTTGACGCGGTTACGGTGGATGGCAAAATGTATGCGGTACCATGGAATTCCACGGCGGGAATGCTTTACTATCGCAAAGACATTTTGGAGAAAGAAGGCGTCAAGCCGCCGGAAACATGGAATGAGCTTCTGACCCTTTCCAAGCAGCTGGGCCAAAAATACAACATGAACGGCTTTGTCGGCCAATACAAGCAGTATGAAGGCTTGGTTACCAACGTGCTGGAAATTATGGAATCGTACAACGGCAAAATTTTGGACAATTCCGGTAAGCCGGTTGTCAATTCGCCCGAGAACGTAAAAGCGCTTCAGACCATGGTGAAGCTGAAGGAAGTTATGCCAAACGGCGTAAATACCTATATGGAAAAAGAAAGCCAAGAAACGTTCCTGAACGGCAACGCGGTATTCATGAGACATTGGAATTCCGTATGGCCACTTGCCGAAAAAGAAGGAAGCGCGGTCAAAGGCAAGGTGGGCGTAGTGCCGCTGCCTAAGGGCGAGAACGGTAAGCATGCCTCCACACTTGGCGGTTGGAACCTGGCTGTATCCCAAACGTCCAAGCATCCGAAAGAGGCCTTTGAATTTATCAAATGGATGACCGAAGCGAAGCAGCAAAAAGTGAAGGCCATCGAAGGCGGACGCCTGCCGTCGGATGTATCACTGTATGAGGATCAGGAAGTGCTTACCCAAAATGCTTCATTTAAAAGCTTCTATGAAGTGCTGAAAAACGGTGTTTCCCGTCCGAAATCCCCGCGTTACGGTAAAGTAACCGAGGCGATTCAGCAGGAAGTTTCGCTTGCTTTCAACGGTCAAAAGCCGGTTGAGCAGGCGTTGACCGATCTTCAGAAAAAGCTTGAGGACGTTGCGAAATAAAATAGGTATGCATGACCAAAAGCCCCTCTGCCAAGCGGCAGAGGGGACCATTATGCAAGAAAGGAGCTGCACAGGCGATGAAAACTCAAATGACCTATTTGGAGAAGAGAAAGGCGGGATGGGGTTACATATTTGTAGCGCCGGCAATCCTGCTTATCCTGTTGGTAGCGATCTACCCGCTGTTTCAGACGGTCAAGCTCAGCTTTTATGAATATTCGCTTCTGGCTCCTCAGGATCAGCAATTTATCGGCTTGGAAAATTACCAAAAGTTGATTCACGACGCGAGATTCTGGAACTCGCTGTGGAATACGATCATTTTCACCGTCGTCAGCGTATTCTTCGAGCTGGTGCTCGGATTAATATTAGCGCTCATTATGAATTTGCCGCTGCGGATGATCGGTATTGTCAGAGCCGCTGCCTTGGTGCCTTGGGCCATTCCGACCGTCGTATCCGCTACCATGTGGCTGTGGCTGTATAACGACCAATGGGGCTTTGTCAATATTTTGCTCGGTAAACTGGGGCTCATCGATCAATATCACGCCTGGCTGTCCGAGCCCGCGAGTGCTCTGGCTGCGGTCATCGTGTCCGATGTGTGGAAAACGACTCCGTTTATGGCACTGCTGATCCTGGCCGGCCTGCAGATGATTCCCAAAGATATGTATGAATCGGCAGCGGTAGACGGCGCAACGCGTCTGCGCCAATTTTTCTCTATCACGCTGCCGATGATCAAATCGACGATTCTGGTAGCCGTTCTGTTCCGTACACTGGACAGCTTCCGCGTCTTCGATCTGGTCTATGTCATGACCATGGGCGGACCGGGCAACGCGACGGAAGTAACAAGCTTGTACGCCTATAAAACGCTGTTTAAAGATTTGGATTTCGGCTACGGCTCAACGCTGGCCGTATCCATTCTGATTGTCATTGCCGCGATCAGCGCTATTTACATTTGGACTTTATCGGAAAAGGAGGAACGCGCATGAAAACCAAAACCGCTGCATGGGAAAACGTCGCTTTAGTATTGATTGTCATCGGTGCGGTGCTGTTCACGGTTTTTCCGTTTTACTGGATCACCAACGCCTCCTTCCAGGACGAACGTGTGCTTTATAATATTAACGATATACGCTGGCTGCCGGACTTAACGTATTGGCACAACTATATCGACGTGTTCCAGAAAAAAGCTTTCCTTAAATACTTGGTCAACAGCTTTTTCGTAGCTTCCCTGAGCATGCTGATTGCGTTAATGGTATCTTCCATTGCCGCCTATGCGCTGGCCCGTCTCAAATTTCCGGGCTCCAAGATGATTCTTTATTTCGTGCTCGGCATTTCCATGTTTCCGGCGATGGTCATCATTTCGCCATTATATTTTATGATTCAGAAGCTGGATTTGATGAACACGTACATGGCTTTGATTTTCCCTTATATCGCCTTTACACTGCCGTTTTCGTTATGGAACCTGACCACCTTTTTCCGCAAGCTGCCCAAGGAGCTGGACGAATCGGCCGATGTGGACGGCGCCACACCTTTTCAAACGTTCTATAAAATTTTGCTTCCGCTTGTGGCTCCGGGGATGTTTACCACGGCGATCCTGGTATTCATTTTTGCCTGGAATGAGTTTTTATACGCCGTTACCTTCATTTCCAAGGATGCGCTCAAAACGATGCCGGTAGCCATCGTAGGCCTGCCGTCGGATTACGATGTGCCTTGGGGACAAATCTCTGCGGCTTCCTTTATATCCACTTTCCCGTTGGTAATTTTGGTGTTAATTTTCCAGAGAAGAATTATTTCGGGGTTGACGTCCGGCGCAGTCAAGGGATAATCTGTGGGTATCTGAAGCTTTCTTTGAGCATTAGACATGATGAACCTAATAGAAACGTGGTGAGATCAATGCGGTGGAGATTTAACTTGAAGATCCGCGCGCGATTGGTCCTTTCTTTTTTGGTGCTGGCGGTTGTCCCGCTGACGATCGTTAATATTTTCGCGTACTCTAAATTCGAAAGCAGCATCGAGCGGCAAACAACAGCTTCCGCCCAAGCCTCATTGCAGCAAATCAGCAGCAATGTGGACACATATATGCTCGATTTGATCTCTATAGCCAAGGTCATTGTGCTGGACCGCTCTATCGTCCAGTGGCTGCAGAAGCCTCAGGATACAGGTGCAGACAGCAGCGTGGACCAATTGCAAAGGCGATACAAAGAGGAATTGGACATCCGATACTTTTTGAATGCGCAAAAGGGAAGCCGTCCCTATATTCGCGGAATCTATCTTTTGTCTTCAGACCAGAATCAGAAGCTCGCGGTCCGGTCAGGCACGGATACCGACCTGTCGCCGGATCTCTTGGCGAATCAGCCCTGGTGGCCGGAGGTGCTTCAAAGCGCGTCCGGCGTTTTTGTAGCGCCGCATATGGCCAGTTATTACAAGATACGGCTGCAGGGCCCTAAAAGCATCAACCTGTTCTATCCTTTCCCATCTCAGGGAACGGGCCGCCAATGGGTTTTTGTTCACATGTCGTCTGATGTGCTGCTTGGGGAATTTGAAACGGGAACCGGGTATGCGGGACAAAAGGTAGGCTTGATTGATCGGGCAGGAAGAGCCGTTCTCGGTCAAGAGGGTGTATTGAGTCCTGCCTCAGATGAGTTGGACATTCGCCGGGTCTCCCCGGTGACCGGGTGGACGATCGCAGCGAGCATTCCTTATGAGCAGCTTTTCACATCATCCCGGGATGCGAGGAGCTTCACTCTTACGATCACCTTGGCTGCTGGACTTTTGGGTCTGCTGCTGGCGCTGGCTTTTTCAAAGCACGTGCTTAAGCCGCTGCGTCTGTTGCGCAATGCGATCCGAAAAACGAAAACCGGGTCGTTTCAAACCCGGGTGGAAGTGCCTGGCAATGACGAAATCGGGGAATTGAGCGCTTCTTATAATGAAATGCTGGATACGATCGACTCGCTTTTAAACCGGGTGAAGGAAGAAGAAGGAGCCAAGAAGGACGCCGAGTTGAAGGCATTGCAGTACCAGATCAATCCCCATTTTTTATATAATACGCTGAATTCGGTTCAATGGCTTGCCGTGATGCATGGCGTTCCGCAAATTAAAGAGCTGCTTGCCGCTCTGATCAAGCTGCTTCAATCCAGTCTCGGTAAAAAAGGAGCTTTTGTGACGCTGAACGAGGAGATCGACGATTTGCGCAACTACATTCTGATTCAACAGTACCGTTTTGGTCAGGGGCTTTCCGTAGATTATCAGACGGATCCGGAAGCCGGAGGGTGTATTGTACCCCGGCTGATTCTGCAGCCGTTGGTCGAAAACAGTATTTTTCACGGGCTGGAGGACGGAACAGGGCATATCTGGATTGAAGCGAAATTGACAGGAACCATGCTTTTGCTCTCGGTTACGGACGATGGGATTGGCATGACACCGGAAGAGGTGGAGCGGCTGCTGCACAGCGAAAGTGATTTTGCAGGGAAGTTCAGCGGAATCGGCATTGCTAACGTAGCGGAGAAAATCAAGCGTTTATACGGAAGTCCGTATGGCATCAGCATCATGAGCGAGGCAGGTCAGGGAACGAAGGTGATTCTTAGTCTGCCGATTCGGGGGGAATAACGGATGTGGAAAGTGATCATTGTCGATGATGAAGTATTGGTGCGGCGCGGCTTGGCCTCGACGATTCCGTGGGCTCAATACGGCATGCAGGTGGCGGGGGATTTTCCTAACGGCATGAAAGCGCTTGAGGCTATGGAGCTGCTGCGGCCCGATGTCGTTATCACGGATATCCGGATGCCGCAATTGGACGGGCTGGCGCTGCTTAAGAAGCTCAGGGAGCGATACCCCGAAACGATACCGGTCATTTTGAGCTGTCATGACGATTTTGAATATGCCAAGGAGGCGATCACGCTCGGCGCCGTTGATTATTTGGTGAAAACGACGATGGATGAGCAAGAGGTGGACCGGGCATTAAGTAAGGTACAAGCCAAGCTCTTGGAACGCAAAAGTGTAGATGAGATGATCAGGCAGATTGAGCAAAGCAAGCGGCTGGAGAAGCAGGCTGAGCTGAGGGCGGTTTTGGCCCGCGGGGACCATTCAGGGGGGAATGAACCGTCGGCTTCAATGAAGGTAGCGCATTCGGCAGAACATGGGAGCTATCTGCTGCTGGCCGCACGCTCATTGAATTCCGAACATTCCGAGCCTCTCTATATGAGCTGCCTTCGGCTTGAGGAACAATTCGCGGAAGACAAGGAGCTGTTCT
Organism: Paenibacillus sp. F024; assembly: GCF_057814255.1. Lineage (NCBI taxonomy): Bacteria > Bacillati > Bacillota > Bacilli > Caryophanales > Paenibacillaceae > Paenibacillus > Paenibacillus sp. F024. The sequence goes on from NZ_JBVASZ010000033.1 coordinate 23,969, forward strand.
GTACGCTGGATGCGGAGCCCTATCTGGTCGTTATGCTGTGGTATCATTCGGCGCTTTCCGCTATGGAGGCTCAGCAAAAGGTACAGCTTTGGTCGGGCCGCCTTCTTCAACTGTTCGGCTGCAGGAGAGAGGAGCTGTTTATAGGGGCGGCCTCTCCTTTCAAATCCATCCATCAGGCAAAACCGGCTTTTGAACAGGCCAGGTGGGGAATGGAAGCTTTTTTTTACGATGAAGGAATGAAGACGTTTTACATGACGGAAGCTCCTTCGGCTTTACAGGAAGCGGCGAATGCCTTATTTACAGGAAAGGAGAAGCAGCTTTGGATTGAGGCGCTGGTCAGGCAGGCGGTGCCGGAGGCAAGAGCTTTATTCGAGCAGCTGATGGGACGTTGGAAGCCGGGAGTTTCCTCTGCCGCTGTAAAGGAAATGGCCTCTTCCATGATCGGGATGATCCGGTTCGCAAGGCACAAGCATCAGCCAGCCTTGCCAGTAACCGCCGTTTACGATCCGCAGCCGATGGGCAAGGTGTCGCAGGTGAAGCAGTTGGTTGCAAGCGAGCTGGCCGTGTGGGCGCAGGAGGCGGAAGGCACCTCCGGCATGCATGCTCTGCGTCCCGAAATTCACAAGGCGCTGGCTTATATTCAGAAGCATCTTCGGGAAGAACTGAAAATGAGTGACGTTTCCGATCATGTGCATCTGAGCCGAAGCCATTTCAGCGCCTTGTTCAAGCAGGCGGTTGGAAAAACATTCTTGGAATACGTCATGGAGCAGAAAATGGAGTGGACCAAGGAGCAGCTGAAGCATACACATAAAAAATTATACGAGATTGCAAGCGAGATCGGATTTTCCGATTATAAATATTTTACCCGCTGCTTTAAAGAATGCAGCGGGATGACGCCCAAGGAATGGCGGGAGCAATATGTCTATAAATCAGAGCATGCCGCCTTTCCGATCAGGGAGGAGCAGGCCTTATGACCGGATGGCGTCGGAACGCCGGACGACATCGGCGTATGCTCCTGCTGATGTTATTGACGCTTGTGTTTGGAACAGCCTGTCAATCGACCGAGAGGTCCGGGCCTGAGCCTGTACCGAATGAACCGGTGACGATCACGTTCTCTTCTTTGGAAACAGGGACAGGGACGGCGCAAAAAATGGCGGAGGCGTTCATGCGGCAGCATCCGGATATCCTTGTCAAAACGGTCATTCTTCCGCCCATTTCCGATGTGATGCACAATGAATACGTCAATCAATTGGTTAGCGGTTCCACACAAACCGATTTGTTTGCGCTGGATGTCATATGGGTTGAAGAGTTTGCTTCCGCCGGGTGGTTGGCCTCGTTGGACGAATATTTTTCAGCCGATGAGCTGCAGGGCATGCTCCCTAAACCATTGGAGGGCGTCTATTCCCGCGGCAGGATGTACGCGCTGCCCTGGTATGCGGATACAGGTCTGCTGTTTTACCGCAAGGACCTGCTGGAATCGTTAGGCCAGCGTCCTCCCGCGACCTGGACCGACTTCATCGCACAAGCGGAGCATCTGAAGCGGACCGGACTTGTAGAACAAGGCTACGTATTCCAGGCCAATGCCTATGAGGGCTTGACCGTGAATTTTCTGGAAACGGTTTGGAATAATGGAGGCAGGCTTGGACAGCCCGGCAGCCGTCCTCAGCTGTACAGCCGGGAATCGGTGGAGGCATTGCAATATATGCAGCGGCTGATTCAAGAAGGCATTTCTCCTAAAGAGGTATTGGATTTTAAAGAAGGAGATTCCAGGGATTGGTTTCTTAATGGGAGATCCGCATTTCTTCGAAGCGGTCCGATCGTATGGGGACTGTCCAACCGGGAGGGCTCGAAAGTCAGGGGCCGGATCGGGATCGCGCCTCTGCCTGTCGGTCCGCATGGGACGAAAGGAGGCTCGAGCATCGGGGGTTCAAGCCTGGGAATAAATGCCCGGATCTCCGAATCCCGTAAGGCGGCGGCGGTTGCCTTTCTCAAATTTATAATCAGCGAAGAAGCGCAAAAACAGATCGCCCTTGAGCACTCCAGAATTCCGGTTTTGAAACGCACCTTTGAGGACCCTGAAGTGCTTGTCTTTAACCCCTTCTACCGGGATATACCGGCCGTTCTGGAAAATGCACATTTTCGGCCTAAAGCCGCCCACTATGCTGACATTTCATCCGTTCTGCAGATCGGTTTGCACGATGCCTTAAGCACGGGCAGTCCGGCCGATAAGGTGCTTCAGGCCGTAGACCGGATTGTCGAAGAACTGCCCTCTGCTGTGGAACCGGCCTCCGGCCCGCATAGGCCGTAGCCAAAACGGCAGTTACGAATAGAAATTCATCAGATATCCGGTAATGGGAACGGGCAGATACGAGCGAAGCCTTTTGTCGGGTCCATATGCGTAACTAATCAAGGTGCGGTAGGCGCCGTTTTGTTTATTCAATAAGGTATCCGGTGAAGAGTTGGTCAGCTTGTCTGCGGCATGGTGGATTTGAGTGATCAGCCCGCCGCTTTCTGTCAGCCGCGCCTTAACGATATCGAACCGCGAACGGATTTGCGTGTCCAGCTTCTCATCATCCAGCCGCAATGTATGATCGGCTTGCTTTAGGATGCCAAGCTCTTCAGGAAAATGTAAGGGCAAGTCTTCAAGAAGGTCGCGGCTTACGTCGGGATTCAGCGCTTCCGCAGCTTCCTGCAGCACGACAATAAGCTCATTGTAACGGGAGATCACCGCGGTGAGCTGTTTCTTGACGGTTGCCGCATCCGGATACACGGAAAGGATCACCGATTCTGCGGAGGACTCTCTCCATATCAAGGTCAGACGTTCCTCATCCAGCTTCACCTCGTTGGAGGCAGAGCTGACCAAAGTTCCTTCATTAATGGTGTAGATGGCATTCTCCGCGGCCTGCACCATACGGTCAATCCCCGTGAGCGCAGCAGCATCGCCCTGGACGTCCGTTAAGCTGAAGGCGCTGCCTACCCCGGTGGCATCCGCTTTCAACTCCAGCGTCAGCTTATCTTCCCGACGGTCGCGGATCAATAGGGCAGTCACTCCGGCTTTAGCCTCGTTCACGGCACGGCGGATTCTTCTCAGCGCCTGTTCGTTGGTATCGGCAGGTCCGAAAGCAACGGATATTCGGCTGGAATATCCCGAAAAGGAGTTCAATTTAAATTCGCAAAGGCTTCCGGCTAAAGGGGAAACGTCCGTTCGTTTTTGTGGAAGTCCGATATTCCTTTGCGCTTGTGCTACGCTGTCAAGTCGGATCAGATAGGTCGTTATCCGGGCGTCATCGTGAACCATGGCGTTTAGTGCCGGAGCAGGCGCCCATTCTACCAGTCTTCTGCTTAAAGTGGATCCGGGGGATGCCTCCTTCAGCGTCTCGGTTGTCAGCTTCAAGGTTTCGGCGGCAGATAAAACGGCCGCCAGTCTCTCCGCGATCCACTGGGCAAAACGGTCAAAATCGTGCTGTACGGCGGGTTCGTCCACAGCGGGGATGGCGGGAAAGGGTTTAGGGGAGGCATGACCGCCGGATGGCCTGTTTTGGTTATACTCCCAATCATACCACTGGGAATGGATTTCATAAGAACGGGATATGCGTTGAATGGGATCGGTCATTTGTCGTTCGCCTCACATTCATTCAATATGCTTATGACAATTATAAATGAAGCTTCTTATTTCAATAAAATGGTTTTTCTTGACACCCCTACTGCTTCTACAGTATGATAATCTATCAACCTTAACTTACACATGGGAGCTTGTACCGAATCATGAACTGGATTCAATGGATCGTTATTGCGGGTGTTTTAATCATTTGTGTTGGCTTCATGGCGTTCGTGGCCAAAAAATATATGAAATAATATAGCCTTTATATCGGTTTTTCGGGTGAAATGTATTAACCTTACACTGCCGCGTTTCATACGATAAAGTACTTACTTTAGCGTAGGAAAGGCGGTCTTCGCATGCTGCGAAAGCGTGTTCCGAAGCGGGATAACGCTGCGATCTACGGACTCGTGGAAAGACTGCTGCTGCCCTTTGCCCAGCAGACGATGCCTGGACTTCGTTTGAACCGGAGCACCATAATAAAGCGGCTCACATCGTGCACGACATTCGTGTATGCCGCTGCGGGAGACAAGGCTGCAGGATTTATCGCTCTGAAGCGGGAGAGGGACCGGCTGTCGATTGATATGCTGGCGGTCGATCCCAAGTACCAGGGCCGGGGTATCGGCTCACGACTGATGCGTCAGGCTGAGCGAACGGCGGGAGAGTACGGACTGCGGGAAATCGTACTTTGGGTTGACGAGGCCAATGGGCAAGCGCAGCGCTTCTATACAAAGCATGGTTATGAGGCTGTATATTACGATTACCGGTTACGGTGTTATTTGCTCAGAAAGTCCATGGGTTAGTTTTGAAACCAAAAAACGTCCGATGAAAACGGACGTTTTTTGGTTCATGCCGCTTGGCCTTAGATGAGTGCAAACAGCATCGCGATCCTGGAGGGCTCAAACTCCATTCGACTGCCGCCGAAGGGGTGGATCGGGGAGAGGGCTGCCGGAAAGGCCGTCGTTTGGGTTTCCAGCGCTTTGTTGGTTCTGGAGCCTGCTTTCCCTTTTTTGGCCCCGCTTTTTTTGGTTTTGGCTTGCAGCTTTACCGCCGACTCGTCGTTAAAGATCAGCTTTCCCTTCTCCCAACGGCTCAATGTGCCGAAAAGCTCGGCGCCGTCCTTCAAAATCACGCACACGGGTTTACCGTAAAAAGCTTTGCAGACTTCTTCAGAAATAGGATGGATCGGTGTCACGCGAATTCACCTCCGTTAATGCTTTCCTACACTTTAGACTATGCGGGCGCGTGTGGTGCCGTCCTAGACGAATGCCTTAAGGAATCCGCCCAATTTCGAAACAAGGCCTATGTTGAATCATGTTGAATCATGTTGAATCTCACTCCTGTTTTGGTTATGCTATAGGGTAATGAAGAACGGAAAGTTTTTTCATAAATCTACATATAGAAAGAATGAGGGAACCATGACAAGTGCTGTGTTTATCATTTTTGGAGCGACCGGGGATTTGGCCCGCCGCAAGCTGTTTCCGGCGTTTTACAGCTTATACCGCGAACGAAAGCTGGGCGATGATTTTGCCGTCGTCGGGTTAGCACGGCGTCCGCGTTCAAATGAGCAGTTCCGAGACGATGTACATGAATCCATTAAGGAGTTCGCCCGTTACAACGTAACGAAGGACGAGCAGTGGGATTCGTTTGCCGATCATTTTGAATATATGTCGCTGGATATTAACGATGTGGGCGGTTTTCGTCAGCTTCGCGAGCTGACCGATCGTTTGGATGACAGGTTCGGCGTCGGGGGCAACCGCTTGTTCTATTTGGCCTTAGCACCTGAGCTTTTCGGAAGTGTGTCGCATCATTTGCAAGCCGGCGGCTTGCTGGAATCCGACGGTTGGCACCGTTTGGTCATTGAGAAGCCTTTTGGCTACGATCTGCAGTCGGCGGAGAAGCTGAACGCAGAAATTCGCCAAGTGTTCGAGGAAAAGGATATTTACCGGATCGACCATTACCTCGGTAAGGAAATGGTTCAAAATATCAATGTCGTACGGTTTGCGAATGCCTTTTTCGAGCCGCTGTGGAACAATAAGTACATTTCCAATATCCAAATTACGTTGAGCGAAACGGTCGGCGTAGAAGAGCGCGGAGGGTATTACGACCGTTCCGGCGCGCTTAGGGATATGGGGCAAAACCATATGCTTCAGATGCTGGCGATTATGGCGATGGAACCGCCGAGCCGGATGCACCCTGAAGATATCCGGGACGAGAAGGTGAAGGTATTCCGCAGCCTTCGCGGCTTCCAAACGGCAGCAGAGGTGCGCGCGAATACGGTTCGGGGCCAATATGTGGCGGGGAATGTCAAGGGGCACCAGGTGCCCGGCTATCGTCAAGAGGACTCGGTCAATCCGGAATCGACAACCGAGACGTATTTTGCAGCAAGGGTGTTCGTCGATAATTTCCGCTGGGCGGGCGTACCTTTTTACATCCGTACAGGGAAAAGACTCCCGGTCAAAACGACCGAAGTGGTTGTCGAGTTCAAAAATGTGCCCAATAGCGTATACCTGTCCAAAAAGCACAAGCTGGAGCCGAATCTGCTGGTGTTCCGGGTCAATCCGGTCGAAGGCATCTATTTCAAAATGAATGCCAAGCAGCCGGGATCCGAAGGGATGATTATCCCGATAGCGATGGATTTCTGCCAAAGCTGCGAGGTAGGCCTTAACACGCCTGAAGCGTATGAACGGCTTCTCTTCGATGCGGCCCGCGGAGACTCCACCTATTTCACACGGTGGGACGAAGTGGCTCTTGCTTGGAAGTACGTGGATAAGATCGCTTCGGCTTGGGGAGAACGTACGGAAGACTTGCACTTGTATCCGGCAGGAACGTGGGGACCCGAACGCGCACAGCAGCTCGTGGCGGAGGACGGCTTCCGCTGGTGGCCGGTCAACGGTCAGTTTGAGGGCGAAGTGGAGTGGGCGAATTCGCAGCGTTAGGCTTGGGTATTGAAGCTCATTGACATTAAAACGTGTGAGGCGGAAAAGTAATGGCTGCTCCACCGCTTCTTGAAATTCGAGTTGTCTATGGATTTACCTTGCGGCAACAACTCGATTTCAAAGGCGGCCGTAAACTTTCCGCATCCATTACTTTCCTAAACTCATTTTATGAACCTCACCTTCAAAAAACGCTTAACGGCGAATAAGGGGAAGTTATGAAAAGCAAAACCGGGTGAGCCCGGTTTTGCTTTTTTTATATTTCGTTTCTTTTTTTTGGACCGGGAAATATGTTATGATGGAGAGTAAGCTGTTGCGCAACAATGGGGGATTCTTGCTATGTCAAGACGCACTTTTATACGCTGGATGGTTGCACTGCTTGTTATGATCGGTGCGGCGACTACAGCACTCCTGAAGCTGCTTCAGAAAGCGGTCGATTCACAGCGCGCTCCGGATCAGGCACTTACGCTGCAAAAGCCGGTAAGCGTATTGGAGTCGGAGGCTGTGCAGCCGGGCAAAGATCCTGACGCAGCCCAGTTTTCTTATATGATTCTCAGCGATTTGCACATTTCAGCGGAAGTTCCAAGCACCATCAAGAAGCTGAAAGGCGCCATCGAGGATATGAAGCAGTTCGGTACGCTTGTGGAGGCCGTCGTGATCACAGGGGACCTGACCGAGTATGGTATGGAAAAGGAGTACCAGGAGCTGCATAAAATTTTGTCGGCTTATCCGCTGCCCACGGTATACGCAAACATGGGCAATCATGATTACTACGACATTTGGATCGACCGCAAAGGGGCGTTTAATCAGGCTACGATGCCTAACGGCAAAACGGATTGGCAGTCGCGCGAACGGTTTCAGAAGTTTTTCGGCTTGCAGAAGCCGTATCATGACGATTGGGTAAAGGGACACCATCTGATCATGCTCTCGCAGGAGACCTATGTTCAGGAAAATCCGGAGGTCGGAGAGGGAGCCTGGTATTCCGACGAGCAGCTGGCTTGGCTGGAGAAGCAGCTGGCTGCCCATAAGGACGGCCGGCCGGTCTTCATCATGACTCATCAGCCTCTGCCTCCGGCGGGCCAGGACGGCCGTACGCATCAATTGATACGTGCGAACCCATTTCGCGAGCTGGTAAAGCCTTATAAAAATGTGTTCGTGTTTTGCGGACATCGTCATCACGATTTTCAAGGCACGGGGGAGCATTACATTCAAGAGGGCTTTCACTACTTTCACAATTCCTCCGTCGGCCGCGTATTGAACAAAAGCTTTCAGCATGTCGATAAGGAGAAATCGCAAGGCCTGTACGTGCAGGTATATAAAGACAGAGTAAGGCTGCGCGGCAGGGAGTTCAGCAACCGGACCTGGATCAAGGAAGCGGACTGGACGGTCAAGCTGGTCTAAGTTGAGGTTGAAACAGACGAATTGATAAGGAAGGAACTGGATTAGATCATGAGCATCGGCACAACCGGTAAATTGCAAGAAGAGGTACAAAAACGCCGCACGTTCGCTATTATATCTCACCCTGACGCAGGGAAAACGACGCTGACCGAGAAGCTTTTGCTTTTCGGAGGGGCCATCCGGCTGGCCGGAACGGTAAAGGGGCGCAAAGCGAACCGTCATGCGACAAGCGATTGGATGGAAATCGAGAAGCAAAGAGGAATTTCGGTCACTTCCAGCGTCATGCAGTTCGATTATAACGGCCATCGGGTGAATATCCTCGATACGCCTGGCCACCAGGATTTCAGTGAGGATACGTACCGTACGTTAACCGCAGCGGACAGTGCAGTCATGCTGATTGACTCGGCCAAAGGGGTCGAGGCCCAGACGAAGAAGCTGTTCCAGGTGTGTCGTCAGCGGGGAATCCCGATTTTTACGTTCATTAACAAGTTGGACCGCGAAGGTCAAAATCCGTTCGACCTGCTGGAAGAGCTGGAGCAGGTGCTGGGCATCCGTTCGTATCCGATGAACTGGCCGATCGGCATGGGCAAGCAATTTTGCGGTGTTTATGACCGCAAGCTGACGCAGGTAGAACTGTTTCAGGGGGATGACCATAAGGAAATCAGCGTGCGCAAGGTAAGCGGCTATGATGATCCGGTCGTGAAGGAGATTGCAGGAGAATTTTTCTACGACCAGCTGGTGCAGGATTTGGAGCTGCTCGACGTAGCGGGCGACGAATTTGATTACGATAAAATTCGTGCTGGTGAACTGACGCCTGTGTTCTTCGGCAGTGCGATCAACAACTTCGGTGTACAGACCTTCCTTGAGAACTTCCTGCAGCTTGCGCCGACACCTACGCCGCGCAAGAGCACACAGGGCATGGTTGATCCGCTGAATGAGAAATTTTCCGGATACATTTTTAAAATTCAAGCGAATATGAACCCGGCACACCGCGACCGGATCGCTTTCTTGCGGATCTGCTCCGGGAAATTCGAGCGCGGCATGTCGGTGAAGCATGTGCGTGTAGGCAAGGATATTAAGCTGGCGCAGCCGCAGCAATTTTTGGCGCAGGATCGGGATATTGTGGAGGACGCCTATCCGGGAGATATCATCGGTCTGTTTGACCCGGGCATCTTCCGCATCGGAGACACGCTTTGCCAGGGCGGTGTACTGGAGTTTGACGAGCTGCCGACCTTCTCGCCGGAGCTGTTCTCTAAGGTGACCGTGAAGAATGCGCTCAAGCATAAGCAGTTTCAAAAAGGCGTCGATCAGCTGACGGAGGAAGGCACGATCCAGGTATTCAAGACGATCGGCTTCGAGGACATGATCCTGGGTGTCGTCGGTCAGCTGCAGTTCGAGGTGTTCGAATACCGCATGAAGGCGGAGTATGGCGTTGAAGTGCAGCTTTCGAGGATGAGCTATCAATTTGCCCGCTGGCTCGTCGGAGACGAGATCGATCCCGGGAAATTCCGGATCAACTCGCAGCTGGTCAAGGACAAGAAGGAAAATTACGTAGCCTTGTTCGAGAACGAATATGCGCTGCGTACGGCAATGGAGAAAAACCCGAATCTCAAGTTTTTGGAGATGGCCCCATAACATTATCAAGCCCCTTTTTCGGTTGGTGTGACCGGAAGAGGGGTTTGTTATTTTCAGGAGACTTTCGTGTGCAGATCTTTATTGCGGTTAGGCCGCTATCCTTATCCAACAGATGCTTAAAGGCATAGAATAAGTTGGATTCAGGAGTTTGCTTCCGTCAGGCCGAGTGAGCTCATGTGCTTCATTGGCCTGGAGAGAAGAAAGGTGGATGACATGGGCAAACCGAATGACCGGAGATATATTACAAGCAAGTGGGCAAAAACCAAGGCGCTGCTGCCTAATCGAACCATTGCCAAGCATATTCCCGAAACGAAAGTGATATCGCGAAAGCGTCTCCAAGATATGCTGAATCAATACGGAATGGTATATATCAAACCGGATAAAGGGACATATGGAATTGGCGTCATGCGCGTAGAACGGAGATCGGGTCCGGGGGGAACAGGGTATAGTTATCAATCGGGAACGAAGATCAGTACATTTTCCAGTTTTGGGGCAATGTATAATGCGCTTTCTAAGCTGATAGGGAAACGGAAATATCTGATTCAAAAAGGAATTCATCTGCTGAAATATAACAAGCGAGGCTTCGACCTTAGGGTCATGGTTCAACAAAACCCGTCCAAACGCTGGGTCACAACGGGCATTATCGGCCGGATGGCAGCTAAGCGCAAGGTGGTGACCAATGTGCATAACGGCGGAACGCTTCTGCCGTTCGATACGCTCTTGAAGGGGCATACGGGAGAGACCGGGCGCAAGAGATTATTCCGGGACTTGGAGCAGTTGGGTCTTTCTGTGGCCAAACAGATGCAGACGAGATATGGCGGGATAAAGGAGCTGGGGCTTGACGTGGCATTGGATCAGAAGCTTTATCCCTGGATTCTGGAGGTAAATACGTCCCCTGATCCGTTTATCTTCAGGAAGCTCAAGGATAAACGGATATATGGAAGGATTTATCGCTACGCGAAAGCATACGGACGGCTCTAGACAGGGTCGTCCTTTTCTGCGGGTTACAGATGTATTTATGGTCAGAGCTTTAGAAGGATTGACAGGAAATAAGTGCCATGAGATAATGAACGCGCGTACATTATAATGATTATACAGGTTTGAGGAGGTGGCTCGAATCGTAACCCGAAAGGAAGTTGCGGAGTTGGCGGGAGTATCCGAAGCGACCGTTTCCCGTGTGTTTAACGGCGTTGGGCCGATGAAGGAGGAAACGAAGCTGAGGGTGCTTCAGGCAGCCGAGAAACTGAACTACCATCCGAACGCGATTGCCCAGAGCTTTGCCCGCCGTCGCAGCGGGAATCTGGGCGTGGTGCTTCCTTTTGTTCCAAAGGTCCATATTTTTTCTACATATTATTTTTCCGAAATCTTAAGCGGGATCGGAGCGCAGGTCAAGGAGTCGGGCTACGACATGCTGCTGATGTTTCGGTCGCCTGGAGAGGAAAGCGATTATACCCATATGTTCCGGTCGCAAAAAGTAGACGCCTGCATCATTCTGGGGGCTATGGATACGCCAGGGGAGCGGACGGAGCTCAAAAAGCTGGAAGAAGGAGGATTCCCGTTCTGCCTGGTTAACCAGCATTATAACGGTGAGCGCTTTAATGAGGTTGACGCCGATCATGAGACGGGGACCTATCTTGCAATTCGTCATCTGCTGGATACGGGTTATCGCAGGATTGCTATGCTCAACGGCTCGCCGGAATTCTCCAATAGCGGAGACCGGCTGCGGGGATATACGAAAGCGCTGCAGGAAGCGGGATTTCTGGCGCAAGGTGCGGAATCGGGGACTCCCGAAGAAATCCCAGCACATTGGTATTATGAAGGAAATTACAGCCGCACTAGCGGATACCATGCGGCGGCAGAGATTTATCGTCATCTCGACAGGATCGATGCGGTCTTTGTTTCGAACGACCGGATGGCGGTAGGTCTTATGCAGGGCTTGCGGGAGCTGGGCTGCGTTCCGGGCAAGGATCTCGCCATTATTGGCTATGACGATTCGGACGCGGCACGCATGACGGATCCGCCGCTGACCAGCGTAGCCGTACCGTTCTATGAGATGGGACGACTCGCAGCGGAGAATATGCTGCTTCGGGCCGCAGGGGGAACAGGGGCAGATGCCGGAACGGATGTTTTTCAGCTGAAGCTGGAGACGAAGCTCGTTATTCGTCAGTCCAGCAGGAATCCATCGTAAGCTGCAGGCAAGAGTTCATAACTTGGAGGAGGCGGATTCAGGTGAAGCAGGTTCGAGTGGGGATGATCGGTTACAAATTTATGGGCAAAGCGCACAGCCACGCCTACCGCGATTTGCCGATGTTTTTTCCGAAGACGGCCAAACCGGTGATGAAGGCGATTTGCGGTCGTGACGCCGATGGGGCAGCTCAGGCCGCGGAGCAGTTTGGCTGGGAGGGTTATACGACCGATTGGCGGGAGCTCATGAAGCGGGACGATATCGATTTGATCGATATTAATGCTCCCAGCGATGCGCATAAAGAAATAGCGCTGGCCGCCGCAGCCAGCGGCAAGCATGTATTTTGCGAGAAGCCGCTTGCGCTGACGCTGGAGGATTCCCGCGAAATGCTGAAGGCAGTGGAAGCGGCGGGTGTAAAGCACATGATCGGCTTCAACTATCGGTTCGCTCCGGCGGTGCAGCTGGCCAAAAAGCTGATTGAGGAAGGCCGCCTCGGTACCATTTATCATTTCCGGGCCTGGTTTCTGCAGGATTGGATTGTAGATCCGGATTTCCCTCTCGTATGGAGGCTGCAAAAAGAGGTTGCCGGCTCCGGCTCACACGGTGATTTGGGTGCGCATTTGATTGACTTGGCGCACTTTCTTGTCGGTGAGATGAAGGAAGTGATCGGCATGAACGAGACCTTCGTCCAGGAACGCCCGCTGCCAAGTACTATGACCGGACTCAGTGCCAAGGGCAGCAAGGATGCGCCCCGGGGTCGGGTTACGGTGGATGATGCGACGCTGTTTCTCGCCCGTTTTGCCGGCGGCGCGCTCGGAAGCTTTGAGGCAACGCGCTTTGCCCCGGGACACCGCTGCACAAATGCGTTTGAGATCAATGGCAGCAAGGGCAGCGTGAAGTTTGATTTCGAACGGATGAATGAGCTGCAGGTGTATTTTACCGACGATGCGGAGGATGTCCAAGGCTTTCGGCGCGTGCTGGCTACCGATCCTGCACACGCTTACGCTGAAGCCTGGTGGCCGCCGGGGCATACGATCGGCTACGAGCACACGTTCATCCATGAAACGGTGGAACTGATGCAAGCGCTTGCGGAGGACCGCCAGCCGGTTCCGAATTTCCATGACGGCGTCAAATGCCAGCAGGTGCTGGAAGCCGTTGATTTATCGATTTCGGAGCGCCGCTGGGTGCAAGTCGAAGAAGTATGATAGGGGAGTGACGACCATGAAAAAAGCATTGATCGTATGGGGGGGCTGGCTCGGTCATCAGCCGGAGGAAGTGGCGGCTATTTTTCGGGGCCTTCTTGAGGACAGGGGCTATGAAGTTGAAGTATCCGATAAACTGGAAGCGTTCGCAGATGCACCAAAGCTCAAGGAGCTGGATTTGATCGTGCCCGTATGGACGATGGGTGAAATTGACGAGGAGCTGGTAAAAAACGTTTCAGCGGCGGTTCAAAGCGGCGTAGGGATCGCCGGATGTCATGGCGGCATGTGCGATTCGTTCCGGAAGAGCGTGCACTGGCAGTTCATGACCGGAGGCAACTGGGTGTCACATCCAGGCGGAGACGGGGTGGAATATACGGTCAACATCAAAAACAGCTCGAGCCCTTTGCTTGAGGGAATGGACGATTTTACAGTCCAAAGCGAACAGTACTATCTCCATGTCGATCCGGCGGTGGAAGTGCTGGCTACAACGCGTTTTCCGGTAGTACAGGGGCCTCATTCGCTGAACAAAGCGGTTGATATGCCTGTAGTTTGGACGAAACGCTGGGGGATAGGCCGGGTATTCTACTGCTCGCTTGGACATCAAGCCAATATCGTGGAGATGCCGCAGGTGAATGAAATCATGCGAAGAGGTCTTCTTTGGGCGGCGGAAGGCAAAGGTCTGGCCGCGTATCAAACGAGCGTGTCCGGGGAGAAATTATTCTAATACAGCGTCTCTGGAGGGACAATTCATATGCAAAAGCTGAAAGTAGGCATGATCGGCTGCGGTAAAATCAGCAGCATTTATTTTCAAAATTGCAAAACGTATCCCGTCCTGGAGGTGGCCGCGTGCGCAGACTTGAATGTGGCGCGGGCCAGAGCAAGCGCCGAAGAGCACGGTGTGCCAAAGGCGTATTCCGTTTCCGAGCTGCTGGCGGATGAGGAAATCGATATTGTTATCAATCTGACGATCCCTGCAGCGCATGCGGAAGTGTGCCTTCAAGCGCTGGAAGCCGGTAAGCATGTGTATGTGGAGAAGCCGCTCGCCGTGACAAGGCAGGAGGGTCAAGCGATTTTGGCCAAAGCCAAAGAGAAGGGCAGGCTGATCGGCAGTGCGCCGGATACCTTCCTTGGAGGCGGAATTCAGACCTGCATCAAGCTGCTTGATGACGGATGGATCGGCACGCCCGTAGCGGCCTCGGCGTTTATGATCGGCCGCGGCCATGAGCATTGGCATCCCGATCCGGAGTTTTATTATGCTAAGGGCGGCGGACCGATGTTTGATATGGGGCCCTACTACTTGACGGCGCTCGTCGCTATGCTGGGTCCGATCCGCAGAGTGACGGGTTCCACGCGGATCTCGTATCCTGAGCGCACGATCATAAGCCAGCCGAAGTTCGGCCAAACGGTTAAGGTGGAAACGCCGACGCATGTGGCCGGGGTGATGGATTTTCACAACGGTGTCATCGGTACGATCATCACGTCGTTTGACGCATTCGGAGGCGCACTGGTTCCGCGGATAGAGATCTATGGAAGTCAGGGAACGCTCAGCGTCCCCGATCCGAATACCTTCGGCGGTCCCATTCGCGTAAAGCGTCACGATCATAAGGACTGGAGCGAGATTCCTCTCATGTACGGCTATGCGGAGAACAGCCGCGGTTTGGGAGTGCTCGATATGGCTTATGCCGTAAAAAACGGCCGTGCGAACCGTGCAGGCGGAGAGCTTGCGTATCATGTGCTCGAGGCTATGCACGGCTTCCATGATGCGGCGGATGAAGGCAAGCATTATATGATGCAAAGCAGCTGTGAGCGTCCGGCCCCTATGCCGCCCGGTCTGGTCCATGGGATACTCGACTAAGCCCGGATAAATAAACAAAGCGTGCAGAGCGATTTCGTTCTGTACGCTTTTTACTACTCCTTTTATGCTGTCGGTGAGGTATGATTTAGATGTTCTTTTAACGTATGGACCATCTGGTTTTGTGCATCGGCGCTGCTGTTTTTCCAGATCATTTCGAACAGCACGCCAAGACCGGGCAGCACACGCTCCTCGCCGTCAATCGAATCCTCAATGACATCCTTCAGATCATCGTCATTTTTGTCATGCACGCGTTGAATAATAGCTTGTCTCAAATTCAAATTCATTGAAGGCTCCTCACTTTTCGTCTTTTTCCATTTCTTAATATGTACACAACCGCATCACTTCATGCTTAAAGTACCGTATATTTTGATGGGGACAGCTTCGTTTTGCTATAATAAAACAAAGCGAAGGGAGATGCGTCCTGATGGCACAAAAAAAGCAATTCGCCGTAATCGGTATGGGGCGGTTCGGCTCCAGCGTAGCCAGAAATTTATCGAGTCTTGGGTATGAAGTGCTTGCCATTGACCAGAGTGAGCAAAGGGCACAGGAGATTTCCAGTATCGTAACCCATGTGGTGCAGGCGGACTCAACGGATGAAGAAGCGGTGCGCGCTCTCGGCTTGCGTAATTTTGACGTCGTGGTGGTTGCGATCGGGCAGGACATCCAATCCAGCATTCTGACAACCATTATTTTAAAAGAAATCGGTGTGCCGATGGTCGTCGTGAAGGCGCAGACCGAGCTTCAGGGCAAGGTGCTGAAGAAAATCGGGGCGGATAAGGTCATTTTCCCGGAACGGGATATGGGCCAGAGGGTTGCGCATCACTTGATTTCAGCCAATATTCTTGATTATATTGAGCTTTCTGAGGATTACAGTATTGTCGAGATTCAAGCCAGCCGGCAGATGGTCGGAAAAAATTTGAGGGAGCTGGACATCCGCGCTCAATACGGCTGTAACGTCATAGGCATTAAAACCGGAGAGAAATTGAATATTGCCCCGAATGCCGAGGATACGATCAAAGCTCATGATATTCTCGTTGTAGTGGGAAGAAATACGGATTTGCAGCAGTTTGAGAAGACTTTTGAGGAATAGGTGAACAGGCAGTGGATACAAAGGACCCGATAGTGAATCGCAGAGCGGAAGCGGTCATCAGCTCCGTGCAAAATCCAAGGATCAAGCAGTGGACCGAGCTGCAAAGCCGCAAGGGAAGGGAAAAGCAAGGCCGCTTTCTGATTGAGGGCATTCATCTGGTGCAGGAGGCGCTGCGCTCGGATCTGATTCCTGAAGCAGTGGCTTATTCGGACGAACGGGCTGATGCCTGCATCGAGCTGCTAAAGGAAGCCGCCGCACTCGGAGTGGAACTGGTTCGAGTATCGGAGGCGGTCTTAGCCAAATGTACGGACACCGAAACGCCCCAGCCGGTTTTCGCGGTTGTTCCCAGGCTGCCATGGCGGGCGGCGGATTTAATATCGGCCAGCGAGCGGGACGGCCTGGTCGTCGTTATTGACGGCATTCAGGACCCCGGCAATCTCGGCACGATCATCCGCAGCGCCGACGCCGTCGGCGCCTCGGGCGTATTGCTCGGAAAGGGGACGGTAGATCTGTACAACCCGAAGACCGTACGCTCGACAATGGGATCTTTGTTCCATCTGCCTATTGTGCAGGGGGACCTGGCCCAATGGCTGCCGGAAGCGGCTTCCCACGGCATCCAGGTGGCGGCCACCCGGCTTGAGGATGCGGTCAGTGTCTATGAGTGCGACTTCCGCCGCCCTACCTGGTTTGTTATCGGCAACGAAGGCCAAGGCGTATCCGCAGAGGTACAGCGGCTGGCGCAGCGTCACGTGCGCATCCCGATGCAGGGCCGCGCCGAATCGCTAAACGCGGCCATGGCGGCAACGATTGTGCTCTTTGAAGCCATGCGGCAGCGGGGGTTTCAATAAACAATAACTCACAGCCGTGTGAGTTGTAATTCACTTTGCCACTGATTGGAACGTATTTGGTCAATAAAAGATCATTAGGTTGTTTACAGAGGGTAAAACTGTAGAGGATAACCCATCATTATACAAGAAGCACCCGTACTCACGGGTGCTTCTTGCAGTAGTACGCCCAGCATGGGCGTCATCTTTAGGGTGAAAGTCCTGAACGGGGGCTGGCGAGCGCCTACCGTAGCCAAGGGCAAGGGTGTCCGTCGCGAGGCGGAATCTGAAGGAAGCCGGAGGCAAAT
>NZ_JBVASZ010000034.1:0-40394 GCF_057814255.1 Paenibacillus sp. F024
TCTGCAAAATGTATGGACTAAAGACGCTTTTGTAAATCGCATGCGCATGAATGACGAACATCGGAAAGCCGTATGAGGGAAAACTTCACGTACGGTTTGATGAGGAGGGGCTGAAAAAAAAAAAAAATTCAGTCCTTTACTCTAGTATAGGCCCAGTCCGTAAGCGACGTCGAAAGGCAGCATTTATACTATACTGCGTCTCCTGTGTCCGAAAGTAAAGAGCGTATTTCCTCGTCAAGTGAGCTGAAACGTTCGAAAATCGCAATATATTCTCTCCTTCATCGGTTTCGACAATATTTTGAACACCGGGGTCTGTTTGTTGTCAAACGGTCTGCAGGTTGATATTATTAAGGGGATATGTATGCGTGAAGAATCGAGGATTCACTAAAGACTCTTCGCATGAGGAGGTTTAATCAAGTGAAGGAACAAGTAACCTTGGAGCTGGGTGCGGAAGCGGCTGCCGCGGTTGAAACGCCGGCGAGCGAATCGGCGAGCTGGAAGGATTTTGTTCAATTGGCCAAGCCGGGTATTTTATTTTCCAACTCCATTACGGCCTTCGGCGGCTTTTGGGTCGCATCGGGCTGGCATCTCGATTGGATGAAAATGATATTCACACTGCTCGGAACCGCACTCGTGATGGCTTCCGGTTGTGTGCTCAATAACTATCTGGATCGCGATATGGATACCAAAATGGAACGGACGCAGACGAGGGCTTTGGCTACCGGAAGGATTGCTCCTCAAACGGTGCTGTGGTACGGCATCACTTTGGGAGTCATCGGTTTATCCGTGCTTTGGTTTTTGGCCAATCCGACCGCGGCGATGCTCGGTCTCATCGGATTGTTCGTTTATGTCTGGATTTATACGGCCTGGTTTAAACGGACCTCAGTTTGGAGTACGGTAGTCGGCAGCTTCTCCGGCGCGGTTCCTCCGGTCATTGGCTACTGCGCAGTCAACCCGCAGCTCGATGCGGGCGCAATCGTACTGTTCGGAATTTTGTTCCTGTGGCAGCCGCCTCACTTTTGGGCGCTTGGCATCCGTCGGATGGAAGAGTATCGTGCTGCAGGATTTCCCTTGCTTCCGGTAGTCAAAGGGACGTATATTACCAAGATGGCGATGATCCGTTACATCGTTCTGCTCGTTCCCGTTTCTCTGCTGCTCTATCTCTTCGGTTATGTCGGATCGTTGTATTTCTACGCGGCGGTCGTTTTGGGTTTGTATTGGGCATTTATCAGCCTGAAGGGCTTTAAAGCTGAAGACGAAGTGCAGTGGGCGAAAAAAATGTTTATTTACTCCATTAATTATTTGATCCTGTTGTTTATTGCAATGGTGGTCAGCACGACTCCCATACCGTAATTGCTATAATACGGCTTGGATATGGAGTTTTAATCCCACGGCACCTGCGGCCTGGGATTTATTTTTTAAATAAAGAAAGGGGATGGGTCTTATGCAAAAAAACGGCTTTAAAATTATCGTTACGGTATTATTGCTCGGCCTGATTGCTACTTTTGCCTATATGTTATTCAAGGGGCCGGAGCAGCAAATCGGAGTGATCAAAAAAGCGCCGGAATTTACGCTGGAAAACCTGGACGGAAAGCAGGTATCGCTGGCGGATACGGCTGGAAAATCGAAATTGATTTATTTTTATTTCTCTACTTGCCCGGATGTATGTATTCCGACGACATACACGCTTTCCAAGATTCAGGATGCTCTGATCAAGAAGGGCGCCTTTCCGGACAAGACGGTCCTGATGTCGATTACCTTTGATCCGGACAGGGATACGCCTGAGCGGCTGAAAGAATTCTCGCAGCTCTACCATGCGGATTATCGGGGCTGGTATTTCCTGCGCGGCAATCAGGATGAAGTGATCAAGCTTGCCAGCGATTTCGGTGTGATGGTAGTCAAAGATCCCGGAGGAGAAACGTATACACATGGCAACTTATTTTTGCTTGTGGACGGCAAAGGCGATCTCCGTACGTATTACAGCGGCCATGACGAGAACCTGGATATAGAGAAGGTGGCTGATGACCTGATCCAAATCAGCAAGGATAAGTAAGACTCCTTTGGGCAAGGCATCGTCATTCATTTAGTGAAGCACGGTTTAAAACTTATCAAAGGCAGGGATGGTGGGAGGATATACGATAAACTCATCAAGTCCTGCCTTTTCCAATTGCTGAATTAAATATTCGTCAGGCGTACCCTCCACGCCGGCATAGCCGCGTCTTGTATAAATTTGCTCCGCATCGGGAAACGCATCCCTTAAGATAGCCCGTATTTTTTTGCCGGAGGCATCGTTGTCGGTGAACAAGTAAACGTATCGGCCGCCGATTTTCTTTTTTAGCGCTTCCAGCCGTTCTGTGTTGAGTGAACCGAACGTGCATAGAATAAGAATATCGTCCGTAAGCAGACGCTGGAGTCTGCTTTTGTCGTTTTTTCCCTCCACAATGATGGCGATAGACATCGAATCCCCCATTTCACAGGTGATAAGGCGCTTTATTCAAATAGTATATCTCTTTTTGAGGTCCTATCCAATCCGTGGGCATTATTTCCTAGGAAATGCCGGAGCGGAATGCCGTACGTCTTCTACACCATACGGCGCCGCAATAGCTTAGAGTAACGCCAAAACCGTCAGTTGAACTGGAAAACAGTAGACATATGAAATGTAAAACAAAATTGTTCTTTTAAACGAACAGAAAAGGTCTGACTGGATGTCAGACCTTTTCTAATGGAGAGTGGTCATTGCGTAAGCTGTTACTTGTTGATAAAGCTGGCTCTTTCGAGCAGGCGCTTAAGCATGGTAGCGGATTGTGCGCGGGTTGCCATATCGCGGGCGCCCAGCGTATTCTCCGTCATGCCGTCGACGATGCCTGCTTCAATGGCTGCCGCCATTTCGTTATGTCCCCATACGATCGTATTGGAGTCAATGAATCTTTCGAGCAGCTGGGCTTGTCTCTGTTCGGAAACGACCGGCTTCGCGCCCGCATAGGCGAGAGCGCGGACGACCATCGCCGCCAGCTCTTCGCGGTTGATCGAAGCGTTCGGACGGAACGTTCCGTCTGCGTAGCCGTCAATCAGTTGAGCGGACGCCGCAGCTCTTACAACGCCGGAGTACCAGGTTCCGGAAGCGACGTCGGTAAACGAGCTGCTGCCGGTATCGGTAGCGTCAAGCCCCAAGGACCGGACGACGAGCGCTGCGAACTCCGCGCGGGTAATGCTGCGTTCCGGTTCAAAGGTCGTATCAGTTACGCCGTCAACAACCAGCTTGTTAGCCAGCAGCTGAATGTAGTTTTGCGCCCAATGACCCGAAATATCGTTGAACGATTTGTTCATTTCGATCGCTGCATAAATACTGCTGCCGTTGCGCTTCAATACCGCCTGATTGCCTGAGAAGATAGAAGGGACGAAGCTCAGCCAGTTTGTTGTCGTGTTGAACAGTACGCCGGTCATCCTGGATGGGTCAGCCGTTTTATTAAGCGGAAGAATCCGGCTTAAATAATGGTTGCCCAAATCAAGAGCTGCCGTTTGGTCATTGCTGCCTTGACCTGCGATGTTGAAGTCGACCACAGGGCTGACAAGTGTTCCGCCAATCGTGTTTGCAGCAGAGGCGACACGGTCGATCATCGCTTGATCGGCTTGGGCAATGCTTACCCTGATGATCAAATCGCTGACGGGTTCGGAAACCCTAGTGGCCAGGTCCTCAAGCTTCAGCACATTCAACGGAATATTGTATGTGCCGTTGTCGTTGGTCACGATCAGCAGCTTCTCGGGGTTGGCTATGAAGCTTTCAAGCGCTTTGGCCGGGATCAGTGCAAAGGTGCCGCTCAGGGTAAGCGTTACCGTGTTGTACTGCTCGAACGAGTTTTTCAATAGGTCGGCATTCACGGAACCGTCAGCAGGAACACTGATGTTTTCGGAAGGGCTCGTGCTAACGCCGCCGCCACCTCCACCGCCGCCACCGCCGCTCCCGCCGCCTGGGCTGGATCCGGAGTCATCGCCGCTGGTATCGCGGTAAACGGTTTGATATACGGCCTCATTGACGGTAAAGCCTACTGGCCCGTATAAGTTAATGTAGTTATAATTACCAAGGTTTGAAAGGTTGAAGTTGTAGTGATATCTGCCGTAGACTTCATCATATACGCTGTATGTAGCGGTGGTGACACCAATTTGATTGCCGCTCGGGTCATACGCGTATACGCTTGGGGTAACGCCCGGTTCATGCATGTCGGTATAGACCGAACCGGATACTGAGCCGTTGCGATACGTCCCCACCTGAAAACCTGAGGCTGCAAAAGCAAGCACAGGCAGCAGGACAGAGATGATCATCATCAGCGCAGTGACTTGGGCTGTTTTTTGAACAGCAGGCTTCATGCGGTTATCACTCCTTACTGTTTTTGCGATTAGTGACAAATAGGTATTACGGTTAGTCGGCTTCACTGCTGGTCCATTTTCACCTCCTTTTTCCCGGAATCCCATTTACATGGGTTCGAAACAGACACGTAAGTTTATGTCCGTTTTGCCAAATATAGGGGGTCTGCTTCGTCAGTCAATAGCCAATCCTATGAACATTACCCCCTTGAGTAGGAATCGAAACGATTTGGCTCCCCATTAAACGAGGACAAGGATTACAAAGTTGCGCTATTTTACCAAATACTGTACTTTAGAACCAGCAAATTAGTTCTACGGTTGCGCTATCGAAGAAGAGCCGGGACCAACCGCCGAATGGCTGAATTGACCTTGAAAATCCAGGGCAATCGATGGTTTATCAAAGAAATCGCCGCTTCATTTCACGAATATTGTCGAATGCTATAGAACAGGGCAACGAATCATCCTATGACAAAGACCGTCCGCTTGGGACGGTCTTTGTTGGAGCATGCGAATCCAATGGAAGGCCAAAGAGCATGAGAGCAGCCTGCCGGTTCCGCTATGCTTTAACCGGAGAAGTGAACGCGCGAAACGGAAGAAGGGAGAGCGCCAGCATTAAGCAGACAAAGGCGATAAAATATGGCGAGATGTACGTTCGAATGTAGCCGGCTGCCAAAGGGCCGGCAAAAGCGCCGATGGAGTAGGAAATCGACAGCAGCGAAAAGACGCGCCCGTAGCGACTGGAGCTGGTGACGGCGGCAAGGACGGAGGCGATCGCAGGAAAGATGACGCCCTTCGCCATTCCGATCATGAATAAAGAGGCATACATGGGCAACGGCCAATGGATCGACAATCCGAAAAAAATGAGCGCCAGCGCCAAGCTGCCCAGGGATGTACGCAATACGGGAGAAATCCGGCTCAAAAACAGCATGCTCAGCGTAACCAGCGCGCCGAGGCTGACCAGAGAGAAAAACACGCCCGAGGTTAGAATGGACCCGTGAGTCTCTTTCATCAAAGGGAGCTCAAAGAAAAGAATGCCCTGGGAGCAGGAGATGGCTAGAGGCACCGCATAGAACAACCATGGAATCGTGCCCGTTTCTGCTTGAGACGCATTTGGAAGAGTGCCTTCAAGCGCAGGGTGGCTACCATGAGGAACCGGTTTGGCTGCCGGTTGCTTGTACTGTTTTTCCCTCACCCCGATCCAGGCCAAAATTCCCGTGATAATGAGTCCCCAGCCCAGAAACGTAAACGATTGGGCAAATCCGAACCTTGCGACAAGGTAGGCTCCTGCGGCCGGGCTTAGTACGGATGCGAGCGTATGAACCATGCCGTTGCCTGCCATCAGCTTGCCCTGCTGCACCCGGTCTTTGGCGATTTTGGCGAGGAGAGACAAGCAAGCCGGGGATAAAAAGGCAAGTACGAAGCCGCTGATGGAACGGATGATCAGAAGCTCCCACGGGTCGGTCACACGCGATTGAATTAGCAGCACAATTCCTGCTACAATCAGGCTGAACACAATAAATCCTTTGCTGCCGTAACGATCTACGCCATAGCCGGCGATCAGGTTTCCAGGCAGGTGTGTAATGGAATAGACGCCTAATATTAAACCTATGAAGGACGGCGCCGCCCCCAGAGAGATGGCGAACGGGGAGAGGATGGGATACTGCGCATGCAGATCGAAAAAAGCAACGAACATGAACAGATAGAGCCATACGGCGGTTTTCATTGGAATCACCTCGCATCGATTAGGAGTGGCTGTCCCTTAGCCTGTCACTCTATACGTTTACGTTCGTGGAAGAGCGGATAGTACAAGTATTTTGGAGTTATTGCTCTGTTAAGAGACAGGAAGGGATGGATGCGGGAAATGAACTCGATCATGATGCTTCTGCTCGTCCTGATTCTGCTCATTTCGCTGATGCGTCTTGGCTCAGCCTTCCGGCGCTCCCGAAGGCCGGAACGTGAGGAAGAAATCCGGCGCAAGCTCATGGAGCTGCGCAAAAAAAGAGATGAAGAATAAGAGAGCATTGGTGTATGATGAGGGAATAGCTCGAAATCATATCGACAAAGAGTGTGCGAGGAATGGAAGGGGAGAACGGGATGGATTTTATTTCAACATTTGTGGCGGAGCGCTGGTTTGTCATCGTCGGGGCGATCGTTTTGCTTTTTATTGTTATTGCCGTAGTGAAGACAGTGGTGAAATGGGTGATTGTTCTGGCGCTCTTGGCAGGCTTGTTCATCTACGGGGCAAACTATAAAGATCAGCTGGTGGAGCTTGGCTCAACGGTAGGCGCCAAAGTGGCGGAGGAAGCCAAGGCCCAGGCGATGACTGTTATTATGGAGGAAGCCAAGGACGCGAAATACACACAAAACCCGGATGGTTCTTACACGGTCACAACGAAGAGTGTAAGGCTTGACGGTAAGCTTGGCGACAACAGCGTTCAAGTCACCTTCATGAACCAGACCTTTACGTGGAAGCTGGATGATTTGACGAAGGGCCTGATTGAACAGGCGAAGAAAAACGCAGGACTCTAATTCCTGTGTCCAGTTCGTAACGGCGGAAGGAGGAAATGCGTTTGAACGGTCTGGAGCAGCTTTCAGCGATTAATCTGATTACAGTGCTTATTGCGGTTACGTTTATTGTGTCAGTCATTCAGGGTCTTTACCGCGGCGCTTCCTCGTCTGCCAAACACTTGGCACTGATGGTAACCGATGGGATCGTTACGCTGATCAGCTTGTATGCGGCTTGGCAATTGACCTCCTGGCTGTCGCCAAAATTTCAAGCCTGGCTTGTCGGGCTGGGTCTGCAGATTCCCCGGCAGGAGCTGGGATTTTGGCAGCAGCTGTACTACACCATTGTTACCGGGGTTAGAGACTTTTCCCTGCTCAGATTTAGCGTGTTGTTTGTAGTCAGCTACGGCCTCATCAAACGCCTGGTGTATCTGATTGTCGATCCGCTGGCAAACTTGTGGATAACGGAGCGGCAGAGGCTCGGTTCCGAGGGACATACACGAAGGACTCCCACACTGTTGAGCAGTCTGATCGGCAGCATCATCGGAGCGGTTACCGGTCTGGGGCGCAGTCTTCTGATGATTGCGGCATTCTTTATCCTCACGACTTTGTTTCCGCAAACGCCGGTATCCGGATACATTCAAGATTCGTCATTGTATCAAAAGGGCGCCAAAGAAGTGATTCAGCCGGTTACCGGCAATTTCTTCTCCAGCCAATTGCCGGTATTTACACGGGCGGTCGAAGAGGAATTCTCCAACATCCTGCAGCGGAAATATGAGATGGTGGATGCAGCCGTTCCCAACGATATTGCGGAGGCGGCCAGGCACGTGACGGCAAAAGCCAAAACGGATGAAGAGAAGGCCAAGCTTCTCTATCGCTGGGTAGGGACGCGCATCATCTATGACTGGGAGAAGGTCCGTCTGTATGAGGAGCAGCGGATATGGAAGGAACAAACGCCTGCAGAAACGTTTAGCGCCAAAAGAGGAGTGTGTATCGATTTCTCCAGACTATACGCCGTTATGGCCAGATCCGTGGGACTTGACGTGAAGGTGGTCACAGGACTCGGCTATGACGGCCGCGGCGGCTATGGACCTCACGCTTGGAACGAAGTATACTTGAGCGAACACAAAGAGTGGGTGCCGCTCGATTCCACTTGGGTGGCCAGCGGGGGCAACTGGTTCAACCCTCCGAATTTTAACGAGACGCATATCAAGGATAGTTAATCGCGCGTTAAGCCGGATTCTCGTCCATTGGACGATTTCTCCGGCTTTTTTCATGAGAGAAATTTGTGGTACACTTGTAACGGAAGGCTTTAACCATACGGGGGGACGTCAGCATGCCGCCGCACAAATCATTAGAACATTATAAGGCTGTATTTTTCGATGTGGGGGATACGTTATTGACGATCCCGGCAGCTCAAGCGATCATGCAGCAGTTTTTGGCAAGCCGGTCGTTACACCGGAAGGAAGAACGAATCGGTGAACTTTTTACCGAATCCTTTCGTCTTTTTTATTACGGAAAGCAGATGGATTCGTTTGAGGCTTGTACGCCGGAGTCCGACCGCATGTTCTGGATGAAGCTGTACCGCTACATTTTAGAGCATCTTGGCGTGGAGGAAGAGCGGTGGACCGAAGAGCAAATTCATGCTTGCTGCCACGAGCTTTATGACTTGTTTACATCTCCTCAGCACTACGCGTTGTTCGAGGATGTGGAGGAATGCCTTGCGGCTTTGAAGGAGCGGGGCCTGCAGCTCGGCATTATATCGAATTTTGCCCCGACGCTGCGTTCGATCTTGAAGCACAAACGAATTATGCACTATTTCGATCCGGTCATCGTGTCTACGGAGGTAGGGCTGGAGAAGCCGGATCCCGGGATATTCCGTCTTTCTCTGGAGCGCTCGGGCCTTGCCGCCGAGGACGTTCTTTATGTGGGAGACCACGACCTGAATGATATTTGGGCCCCTGCGCAGGCAGGCATCGATGCCGTCAAGATTAAGCGATACGACTATCATACCGGTGACGGGATATACTCACTTCGCGAGCTGCTTTAACCTCGTACAAAGCGACATGCAGCAAAGAAGTAAGGAAGTAAAGAAGTAAAGGAGCACCAAAGGAAATGAAAAAGCCCATCGGGATGGATGACCCGCAAAAGCAGGAAGTAAGCAAACGCCGCAATTTTACATTTCGTATCAATCTGTTCTTTTTCTTTACCTTTTTCCTGTTTTCCGTACTGATCGTAAGGCTGGCGATGCTGCA
Source organism: Paenibacillus sp. F024 (assembly GCF_057814255.1). Lineage (NCBI taxonomy): Bacteria > Bacillati > Bacillota > Bacilli > Caryophanales > Paenibacillaceae > Paenibacillus > Paenibacillus sp. F024. The sequence goes on from NZ_JBVASZ010000034.1 coordinate 9,123, forward strand.
ATTCGTCGACGGCAAGGAGCTGCAGGCGGAGAAAGCGAAGATCAACAAAGCGAATACGCCGATCCCGCCGATCCGCGGAAATATTTATGACCGGGTGGGAGCGCCGATTGCTTATACCACTTCTACACAGTCGCTTTATTTTCGTATTGAGCAGGATCAGCCGCAAGACGAGGTCATCGCGCTTGCGCAAAAGCTGGCCGATATTTTCGCTAAATACGGGAGCCCCAACGCTCCGAAGCTGACCGCGGAAAATATCATCCTGGAGATGGATGTGGGGTACGACCTGAATAAGAACAAAGTGACGGCCCCCAGCTACTTTTCGGTGCCGCGGCGCATTAAATCCGGTCTGACCCCGGACGAAATGGCCTACCTTCTCGAACACCGGGATGAGATGAAATGGATCGAAATCATGGAGGAAAGCATCCGCCTATATGACCAGGAGACGATCGCCACTCAGCTGGTAGGATATATGCGTCCCTTCTCCAGGGCAAGGGAAGCGCAATACGGCTTGAGCTTCTATAAGGACAAAACGAAAACGGAAGGATACATGGATACGGAATACGTCGGCTATGACGGCATTGAGCTCATGTATCAGGAGCAGCTGCGGGGACAAAACGGGATGAAATCTTATCCTGTCAACGCCCAGCACAAAATTATCGGACCCGTAGAGATCACGAAGCCCGTTAAGGGCAACAATCTCTTCCTGGCGATCGACCGCAACGTTCAGCTGACGACAGAACAGGCGATTATGGATCATCTTAAATATTTGAAGAGTCCGGAAGCCCGCTCTAATCCTTATGTCGCCAGAGGGAGAAATGCGGTTGCCGGATATGCCGTCGCTATGGAGGTCGATACGGGAAAAGTCGTCACCATGGCCAGTATGCCTGACTATGATCCGAGCGTATGGGCAGGAGGAATTCCGCAAAGCGAGTATGACCGGATACAGCCGTACGTAAATAACGGAACGATCACCACGGCCTACCCGGATTATCCGACGAAGGAGGAGCGGGATAAGCATCCAACCTCCATCGTATATGTAGGCTCGGTCATTAAACCTTTGTCGGTTCTGGTCGGATTAAACGAGGGCTTGTTTACTCCCAGCACCAGGTACCCGGATACCGGAGTGTTCACCTACGGTAGGGACAACAGCGCAAGACTGCGTAACTCCGACGGTAAAGCGTGGGGCATGATCAACGCTACGCAGGCCATTCAATACTCGTCCAACACGTTCATGTCCGCCATGATCGGGAATGCTTTGTATATGAGAAGCGGCAATAAAGCGATCGATATTTGGGATCAATACTTGGCCAAGTTCGGACTCGGCGTATCGACGGGAAGCGGATTGCCCAAGGAATACGAGGGGTTAAGCGAGTATAAAACCAACACAAGAGAAAGCCCGCAGCAGCGGATGGTTTTCGCCTCCTGGGGCCAGAACGAAAAATATACTACGCTTCAGCTGGCACAGTATGCTGCGACGCTGGCCACGCGCGGCGAGCGGCTGAAGCCGCTGCTTGTAGACCGGATCGAGACTTATGAAGGGCAGCTGGTGCAAAAATTCGACCAGAAGGTCGTTCTGGATAAGACCGATTTTCCGCAGGCATATTGGGATGCGGTCATCAAAGGGATGGAGAACGTAAGCGTACAAGGATTTTCGGACTTCCCTTACAAGTTCGCAAGAAAAACCGGTACCTCCACCCAGGTTGTCGGAGGCAAGGAAGTCGATAATGCCGTATTTATCGCCTTCGCTCCTTTAGATAAGCCGAAGCTGGCTGTCGCGGTTGTCGTACCCGAGGGCGGTTACGGGGCTTACGGCGCAGCGCCGATCGCACGCAAAATATTTGATGCGTACGACCAGCAGTACGGTCTTGACGGTGTGCCTAAAGGCGCCGCCGCAGGAGCGGCAAATACACAGCAATAGATCCATGCCGGAATCTCCTCTTGCAGGAGATTTTTTTTTGAATAAATGTTGCACAAGGTAAACATATTTGTGTATTATAAAAATATAGTCAATAGGGCAAAAAACATTGTCTAACTCAACATTTGAGGTCTAAGACAACAATTGGGCACCATATAGATAACTACGGAATAAAATGAGAACGATTGGAGAGAGCACCATGCAAATGAAAACACTGCCGGCATCATTCAAAAGGTTCATTATGACACTGCTTTTATTGGGGCTGGCTGCAGCCTTGGCCGCTTGCGGAGGCGCAAAGGAAAACGAAGGAAATGCTGCGGCGGACGGGAAAATCCAGGTGGTCTCTACGACCGGCATGATTCATGATTTGGTGAAGCAGGTAGGCGGAGAGCACGTCGAAGCGTTTGCCTTGATGCAGCCCGGTGTAGACCCGCACTTATACAAAGCTTCCCAAGGAGACCTCAGGAGATTGGAGCAGGCCGAGCTTATCTTTTATAACGGTTTGCATTTGGAAGGGAAGATGATTGATGTGTTTGAACAAATGGCCAAAACCAAGCCGACGGTGCCTGTGACGAAGAACATTGCGGCATCCGAATTGCTTCCTTCCGGTGATCAAGGAATGGAGCACGATCCGCACGTATGGTTTAATGTCAAGCTTTGGATCAGCGCAGCCGAGACGATCCGGGATGAGCTTGTGAAGCTGGATGCCGTCCATGCCGACAGCTACAAAACGAATGCGCAGTCTTATATCAAGCAGCTCGAAGAGCTGGACCAATACGCGAAAACACAAATCGCGAGCATTCCCGAGCGGCAGCGGGTGCTGGTGACGGCCCACGACGCATTCGGATATTTCGGTAAAGCCTATGGCATACAGGTCAGAGGGCTGCAGGGAATGAATACGGCGTCGGAGTACGGGTCCAAGGATGTCAGTGAGCTGAGAGACTATCTTGTTGCAAATAAGATCAAGGCCGTTTTTGTGGAATCAAGTGTTCCCAAGAAATCGATTGAGGCCGTAACCGAAGGAGCCAAGAGACAGGGACATGAGATTCAAATCGGCGGTGAATTATTCTCCGATGCCATGGGCGCGGAAGGAACCCCGGAAGGGACTTATCCCGGGATGGTGCGCCATAATGTCGATACGATTGTAAAAGCGTTAAAATAGAACATTGTTTGAAAAAGACTATACAGGGAGTGAGCCGTATGAGAGAGCAGCGTCTTCCTTTATCCATAGAAAAGCTGACGGTCGCCTATCAGAAAAAGCCCGTGCTGCAGGACATTACCTTCGACATTCCTGAAGGCAAGCTGATCGGAATTGTCGGACCGAACGGCGCAGGCAAGTCAACGCTCATTAAAGCGGCGCTCGGACTGATCCCCCGTGTGACGGGGGAGGTTTCCATCTATGGAAAGCCGTATCAGGAGCAGCGCAAATTCGTAGGATATGTGCCGCAGCGGGAATCGGTGGATTGGGATTTTCCGACCAACGCGCTGGATGTAGTGATGATGGGGCGCTACGGGCATTTGGGCTGGTTTAAGCGCCCGGGCTTAAAGGAACGGCAAATCGCTTTGGAATGCTTGGAGAAGGTCGGTATGGCCGGCTTTGCCCAAAGGCAGATCAGCCAGCTTTCCGGGGGACAGCAGCAGCGCATTTTTCTGGCCAGGGCACTGGCGCAGGATGCCCGGCTGTATTTGATGGATGAACCGTTCGTCGGTGTGGATGCGGCGACGGAGAAGGCGATCATTACCCTGCTCAATGAGCTGAAAAAACAGGGCAAAACCGTGCTTGTCGTGCATCATGATCTTTCGACGGTCAAAGAATATTTTGACTGGGTCATGCTGTTGAACGTCAAGCTGATGGGCATCGGCCCTGCCGATGAGATCTTTACGAGAGAAAATCTGCAGCGGACCTACGGAGGCAGATTAACCCTGCTGAACCGAAGCGACGATGCGATTATTGTGAGCGCGAGGTGAGCGGAATGTGGACCCATGTGTTGGAGCTTTTTCGTGATCCGAATATGCAATGGATCCTGCTCGGAAGCATACTGCTTGGCCTTAGCAGCGGCGTTCTGGGGAGCTTCGCCTATCTGAGAAAGCAGAGTCTGATGGGAGATGCGCTCGCGCATGCGGCGCTTCCCGGCGTATGTATCGCCTTTATGCTGACCGGCTCCAAATCGATGCTGTTTTTTCTGGTCGGTGCGGTGATTGCGGGGATTATTGCTACCTTCGGTATCGGATTTGTTACCCGCAATACGCGAATCAAGCAGGATGCGGCGCTGGGTATCGCGCTTTCCGTATTTTTCGGTTTCGGCGTCGTGCTGTTGACCAAGATACAGCAAAGCGGCAACGGCAATCAAAGCGGGCTCGATACCTTTATGTTCGGTAAAGCGGCCTCGATGGTTTTGTCTGATGTGATTACAATGGCGTTGGCGGCGCTGGCGTTAGTTGTCATCTGTGTTTTATTATTCAAAGAATTCAAGCTGCTTAGCTTCGATCCAGGCTTTGCCAAAGGAATCGGACTGCCGGTTGCCTTTCTCGACCAATTGATGATGTTCCTGATTGTGGTGGCCGTTGTCATCGGTATCCAGGCGGTCGGCGTTGTGCTGATGTCCGCACTGCTGATTACCCCCGCGGTTTCGGCAAGGTACTGGACGGATAAGCTCGGTCTGATGGTTGTCCTATCGGGCGTCTTCGGGGCTGTTAGCGGCTTCGTCGGAACGTTGGTCAGCAGCACGGCCAATAACCTGCCGACCGGGCCTCTCAGCGTATTGGCGGCAACGCTTCTGTTCGTAGTCTCCGTGCTGTTCGCACCGAGGCGGGGAATGCTGTCCAAACGGCTGGAACGGCTGGCAGTGAAGCGAAGCGTGCTCGGAGAGCTGAGCCATCAACCTAGGCTGCACAGCTTCCATCGGGCGGAGCAAGCCAACCATAAGGAGGGGCAGGCATGAATGACTTTTGGATCATGCTCACCGCAGTTCTTGTAGCCTGCTCCTGCAGCATGCTCGGCTGCTTTCTGGTGCTGCGCAGAATGGCAATGATCGGAGATGCCATCAGTCACTCCGTACTGCCCGGCATTGTCATTGTGTTCCTCTTCAGCGGATCCAAGGACTCCCCGTTCATGATGCTCGGCGCTGCGGTTTTCGGTCTGATCACGGTTTACCTCATTCAGTGGTTTCACCAGACCGGGGTACAGTCCGATGCCGCTATCGGCGTCGTGTTTACGGCATTATTCGCTGTCGGCGTCGTGCTGGTCAGTCTGTACAGCCGGCAGGTCCATCTGGATCTGGATCATGTGCTGTTCGGTGAAATTTTGTTCGTACCATGGGAACGCTTCATAGCGGGGGGCGTCGATCTGGGACCCAAAGCTGTATGGGCATTGGGGTTTGTGCTCACGCTAAGCTGTTTACTGATCGGTCTGTTTTATAAACAGTTCAAAATCTGTGCCTTTGATCCGGCCATGGCGGCTGCGGCAGGCATTCCGGTCGCATTGTTTCATTATCTTCTGATGGGGCTCGTTTCGATGACGACGGTCGCCTCTTTCGAAAGCGTAGGCGCCATTCTGGTGGTGGGGCTCCTGGTGGTTCCGGCCGCAACCGCCTATCTCTTGACGGAACGGCTCAGCCGGATGATATTTTACAGTATGGGGATCGGATCTCTCAGTGCGGTCATCGGCTACTATACCTCCGTGCTCTTTGACGCTTCGATTGCGGGCTGCATGATTACGGTGGCGGGCCTCCTGTTCGTCATCGTCCTGCTGCTCTCCCCGACGCATGGCGTCGTGTGGCGGAAGCTGAGGCAAAAGCGGATACCGCAGGGGGAAGAAGCGTTATAACCCTGTACATCATTTTGTAAAATCATCCGGCATTCGCCAAACGGGGATACCGGCAGCATATACCGATGGCAGCTTAGACCTCTTAACCCGGCTGCTCGGGCTGAGGCGGTAACGATGGTCCCAAAAAGCATGAAATAACCGTAAAAAAGAAGGGTATCAGCGGCACTTTGCCTCTAATGCTCTTCTTTTTCTATTCAAGTAATGCGTATGAACCGTATCATAACCAAATGGTAAAGTTATTCATTTCTTCGATATGTTTTGGCCGAATGCTCTCTTCACAAAAACATTACAAGAACGTTACAAATGTTATTGCTTAAAAAATATGGTTAATTTATACTAGAAAAAGCTTAAAATGCTAGATTGATAGGCACGGTGCGCAATAAATATGTCGAAAAATATCGAGTTATGGTGAGATGGCCCGTCCTTTCCGTTATTAAGCATCGAAAGCGGCATTTTCAAAACTTTAAGGAGTGGGCATATGGAAAAATCAACGATCATCGGAATCATACTTGGTTTTGCAGCCGTTATTGGAGGTATGGCGCTCAAGCATGCGCCGCTTGGGTCTCTGGTTAACCCTGCCGCTTTCGTGATCATTCTCGTGGGTACGGCCGCATCGTTATTCATCGCTTTTCCGATGTCTGAGCTCAAGAAAATTCCGAACTTGATAAAAATTGTTTTTAATACTCCGCAGCTGACAAGCCGGGAAGAATTGCTCGTATTATTTCAAGATTTGGCTTCGATCACACGCCGGGAAGGACTGCTCGCCTTAGAGTCCAAAGTGGACGAAATGCAGGATCCTTTCCTGCGCAATGGCATGAGGATGATTATTGACGGCAATGATCAGGAATTCGTGCATGACGTGCTGATGGAAGATATCTCTGCGATGGAGGAGCGGCACCGCGTGGGAGCGCTGATTTTTACTCAAGCGGGTACATATGCCCCGACGCTTGGCGTATTGGGTGCGGTTATCGGGTTGATCGCCGCATTGGCGGATATGAGCGATATTAACAAATTATCGGCTGCTATCGCTGCCGCATTCGTTGCTACGCTTCTAGGTATTTTTACGGGTTATGTGCTTTGGCACCCTATAGCCAACAAGCTTAAAAGAATATCCAAACAAGAAGTGGATCTGCGATTGATGATGGTAGAAGGCCTGTTATCGATCCAATCCGGTGTGTCTACCATTGCCATCAGCCAGAAGCTGTCCGTATTTATGACGCCGAGCGAGCGCGCGAAGATGTCGGAGAAAGGGGCGGACGGCGGTGAAGAAAAAGCATAAGAACCATCAGCACGACGAGCATATGGACGAATCCTGGCTTATTCCTTATGCCGACCTTTTGACATTGCTGCTGGCGCTTTTTATCGTGTTGTTCTCCATGAGCAGCATTGATGCCAAAAAATATGAACAAATGAGTCAAGCCTTCAGCATCGCTTTTACCGGCGGTTCGGGGGTGTTTGAAAATAGCGGCATCACTCCGCTCCCGATGCCTAGCTCACCGAGTCAGGAATCGACTTCCGGAAGCCAGACCGACCGCCAGGAGCAGATGAGGCATGAACAAGAGGATATGGAGAAGCTGAAGCAGCAGCTCGACCGGTATATCCAAGAAAACAACCTTACCACCCAATTGGATACCAAGCTGAATCATTCGCAGCTCATGATTACCATCAGCGATAATGCATTGTTTGATTCAGGCAGCGCCGAAGTGAGAACAGCAGCGCGGGATCTGGGAATCAGCATTTCAAACATGCTGCAGCAGTATCCGGGATATGAAATCGTAGTCTCGGGCCATACGGATAATCTGCCGATTAATAATTGGCAGTACCGCTCCAACTGGGATCTCAGCTCCGATCGGGCGATTAATTTTATGAAGGTGCTGCTTGAGAATCCGGGCATTGATCCGAAGCGTTTCAGCGCTGTAGGGTATGGCGAATACCGGCCTGTGGACACGAACGATACGGTAGAAGGCCGTTCCAAAAACCGCAGGGTCGAAGTATCCATCCTTCGTAAATACACGGACCCGGCCCCAACGGGAGCGCCTGTCGTCCAGTAAATGATGAAAGCATCCGCATTTCTCCAATGGTGGAGGAAACGGATGCTTTTTCTCATAGGCGATCAACCGGACGCTTCCACGTCCGGTTGAAAAGATGCTGGACGCAAAACCAACCCCATTTCCTGCTGACGCTGCGAATATGTTATACTGTTGTATCGGATAATTAATAGCTCGTTTGTTGCATGATGAATAAATGAATGCCAAGGGCGCAGCTTGAGGAGGATTTGGAATCATATGTGCGGAATTACCGGCGTTTTATATTTTGAGGACCGAGAGCCATCCCCTGGCATGCTGAAAAGCATGACCGACATCATTGTTCACAGGGGGCCGGACGATTTCGGATTTTGGAGCGAAAACCGGATTGGATTAGGCTTTCGGCGCTTGTCGATTATTGATTTGAGTGAAGGACACCAGCCGCTGGCCAATGAGGACGAGTCGGTATGGATCGTGTTTAACGGAGAGATTTACAACTATAAATACTTGCGCAATACGCTTCAGTCCAAGGGACATCAGTTCAAAACCCACAGCGATACGGAGGTTATCGTTCACCTATATGAAGAATATGGGGAGGATTGCGTGAAGCATCTGCGCGGGATGTTCGGCTTTGCCATTTGGGATCGCCGGAAGAAGCGGCTGTTTGGGGCGCGCGACCATTTTGGGATCAAGCCTTTTTACTACTATAATGACGGAAAAAGATTCCTGTTCGGTTCGGAAATCAAAAGCATTCTGGCTGCCGACGGGGTGCAGCGGTCGGTTCACTCGGAGAGCCTGCTGAACTACTTGACGTTCCAATACGTGCCGGAGCCGACCACGATGTTCCAAGGGATCTATAAGCTCCCTCCCGGTCATACCGTATCCGTGTCCTACGACGGCGACATGAAGATCAGCCCTTACTGGGATCCGATGCTCGAGCCCAATGAGGAGCTTACGCTCGCCGACAGCGTGGAGCAGATACGGGAGGCCTTGAAGGATTCGGTCATACATCATATGCAAAGCGATGTGGAGCGCGGCTGCTTCCTTTCCAGCGGTATCGATTCGACGGCAATCGCGGCGCATATGCGGAGGATCGAACCGATCCGTACCTTCTCGGTAGGCTTTGAGGGTGCAAATAATGAAACGGTTATCGCAAGACAGACCGCACAGGCGCTGGATACGGAGCATTACGATAAAATCATCACGGCACAGGATTATTTTGCCACCCTGCCGAATGCGGTTTGGCATCAGGATGAGCCTGTAGCCGATCCGTCGGCGATCGCTCTTTACCATGTCGCACAGCTGGCCAGGGAGCACGTTACCGTCGTGCTGTCCGGGGAAGGAGCGGACGAGCTGTTCGGCGGCTACCGGATTTACCGCGAGCCGCAGTCTCTGGCGCCGATCGAACGTCTGCCGACAGGGGTTAAACGGCTGCTTCATGCGTTGGCGCGGCTGCTTCCGGCGGGCGTTTACGGGCGGAATTATTTGCTTCGCGGCACGACCCCGCTGGAAGAGCGATTCCTGGGCAACGCCAAAATTTTCAGCGAGGACATGAAAGCGGAAGTGGTGCGGGCAGACCGTGAAATGCTCAGAAGCTACCGGAATCCATTGGAGATTGCCAAAGTGTTTTACGACAAGAGCAAGCATCTGGACCCGGTTTCCCGGATGCAGTATATCGATATGAATTTGTGGATGCCCGGGGATATCCTGATGAAGGCGGACAAAATGACCATGGCTCATTCCCTGGAGCTGCGCGTGCCGTTCCTCGATGTGGAGCTGTATGAAATTTCCCGCCGTATTCCGGCCAAACACCGGATTGCCGAAGGGACGACCAAATACGTATTCCGCAAAGCGATGGAAGGGATCATTCCCGATTTCATCCTGAATCGTCCGAAGCTCGGATTCCCTGTACCGATGAGGGATTGGATGAAAGGTCCTCAAGGCCAGGTCATTATGGAACAGATTGCCGGAAGCGGCATTGAGGATTACATCCGCATCGACACGATTCATTCCATGCTCAAAAACCATCAAAACGGTCAAGGGGACTATGCACGCCGGATCTGGACCATATATATGTTCGCGCTTTGGCATACAACGTATATGGAAGAACTATCATCGACCCCGTCGTTGGCGCATGCGTTGTAAAGGGGACCATCATCATGAGTCATTATAAACTGATTGCACTGGATTTGGACGGAACATTGCTTACGGATGATAAACGTATCTCCGAGGAAAACAAGGCGGCGCTCCGGCTGGCGGAAGACTCCGGGATTACCGTGATGTTCGCCACGGGACGCGGCGTGCAAAATGTGGAAGAGTACATCCGCGAGCTCGGACTCCGTTCGCCGCTGGTTACCGTCAACGGCAGCGAGATTTGGAAGGAACCGGGGGAATTGCTGGAGCGTCATCTCGTCTCCCCCGACCTCATCCGCCGTATGCATAAGCTGGCGGCTTATTACGATACGTGGTTTTGGGCTTACTGCGTCGGCGATATCTATAACAAAGAGCGCTGGCTGCCGGATTCGGAGATCGATGCGAAGCAGTGGCTGAAATTCGGTTATTTTACGGAAAATACGGATAGTCTTGCGGTCATTCGCCAGGAGCTTGCCTCGTGGAGCCTGCTGGAGATTACGAATTCCCACCCGTGGAACCTGGAGCTTAATCCTAAGGGGATTAACAAGGCCAGCGGCTTAAAGCGGGTGTGCAGCCTCCTTGGCATCCAAATGTCCCAGGTGATAGCGATGGGCGACAGCTTGAACGACGCTGCGATGCTTCAAGAGGTCGGGCTCGGCGTTGCGATGGGCAATGCTCAAGACGAGGTCAAAGCACTGGCGGACGCCGTCACTTTAACGAATGAAGAGCACGGAGTGGCCAAGGCAATAAGACAATATGCGCTTACATAAGCTAAAGCCCGAAAGGCAGGCGATGCTCAGTGACGATTGCAGCTTGGATCATCATTATTCTCTTATTTGCCGTCGGAATGGCTGGAGCGGTCTATCCGGTGCTGCCGGGAGCGCTCGCCATCTATGCTGCATTCTTTGTGTATGGCTGGATGATAGGATTTGAACCGTTCGGTCTCTGGTTCTGGCTCATTCAGACCACGATCGTGGCGGTGCTGATGGTGGCCGATTACGCGGTCAGCGCGCTGGGCGTCAAGAAATTCGGCGGCTCGCGCGCGTCGGTGATCGGCAGTACGGCGGGTCTTTTGATCGGCCCGTTTGTCATACCCGTAGCTGGCCTCTTGATCGGTCCATTCCTCGGAGCGCTCATTGGCGAGCTGATCGCAGGCGCCCAGCTGCGGCAGGCATTCCGGGCGGGCATAGGGGCGGTGGTCGGATTTTTCTCGGGCCTTGTGATCAAGGTTGCGTTTCAACTGCTGATGATCGTTCTGTTTATCGTGTGGATAGTAAGGTATTAACGGGGAAGAAGGGAATGTTTTGTCTAAAGATTCGTTAGTCAAAGGAACGCTTATCCTGACCCTGGCCGCCTTGGTGGCCAGGGCGCTTGGCGTGGTGCAGCGCATTCCGCTGGTCTACCTGCTCGGAGACATCGGCATGGCGGCCTACGGCATCGCCTTCAATCTGTATTCCGTGCTGCTGGTTGTGGCTACGGCAGGGATTCCGAGTGCGCTAAGCAAAATGATATCCGAGCGCACGGCTCTGGGGCGGCATGCGGAGGCCGACCGGATCTACAAGGCTGCGCTGCTGTTCGCAGCCGCCGCCGGCATTATCATGACGGTGCTGCTGTATGCGGGGGCGCCTTATTATGCCCGCAGCATAGCCAACCCGGAGGCTTCACTGCCGATTCAGGCGATCGCTCCGGCCCTTCTGCTGTTTCCGCTCATTGCGATTATGCGCGGATATTTCCAGGGCCGTCAGATGATGATGCCTAACGGGATGTCGCAAATTATCGAGCAAATTTTCCGCGTAGCCACATCGGTGCTGTTGGCCTATTTGCTCCTCAGCCACAGCTTGGATTATGCCGTCGCCGGCGCATCGTTCGGCGGAGTGATGGGCAGCATCGCAGCCATGGCGGTGATGCTGTATTATGCCATGCGTCTGAAGCGGAGCGACCGCAGAGAGCGGCTTGAAGAGCAGACGCGGGGTCCGGTTCAGGCCGAGCCGTTGGCGTTCAAGAAGATTTATGCGCAGCTGTTTAGACTATCCGTACCGATTGTCATTTTTTCCATGACGGTCACATTGATTTATACGATTGACGCTTCGATCGTAACGCTGCTTTTGAGGGATCAAATCGGAGAAATGCCCGCGAAGGAAATTTTGGGAATCCTCGTAGGGCGGGCTCAGTCGTTAGCCGGGATTCCGATTATCCTCGCCATTGCGCTCAGCCAATCCATTGTGCCGATTATCTCCTCCGCCTACTCTCAAAACGATATAAAGCAGGTCGAGGGCCAGACGGCAAAGGTGCTGCAGCTCTCGATCCTTACGGGGCTGCCGATGGTGCTCATCATCTGCGTCGCCGCTAGCCCGCTGAACCATTTTGTATTCGGCAATCCAACAGGTTCGCCGGTGGTTGAAGAATACGCGGCACCGGTCATCATCGCCCTGACCGTAAGCGCGATGTTCCAAATCCTGATGCAAACCTCCGGAGCCGTGCTGATGGGCATGGGCAAGATGAAGGTGCTTGTGTTCAGTGTGCTGGCAGGGATTGCGGTTAAGCTGATCGCAAGCTTCATGCTTTCACCGTTGTTTGGCATTTACGGGATTATTGCCGCTACGGCGCTTTGCTTCATCGTCATGACGTTCATCAGCCTGCTGACGCTGCGCAGGACGGTCCGTTTCCGAGTCTTCAGCTTGCCCCGCTGGATGGGATTGGCCGTCGTTACGGCGGTGATCGTGCTGTTGGGTATCGGATTGGATTGGGTAAGTCTCCGCTTTATTCACCCGTTTGGCAGCGAGCGTTGGGATGCCATGCTGCAAACCCTGCTGATCGTTGGAGTAACCGGTGCGGCTTATCCTGTGTTCCTGTTCCTGACCCGGGTAATGACCGTTCATGACCTGCAGCATTTGCCGGGACCGCTGCGCAGGCTTGCCGGACCGATACTCGCCCGTTTGGGACGGGATCGTCAGAGTGAACGGGGTTAACGGAAATCATTCCAAGGATTATACAAGCAGATCTCCGGCAAGAACAGCAAGCTCAATCTTGTTGAGTCCGAAGCCGTACTCCCGCGTCATCTCGAAGGAGAAGGGCGCTTCAACGGATGTGAAGTATCGGGAGGCTTCCATATCCTGAAACCACTCACCAGGCTCCGGCGGCTCGACAGGGCAGTCTTCCCAGCTGTCGTTTAGCTTTGGACTATACAGCTGGACGGCGCCCGGGCGCAGCCGGCAGCCGTCCAGCCGCTCCTTCCATTGGCCGCGAGGCACAGGAGGCTGTTTGCGGATCGGGGCGAACAGATGAGGCCAATGATCCGCTCTCGAGCCGGTATGTCTTGTGGAGAAGGCGAATTCCTTTGCGCCTGCAAAGACGACCGGGATGCCGAACAAGATGGCATACAGCTTTTTGCCAACCTCAATCCGCTCATGCAGACTGCTGAAATTTTCCAGTATTAATCCGGCCATACGAGCTCGGCCGTTATGGATATAAGGGAAAACGACTTGATTGAGCTGCAGCAGCGATTGGGTCCGGAAAAATAGTGTCTCTATTACCGAATGGCGGTATGCGGGATTTTGGACAACGCGTTGTTCGATATGATTCTGCTCGTTAACGATTAAACCAATCGTCAGCGCAGCGGAATCTTTGCGTTCCCAAAAATGCTCCCAAACCGGACACATAAAAGCGGAGACCCCTAAATGGGGGAGCAGATGAAAGAAGGGGGATTGGCACTGCAAGCTTGCCCTGTAAAGAAGCAGCTGCGGATAAGCATCTCTGAAAATAAGCGCGTTGGCCCGCTCGAGAAAGGCGAATACCGCCTGCCGCTGCGTACCGTCGAGCAGCAGCGGCAGCAGCTCGCCCTGTAAATCGGTCATGCACCAGCCGCCGTTTCGCGAGACCATATGTGCGAGCAGTGCCCAATGCAGCTCGGGATGCTCACGGTACATATTCAAATAAGCGGCGGTACGGGTGACATTGTTCCGGTTGTGGACGTCGCGCTCCCGTTCAATCCGCTCAAGAAGCTCCTGATCGTGCGGAGCCAAAGCAGGGCTCCCTCCAGACGGGCTCGTGCTCAGCTTTCGGCGCAGACCTTTGCACAACGCCTCGACAGAAGCCGCTTCGACCTCCATCCGGTGAGCTGCGGTCAGCAGCTTTTTTTCATGTGCTGCCAAGCGCGCTTTGGCTTTGAGCCATTGCCAGGCCTCCTGGGGCAGATCGGCCAGTTTATGAAGCAGATCCAAGCCGCTCGGGCGGTAGCGTCCCCCGTTCATCTTCGTTTTGCCTCCCATGTCAGAATGGAATTTGCTTCATTTTGTAAAAAAAGTGCAACATTTTTCCATTTCATACGTATAACAGTTGGGGCTGTAATATAAAACATCCATATACCAGGAGGCATCAGATGAAAAAGAAACGCTGGAATTCCGTACTTATTCTTATGATGATTGGAGTGCTTGCCGTACTTGCAGGCTGTCAGCCGGTGGCAAACGTCGATGTAAGCAAGGCGTTCGCGAATACGTTCAACGTGAAATCGGCAGATAGCAAACAAACACTAACCGTTGAGCTGACACCTGACCCGTCGGCCGAGATGCTCCCTGAAGACAAGCGCATGTTCGATTTGTTTAGCAAGATCACGATCGATATTACCGAATCGAAAATGCAGGATCCTCTTAACGCTTCAATGAAAGGAACGCTGGGGTACTCCGGTGGAAAGATTCCTTTTGAGTTGGTCATGACCAGCACGTATTACATACTTCAGATTGAGGGCGCCAAGAAACCGCTGTTTATCCGCAATGATGCCGCAGCCTGGAACCCGGCAGGCAATCCGATGCCTCATTCCGAAGAGATGCAAAAACAGCTTCAGGAGCTGACGAAGCGGGCTGTCGATGCGATGCCGGCCTTTGGTGCGTTCTTCTCCCGCACTCTGCCAAATCCGAATACGATTACCGTTGAGGAAGTCAATGAAACCGTGAACGGCGAAAGCTTGAACCTGCAAAAGATCCACGCCGAGATTTACGGTAAGGATCTCGTTGGACTGATTAAAGGATTTTTGACGAATGTCCTTGCCGATGAGCAGGGCTTAAAGGATTTCATCGGAACGCTGTATGATGTGTATGTCCCCTTTGTGAAACAACTGATGGAAGAAGTCGGCGCGGAAACCAACGATCCTATGGCTGATTCGATCACGCCTTACTTAAATAACAAAGCGCTGGCTGTGGAATTCGCACATACCTTTATCAAAACGAATCTGGAGCAGCTGCTGGCCGATTATGATCAATCCGTGGAAGCCCTTCTCTCTTCCCAAATGGGTGTCAAGGAATGGCTGAACGGCAGTCAATCGTTCAAAATGGATATGTATATCGATAACGAGCATATGACCCGCAAATCATGGGCGGAATTGCTGCTGACGATGCCTGAAGGGCTGGGCGCACTGAAAAGCATCAAAATCACGTCAACGTCCGAGATGTGGAACATCAACCAGCCGGTGAAAATGGGCCAAATCAATACGACCGGCGGTGTAATTGATTTGAACAACAATGAATCCCGGATGACGGCCAGCAAAATCGTCGCTTCCCTGGATCCGAATTCCCAGCTGTATAAGCTTTTGAAGGACGATTTGCAAGTGACGAAGAAAGAAATCCACTTGTTTATGGATGACGAGTACGATCCCTTCCTCAGTACCAAGCCTTATAACGATCAAGGAACCGTCATGGTGCCTGCCCGCTTTGTTGCGGAAAGGCTGGATGCCGATGTGGAATGGGACGCTGCATCCCGTCAAGTGAAGGTGACGGATCATCTGAACGGAACCGTCATTCTGCTTACCATTAACAGCACTGATGCTGCGGTTAACGGGCAAGCCAAGCAGCTGGAGAAACCGGCCGTGCTCGTCGATAGCGTCACCTATATTCCTGTACGCTTCGTTTCGGAAAGTATGGGAGCCGAAGTGGAGTGGGATCAAGAGCTCCAAAGTGTTTCGATTACCCGCGATTAATCCGATGGGATCAAGCCGCATCGGTGTGCCTAATCAGGCGCATCGCATGCGGTTTTTTTATTGCAGAGAAGCCTGTATGCACAGACGCTGCAGGATTTGCGAACACCATGTGGTTACTATGCGCATGAGTTGAAAAAATATTCGCCATGTGGGCAAATTTATGGACAAATCAAGCCCCGATCTGACTCCGCCTGGGACAGATCGGGGCTTTATTGTGCATTCCTCTAACTTATCATTTCTCCCCCGTCTCGTTATCAGGTTCCTGCGGCCTGGCGACGACGGTACGGGAAGAGGGCAGCCGCCCTGTGCGGGCGGCTGCTTCCCGCAGCAAATACTCGATATGGCTGTTCACGCTGCGGAACTCGTCGGCTGCCCATCGTTCGAGCACCTCGTACAGCTTGGGATCCAGCCGCAGGGGAAAATTTTTTTTCGCGGCCATAGCTGTGCTTAATACAGGCTCCCCGTATTAATGACCGGATTGGCGGAACGGTCGGACACAATGGCGACGAGAAGATTGTTGATCATCGCCGCTTTGCGCTCTTCGTCAAACTCGATAACGCCTTCCTGCTGCAGCTGAGCGATGGCCAGCTGTACCATGCCTACAGCCCCTTCCACGATCTTGCTGCGGGCGGCTATAATGGCGGTGGCCTGCTGCCGCTGGAGCATAGCGCTTGCGATCTCCGTAGAGTAAGCCAGATGCGTCAAGCGGGCTTCCATGACTTCCACTCCGGCAACAGACAGCCGGTCCTGAAGCTCGCGGCTGAGCTCTTGGGCTACTTCCTCGGAGTTGCCGCGAAGCGAGTACCCGTTGGTCTCGAAGGTGTCATAAGGATATTTATTGGCCACATGCCGCAGGGCCGTTTCACTCTGAATTTCCACGAACTGCTCATAGTTGTCTACATCAAACGAGGCCTTGGCCGAATCGATTACGCGAAACACGACGACAGCGGCGATTTCGATCGGATTTCCCTCAATGTCGTTCACTTTCAGCTTGGCGCTGTTGAAGTTGCGAACGCGCAGCGAAACCTTCTTGCGGACCGAGAAGGGAACGGTGATCCACAATCCGCTTTCACGAATCGTACCGGCATAGCTTCCAAAGAAGGTGACCACCATGGCCTGATTGGGCTGTACGACCGTAATTGCGGAAAGCAGCGGCACGGATGCTAAGAACAGTCCAATGCCAAGCGGAATGTATTCATTGATCAAGAGAATCAGACCGAGTGCATCCAAGGCGAGGATTAGCAGCAGTCCCAGGAATCCATTGATCACCCATGCTTTTTTTTCTTTCATAAGGCACTCTCCTTAAAATGTAATTGATTTAATACTGTTTTGATATTTATATGATATCACTTTTAGGAATATATGTAAATTTCTTTTTTATGGAAAATGACGATGCTTGTTGAATGTTGACAGGAGCTTCCTCGAGTGCTATAAGTGGTATAATGCTAGCAAGCAGATGAATGATTTCGATACAAAGGCGGTGTTTTCCATGGAACACGTTACAACAGAACAAAGATTTCATGAGGTTGTCGGCGGATCAAAGCCAACAGTTGCGGTATTTAAAGCGACATGGTGCAAGGATTGCCATTTTATTGAGCCCTTTATGCCGGCAGTAGAGGAAGCTTATCAGGACCGGCTGACTTTTATTCATATTGACCGTGATGAAATGCCGGACCTCTGCTCCGAGCTGAATATTTTAGGTATCCCGAGCTTCATCGCTTTCCGCGACGGCAAGGAGCTTGTCCGCTTTGTCAGCAAGCTGCGCAAGACCCGGGAAGAAATTGAGCAGTTTCTCGACCGCGCGATTGATGTTGCAGCCGAGCTGCAGAAATAATAGGTTCTCAACCTTCCGGAAAATCGTCTCCGGAAGGTTTTTTATTGAATAAGAACACAAGAACACGCCCGAATAGGGCATATTTTCGTTTATGGAGGAACGCGGCATGGACGGATCCCGTTATCAGGCCGCATTGTTGCCATATACCGCTTACTGAGCCATAGCAACTCTGGACAATTGGGGAGAGCAAGCCGCCTTTAAGTCCTTCAGAGGGAGATCATATTTCTTCTTTCATCGCTTTGTAACATTTCCGCATGGATTTGATCTCCATTTATCGCTATAATGTAATTTGGAACGTTAGGCCTTGTCTATTACTGTCGGATTTTACGAAGAAGCGGATGTGAAGAACATATGAATATACAACGATGGCTTAAGCGACTTTCCTTTGCCAGTATGTTTGGCATGTTTCTGATTCTGTTGATGGGAGCGCTTGTGACCAAGACGGAATCCGGACGGGGCTGCGGGGATGATTGGCCGCTTTGTAACGGGCGCTTTGTCCCGGCCTATACGATTGAGTCGCTTATTGAATACAGCCATCGCTTCGTTGTGGGTATTGTCGGAATGATCCTGCTCGCGACGACGATTCTGGTGTTTTTATACAGCCATCGCAAAGACGCCAAGTGGTATGTAGGCGGAGCGATGTTTTTTACGGTGCTTCAGGCGATTCTGGGTGCGTTTGCGGTGATATGGCCGCAGTCCGCTTTGGTTATGGCTTTGCACTTCGGATTTTCACTTGTTTCCTTCGCGTTCACCTTATTGCTCTATTTGGTATTCACACGGTTTGGCGAGGCTCTGATCCGCGGAGACGGAACGCGGCTGTCGAGGGGAGCAAGGCTGTCCATATGGGGTGTCCTGGTGTACAGTTACATCGTCGTATATCTGGGGGCATTCGTACGCCATACCGAATCGGTCGGAGGCTGTATCGGCTGGCCGCTTTGTAACGGTCAGGTGATCCCCGAGATGACAGGGGGGACCGGAATCGTATTTATTCATAGGGTGGCCGCCGCGCTGCTGGGCCTTGCCATTCTTACGGTGTTTCTGATCATTCGGAAACAAGCGGAGCCGGGCAGCAGCGTTTATCAAGCGGCGCTCTGGTCTTTGATTCTTGTGATTTCCCAAATTTTAAGCGGCGGCTTCGTCACGCTCTCCATCGGATATGATGTTTATTTGGTGGCCAGCTTGCTGCACGCGCTTTTGATATCATGTTTATTCGGCATTCTATGCTATTTGTCCATCATCTCGATGCAGACGGCCGAAGACAGGACGATTCAGGCTTACGCGGCTCCAAGGCTGCCGTAAGCCTTCTTCATTCGGAGCTTGTGACCGGTATATAGAAGGGAGAATAACAATACATGAGGTTTGAAAATTTGCGTACCTTTCTGGAAGCGCTTCGTAAGGAAAATGAGCTGAAGGTGATCTCCGCGCCCGTGGATCCCTATTTGGAGCTTGCCGAGATACATAGAAGGGTGATTGACGAGGGGGGTCCCGCTCTGCTCTTTACGAATGTAAAGGGAGCATCCTTTCCCGTAGTAACGAATTTGTTCGGCACGAGCCGCAGGGTCGATCTGGCCTTCGGTCCGCGTCCCGAGCAGCTTATGAAGCAGGTTATCGGCGCCATGGACACGCTTGTGCCCCCTACGCCCAAGGCCCTCTGGCAGCAGAGGCAGCTGATTGTCGATTTGCTCAAAATCGGAACCAAAAACGTATCTTCGGATGCGGCTCCGATTCTGCAGCATTGTAAAGCGGATGCGCCTTTGGCGGGATTGCCCGTTCTGACCAGCTGGCAGGAGGACGGCGGTCCGTTCGTGACGCTGCCGCTTGTCTACACCGAGCATCCGGAGAACGGCCATCATAACCTGGGCATGTACCGAATGCAGGTGTATGACAACAAGACGACCGGGATGCACTGGCAAATTCATAAAGGCGGCGGCTTTCACTACCACGAAGCGGAAAAGCGCGGAGAGGCGCTTCCGGTCACCGTATTTTTGGGCGGACCGCCGGCCCTGATTGCATCGGCTATCGCTCCAGTGCCCGAGCATCTTCCGGAGCTTCTGCTGACATCGCTTATCGTTGGGCAAAAGCTTCCGATGGTACAAAATCCGCACGGCGGACATCGGCTGGTCGCTGAGGCCGAATTCGCCATCAGCGGCTCCGTAGCGCCGCATTTGCGCCGTCCTGAGGGACCGTTTGGCGATCACTACGGGTATTACTCGCTCACGCATGATTTTCCGGTCTTTGAAGTCAGCCACATGTGGCACCGCAAGGATGCCATTTACCCGGCTACCATCGTCGGAAAGCCGCGTCAGGAGGATTATTATCTCGGCGAATTTTTGCAGCGGCTGCTGTCTCCTGCCTTTCCGATGGCGATGCCGGGAGTCAAAGACCTTTGGACGTATGCCGAAACCGGCTTTCATCCGCTGGCTGCGGCCATTGTCCGCGACAGCTACAGCCGCGAGGCGCTGGGCTCCGCGTTTCGCATCCTGGGCGAAGGCCAGCTGACGCTGACGAAGTTTTTGATCGTTACCGATCAAAACGTAGAGCTTGAGCGCTTCCCTAAGCTGCTGGAGGCGGTGCTGGAGAGGTTCGATCCGCTTCGCGATTTGCTGATCTTCGATCATACGTCCCATGATACGCTGGACTATACGGGAGACCGCTTGAATCACGGAAGCAAGGCGGTGCTGCTTGGCGTCGGTGAGCCTCAACGCGAGCTGCCGGCCGTGTATAATGGAGGAGAGCTGCCTGGAATCCGTTCTCTTGCCGTCTACTGCCGTGGCTGTCTGGTGGTCTCCGGAGCGTCTTATGAGGAGGATCCGCTTCTTGCGCAGCGTTTGACCGAACAAGCAGGAGACCGTCTTGGCGATTGGCCGCTGGTCATCCTGGCGGACGATACCTCCATTGCGGGAGATCAGACGGCATTCCTGTGGACCGTATTTACGCGCTTTAATCCGGCGGGAGACATTTATGCCCGTACCGTGGTGAACCGCCATCACATCGGCTATCAGCTGCCGCTTGTCATTGACGCCCGGATGAAGCCGGGGTATCCTGACGAGCTGTTCCCCCGCGAGGATATCGTGGAGCTGGTGGACCGGCGCTGGAAAGAATATTTTGCCTAAAGATCATGGATCAGCCCGTATCCGGTTATACTTAGCCATACCTAATCCGTATATGGATGGAGAACTGCCATGCTAAGAGCGATATTCGGCGAGCCGCACCGCAAGGACGAAGGCCTGCTGCTGGAAGCCATTCAAGCGATCCGCAAATATTTATCCACACTGACGCCTGCCCCCGGCAAGCCGTCACAGGACCGGCGGTACATCATCTGGTGCCAAAGCTTCCTGCGCGCATTGGACGAGATGGAGCAAAGTCAATACGCCGCGGTTCGGTTCGGCGGCAGGGTAAGCAAGAGATATACCGATCAGATGTCCGCCGAGGAGCTTGATGATTATCATCGGCATATCTATTATTACAACAATGCTCTGATCCGTGTGTTTGCGGTATTGGACAAGCTCGGGCATTTCATGAACGAGCGCCTCGCCCTGCATACGGAAAGGGTCAAATCGCGGTTTTCTTACTTTACCGTGCTCCGTCATATGCACAAGGAGAAGCTGTTTGCGGATCTGGAACAGAGACTTTATGAGTTGAAAATGAAATATAACGAACCGCTTTCCCGATTGCGAAACCAGCGAAACATGGAAATCCACACCATGAATGCGGATTTGCTGGATGAGCTGATGAAGGCGGCCGAAGCCAAATATGGCGAGCAGGTAAGAATCGGAACGGAAGATATACAGGCTGATCTTCATGATTTGGAGCAAGGGTGCCAGATGACGTTTCGTGCGGTAGCCGAGGTATTTCGTTATGTGCACCGCCTCCCTTAAGAGTTGAATCGAATTCCGGCATCCACTATACTTTGATGTAGTAAGGTAACGCAAGATGAAGCCGGGAGGAACCGAGCATGGAGCAGCAGCGGAAAACCGCACTCATCACCGGAAGCGCCAAAGGGCTCGGCAAAATGACCGCACTCCTGCTGGCCGATCAAGGGTTTGATATCATTGTAAATTATGTGAACAGCAAGCAGGAGGCCGAGGAGCTTTGTGAGCGGATCCGGCGCAAGGGCGTAAGCTGCGAAGCCATTCAAGCAAGCGTAGCCCGCGAGGACGACAGGGAGCGGCTTGTGGACGAGGCTGTTCGCCGCTTCGGATCGATTGATATTCTTATTAATAATGCGGGACCGTTCATTCGTGAACGAAGGCTGTTTCGGGAGTACAAGCCCAAGGAAATTCTCGATTTAATGCAGGGCAATTTGCTCGGGGTCATGCATCTGGACCATATGGTCATTCCCATGATGCGAAGCAAGCAGTGGGGCCGCATTATTCACTTTGGCTTCGGCCATGCGGCGGAAGCCCGCGGCTGGCCCCATCGGGCCGCGTACGCCGCGGCAAAGGTGGGTCTTGTATCATTCACCAAGACACTCGCAGTCGAAGAGGCGGCAAGTGGAATTACGGTCAACATGATTTGTCCGGGTGATATCGTTGGCGACAATAAGGAACGTATGATCCACGAGGTGGAGCACATCCATGATGACGAAGCGCCGCGGGGCAGGCCGGGAACCGGAGAGGACATCGCCCGCGTGATCGCCTTTTTGTGCGAGGGGCGCTCCGATTTCATCACAGGCAATATCATGGATATTTCCGGAGGCTTGGATCCGATTCGCGCGATCACCGGCAGCGGCATAGCCAAAAAGCCCTGAAAACCCGCATTCCGCGGGATTCAGGGCTTTTTGGCTTGATGGGATCAAGTGGTTAGAATACTTGTACGACTTCTTGTACGCCTTCAACCTCTTCCAAGAGGGCGCGTTCGATCCCGGCCTTCAGAGTAATGGTGGAGCTTGGGCAGCTGCCGCAGGCCCCCATGAGCTTCAGCTTCACGATACCATCCTCCACATCAACCAGCTCTACGTCGCCTCCGTCACGTTGAAGAAACGGACGCAGTTTATCTAGAACCTCAAGCACCTCATCGTACATCGTACTTTGTTGAGTACTTTCGCTCATTTGCATCATCTCCCTTCTTATCTTATTATAGTACAATCAACGAAAAATGAAAATGGCTGCAAGGCGGTGTTACCTTCCTATGAGACCTATTATTGAATTTTGTACAAATAATATGCATCACGGCACGGATAAGCTGTTCAAAAAACTGGAGCAGAACCCCGAATATGACGTGATTGAATACGGCTGTCTGGGCAACTGCGGGGAATGCTATATTTTACCGTTTGCGCTCGTTAACGGCGAGATTGTCGCCGCTTCAACGGCCGATGGGCTGGAGCAGGCCATTATGGATAAAATAAAGGAGATCGAAGCCATGTTCGATCTCCTTGGTGAATAAATACAGCTATCCGAAATGCCTCTTGGACATCCAAAGCACGCCGGATTTGATGGCGCGGGGCATCTTTCCCACCATGATGGTCCGCTTGCCCATCAGGCCGAAGCCCGCTTTTTTGCCAAGCGACCCGAGAACTCCCTTGAGCTTGATTTTGCCGAGCCGGGGAGTTTCGTTTTTCCATACCGCTTGAAGCACCTGCGCCACCTGCTCGCCTTGCGCTTCTGCAGCTTGTCCGCTAGGTGAGAAGGGAAGCGCGGCACAGTCCCCTACAACGTAAATTTCGTTATAATCCGGCAGCTGGTGGTATTCGTTGATGATCAGACGACCTTGTGCATCTTTGGGCAGATTCAGGTTTTGCACAATCGGGCTTGGTTGAATGCCGGCAGTCCAGACGGTCAAATCGGTGTGAATGATTTCCTGCTGGTTGTACAGCATGCCGCCTTCCAAGCGGGCCAGCGAAATATGCGGGCGCAGCTCGATATCATGCTCGAGCATCCATTCACGGACATACTTCCGCAGCTTCTCCGGAAAGGGCGACAAAATGCTTGCGCCGCGATCCAGGATTCGGATGTTCAGATCGGGCCGGCTCTCGCGAAGCTCCGCAGCGATTTCAACACCGCTGAGCCCGCCGCCGACGATGGTCACCTGGCCGTAAGGAGCGATGTCGTTGGCTTGCTGGTACGTTTTACGGGTGGAGGACAGCGTCTGGATACTGTGCGAGAATGCTTCGGCTCCCGGAATGCCATGATACCGGTCGACACAGCCAAGTGCGATCACCAGCCAGTCGTAGGACAATGTCTCATCGTTTGCAAACCGGACTTCCTTTTGCTCCGGATGAACGGAGACCACTTCCCCATATTTCAGGATAAGCCGGGGATCAACCGGGAACTGTACCCGAATGTCGCGATCCGATACAGTACCCGCCGCCAGGGCATAGTACTCCGTTTTGAGCCCTTGATAAGGCATCCGATCCACCAAAATCATAACCGTGTCCGATGGCAATTCCTTATTGAGCAGTTCTTTGGCTAAGGTTAATCCACCATAGCCTCCGCCCAAAATCACAAGTTTTTTCATACAACGGCAAACCCTTTCTATGGCCTAATTAATAAACCTTGATCTCATTATAAAAAGTATCCCGCTCTACAGGAATACGTCCTGCCCCTTTGATCAGCCATACAAGCTCATCACGGGTCATCCCTTTAGGAGACAACGCACCGGCCGAATGGCTGATCCGTTCTTGAATGATCGTACCGTGAGCATCGGATGCGCCGAACGTGAAGGCGAGCTGAGTAAGCTGTGTTCCAAGATTGATGAAATAAGCTTTCACATGCTGAATATTGTCGAGCATTAGTCGGCTGATAGCGATGGTCTTGAGATTGTCATACGCGGACACCCGCTGTTTCAGCCCTGCATTGACACTGGCCGGCTGTACGGAATTCGGTATAAATACCATAAAGCCTCCGGTTTCATCCTGCAGCTCGCGCAAATACATCAAGTGACGGATGCGTTCCTCGAACGTCTCGATCGATCCGAAGAGCATGGTGGCATGTGTCTTCATTCCGAGCTGGTGCGCGGTGCGGTGCACTTCAAGCCACTGCTCGGTCGATGCTTTGTCGACAAGATGCATTTTTTTGCGGTACCTCTCGGATAAAATTTCCGCGCCGCCTCCGGGCATCGTACCCAATCCCGCATCGATGAGCGTTTGCAGTACTTCCTTATAGCTTAACCCGCTGAGCCGGGAAAAAAACTCGATTTCCGCAGCGGTATGAGCCTTGATCGTTACATTCGGGTAACGCTCCTTCAATGCGCGGATGCTGTCCACATAATATTGAAACGGAACGTTCGGATTATGACCGCCGGTAATGTGAAACTCGCGAAGACCCGGATGAATGTGCTGGTCCACATATTCATACATCTGCTCCGGAGTCAATGTGTAGGCCCCTTCTTCTCCTTCATCGCGGCGGAAATGGCAGAACGCGCAGTGTTCCTCGCATACGTTGGTAAAGTACAGGCTCATGTTGTCGACGAAATAAACCTTATTTCCGTTCTTGCGCAGATTGACCTTATTGGCCAGTTGGCCAACAGCGAGCAAATCGTCGGATTCGTATAAGTATACGCCGTCCTCCAGGCTTAAGCGCTCACCGTGCTCCACTTTTTCAGCGATTTCAGCCATGCGCTGCTCGTGATTTGTTGTGATGCTCATCGTTGCACCTCCGTAAACTGTTTAGGCGCCCCGGCCGGAGAGCCTGGGACGCGCTGGTTTTTTAATGCCCGTCATCATGAAGTAGGAAAGACTATACAATAAGAGTCATATATGGAAGCGCCGAAGTCTCCAATGACCGAAATGAAATAAACAATCTTTTATATTATAAACCTACTATACAAGCGGGGCAACATATGATTAAATTGAAAACGCATTCGCTGCGTTCATCATAATATAATCATAAGGAATCCATTGATAAAATCAGTTGAATGTGTATAATGTATACATTGCCTTATTTTCTTTTTTCTGTAATTCTGTAATATGCAATATACTTTATGTATTGTAGATCTTATGGGGCGGTGTAACGACAGTGTTGGTTTCTGGTGTTTCCGATAACCAATCGGTGATCGCCAGCGAAATTGAAGAGGTTCGCGGGCGCTTGGTCAGCTTAGGTGTTCAATTTGGTTTGATGCATCCGGAAGTGCAGAGATGCAGTCAGCAGTTGGATGAATTATTGGTGCGTTTTTATCACTTAAAGCTCAACGGCACGGCCAAAGCTCCTTCTTTATAGGCAACATTGTCATACATGCATAACCTGTCCTTGAGGTACGGGACCGGAAGGAGTATACTTTAGGTAGAAAGATCATTTTTTTACGTAAGGGAGGCAATACATGATGATTACCATTAGCGAAAGTGCTTGCGATAAAATTAAGGAAATGCTGGCGGCGGAGGAAGCATCGAACCTGTTCCTGCGCGTCGGGGTAAAATCGGGCGGCTGCAGCGGCTTCTCCTACGGCATGGGATTTGACGACAACCAGCAGCAGGACGATAAGGTCATGGATATTAACGGCCTCAAGGTCGTCGTTGACGAAGAAAGCGCCAAGTACCTTTACGGTGTACAGATCGATTTCGAGGATGCCGGTATGGGCGGCGGCTTTACCATTCACAACCCGAACGCGGTTGCTACCTGCGGCTGCGGCTCTTCCTTCAAAGTGAAGGACGAAGAGGGGACACCAGAGAAGTGCGACGATAAAGTCGAGGCTTAATGCGGCTTGACGCGCGGATATTGGACGTGTATCCGGGTTTTGTAAAACGGCCTTCTGACGGATGTTCTTACGGGAACATTACGTTAGGAGGCTTTTTATATCCAGGCGATTATACATAAAAAATGAAACATCCAGAGATTTCCCGCGTCTAAGGTTATAGAGAGAGAAAAAGAGAAAAATCAATGCTTCTCGGAAGGGCAAGGAGGAAACAAATGAAAAAATCAAGGGTCCTTTTAATGTCGATGTTGGCCGTGGCCATCCTAAGCGGCTGCGGGCAAACCAGCTCCACCGGGAGTGATACCGCTGTCCCTTCAAGTACGCCGCCGTCTGCTGACGCAGAGCAAAAAAATACGGATGCCAGCACATCCGCTCCAAAGAGCAGTCCGTCTGCTGGGGGAACGGAACATCAACACGAAGGTAAAGGACAAGCGACCTCTCCAGCAAGCACTCAATCTGCTTCGGAACCAAATAAGGCGGAGGCCGGTAAAGCAGGCTCATCCGTGATTACACAATCAACGAAGGGCACAGATGCCGGCACATCTAACGCCGGCGCATCAACGAAGCCGTCCAAGGAGACTTCGGCAGGCCAAAAAGGTAAGGCTGATGCGGGTTACATTAAGCAAAACCTGTAAATCGGCATGTCCCAGGACGAAGTGAAAAAACGTTTGGGTTCAAACTATACGGAAGTAACCAACGCGATGGACGGCAATATAATGTGGCGTTATGATCTAGGAACAAAGCAGGGATACGACTTCCAGGACACAATGGATTCCGTAGATATGACGGGGCTGCAGAACGGCTCGGTGGCCATTCAATTGTTTATTGACTGGTCCGAAGAGAATACGGTGAATCACTATTCTTTCCTCTATCAGAAGGATGGCAAAATCCAAGAGTACCGGGTCTTCGAAGACGGTCATGTAAAAGAAAGCATCGTTCAGGAATAATCGAATCATTCGGAATTGGAGGACCTGTTTGGGGTCCTTTTTTTTTATGCGTTTCTTTTTCCCCTATGTATAGATTGGTTCACATATGGACAGCCTCCTATATTAAGGGGAGGTTTAACAACACATATGTTAACGAAAACCGCAAGCCATGCCAAATGGATAATTCTCATCACTTTGATGGTATCCGTATTGCTGTGGTTTGGACAAGATTCAAGGCAGTCCGCATCGCTTCATAGCTCGAGCGTTCCACCTGAACCAATCAACAGCGTTTCCGTCCCGGTGTCCGGCTTTAGCCGAACCGCCAACGCATCGGGGAGCCCGAAAGGAGAATCCAAGCCGGTTTCAACCCAATCGGGTCAAGATCAGCAAGCCCGGAATTACAAGGTATTCCCGCATCCGGGACAGGATCTATCAAAATACAGGGCCGTGGAAGTGACCGCAACAGGATATTCCGCAGGCAAGGAGTCCACGGGCAAAAGCCCGGGTCATCCCGAATATGGCGTTACGTTTTCAGGGATGATGGTGGCTCGGGATGTTCAGTCCCTTTCGACGATCGCCGCAGACCCCAAAGTATTCCCTATCGGTACGGTTCTCTACATTCCCGGCTACGGTTACGGAGTTGTAGCGGATACGGGCAGCGCAATTAAAGGAAACCGGATCGATTTATACTTTGAAACAAAAGATCAGGTTTATCAGGAGTGGGGCAAAAAGACATTGAACGTGTTTGTGGTCAAAAAGGGGAACGGCAAGATAAATCAAACCCTTTGGAATCAATTAAAACAAGAGCTGCTGTATTAAGCTTCCATTATAAATCCCTTCCGATCCACTCACAATAAGGAGTGCAGGGGAGGTGAGATCCATGGCTAAAAGCAATAACAAAATGAAAAATGACTCGCAATTTGCCGAGGAAGTCGTTGAAAATAATGTAAAGCGGGCGGCCCAGAATAATCCGAATGAGGGCGCGGCTAAAAACGCGAGAAGATAATACAGGGTAAAAAACAATGGAGTGCAAACGGGGAACCGGTTGACACTCCATTTTTGTCGGACATGAGCCTTTCCAGACCGGCCTTTTGTAGATTAAAATCAAGGTAGAGACCATAGTCATAGGTTTTTACTTTGAGGAGGTTAAGTTGAATGAAAATCGCTTTTATTTCGGATATCCATGGCAATGCCACAGCTCTCGATGCGGTTCTCGCTGACATCAAGAACAAAGGAATAGATAAAATTTATGTGATGGGCGATCTTTGTTACCGGGGGCCGGAGCCTGGACGTTCCCTTGATTTGGTGCGTTCGCTCCATACGGAAGTGATCAAGGGGAATGCGGATGAATGGGTGGTTCGCGGTGTCCGGGAAGGAGAAGTTCCTGAGAAAGCTTTAGATATGATGAATCTGGAGCGTCAATGGACGGTTTCCCAATTGGCGGCGGAAGATATTGATTATTTGGCCGGCCTGCCCGAAGAAATCCATTGTGAGATGAATGGAACCGTAATCCACGGATTCCACGCGACACCGGACAGCTTATTTGAAGCGGTTCTTCCTCATGCGGAGGATACCGTATTGGAGGAACGCTTGATGAAGTCTGCCGGTGCCCGGGTCTATGTCTACGCTCATATTCACAGACCATACATAAGGGTTGTCAATGGAAAGGTGATCATGAATACCGGAAGCGTAGGTCTGCCGTTTGACGGCTTGGTCAAAGCATCATACGGTGTGGTTGAGGTGGTGGACGGTCATTTGAGAGCCTCGATCGAACGGGTCGGTTATGATACGGAAAAAGTGGTAGAGCTTTATAAAAGCGTTGACTATCCCAATGCCGAAATGATGATTCGGATTATAAGGAATGCTAAAGTGTAGATTATTTCGGGGGAGATGACTTCGACGGAGAGAGACTCCATCCCGTATTTATACGAGCACCGGGACGCAAACGAAACGAAACAAAACAGCGTCTCGAACATTTCCGCCGAACAGCTGCACATTACGTACGTCACGAACGTTTATCCGATGTTTTACTTGACGAAAGCGGCGCTTCCCTATCTGATGCCGGGCAGCACGATTGTTAATACAGCTTCGATTACCGCATATACCCCGATGAAACGGGCGGGTCAGCCGTTTGAGCTGGCCCCGGCTTACGTGCTTCTGGCATCCGATGATTCCAGTTATGTAACCGGGAGCGTCCCATTAGAACCTGACCATAAAAGCAACGCTAACCGGATAGGCGGCACCAGCAATTTTAAAGTATGGCTCTACAAAAGGAATGCAATTGTGTATTCCCATATGCCGATAAAGAAGAAAAAATGGGTCTCCAGCAGCAGAGGCTTTTGTCCAAAAAAACATATTGACAAAAATATTTTTATGTGGTATAATAATTATTTTTTTATTGTGATTTATCCTCCGAAGTGGTAGATTATTGAGGTGAAGCCTTCGCATGAATAAGGAGGAGTGCAAATGAGAATATCCAATGGATTAGCGATGTTGGAATTGAAGGTTCAGGGTTTTGGTTTACATCCCACACTCATCTGGAATGAGGAAATGGCTGTTTTAATGGATACGGGTATGCCTGGACAAGGGGAACAAATACGTTCCGCCATGAATGAAGTCGGAGTCTCCTTAGATCAATTGAAAGCAATTATTCTAACCCATCAGGATTTAGACCATATAGGAGGCCTTCCGGAAATACTGGAGCAATCCGCTAATCCTATCGAAGTGTATGCACACAAGCTGGATCAACCCTATATTGAAGGGTCGCTGCCTCTCATGAAAACAGACCCTGATCGGATGAGTAAAGAAGCCTGGGAATGCTTGCCGGAACAAATGAAATTCTTGTATAAGAATCCGCCAAAATCAAAGGTGCACAAGACATTAGAGGACGGTCAGGAGCTTCCCTTCTGCGGCGGTATCCAGGTCATCTTTACTCCGGGTCATACACCTGGTCATATTAGTCTCTATCTGAAGCAGAGCAAAACTCTGGTTGCAGGAGATGCGATAATTTTTGCGGGCGGTATTTTGCGGGAGCCTGTGCAGCAAGCCACATGGGATATGGAAACTGCGCTGCAATCTTTAAGGAAATTTTCGGACCTGGATGTGGAGGCAGTCATTTGTTATCACGGGGGATTGTGTAATATCAAGGCGACAGAACAGCTTGAAGATTTAATTGTGAGAGCAACCGGTACATTCGAAAATAAATAACCTATACCCACTTTCAAAAAGACTTAAATAAAGAACAATGAAGAGGACTGAAGACCCTCAGTATGGCCAAGTGATATGTCCATGGGATGAATATCTTCGACCGGAATTCGTGTCGGAATACCTTTTAAAGTTTATGGATTCCTGTTTTAAAGCATAAAAAAACCTTCCGATAAGGAAGGTTTACTATTTTTTTCTACATCTCTGCAGAAGTTTCACTATATTGTTTGAAATTGTCCAGAAACGCCTGCCAGCCTGCTTTTTGCTGCTCAAGGGTATGGGTTTCTTCTGCTTCAAAAGATTCAATGATCTTAGTGTCGTTTTCTTGACGAATAAAAGTGATCTCAACTTTTCTTCCGTCTCCAAGAGTATAAGAGATAAATTCATTGATACGCACTTCATCATACACTCCGCTAAAATCAAATCCGAAGCTTCTATCCTTTGCTTCCATTCTTGTAAGAAATGCTCCGCCAGCCCTTAAATCATTTTCGGCATGAGGTGCATGCCAGTCCCCGGAAGCAAAACTCCATTTCGTTATATGCTGCGGCTCTGTCCAATAGCTCCACACGTTGTCAACCGGTGCATGAACTGTCGTTTCTACCGTTATGATTTCTTTATCACCTGTATCCATTCTACTTACCGCCTCCACTCTATTAAATTTGGAATCATAGATAATTATACCGCTAAGCTCCCTCGAAATGATTTGGTTTTCTCACTCAGACTCATGAATTCGCAGGATTTCACCTTTAGTTTAGCGCGAGATAAGAAGGGAACAGAGGAGCCGGTAGCTTGGAACAACTGAAAGGGCATGCAG
>NZ_JBVASZ010000035.1:0-37165 GCF_057814255.1 Paenibacillus sp. F024
ATAGGCAAAAGGAGCGGTCAAGCGCTCTTCTTGACGGCTTCTTTTGCCTATGAGATTCTCCAAGCAAGCGGAAGGGTTATGACTCTCGTTAATAGCCATCCACCCACCCAGTAGCGCGAAGAGCCTATCTTTTTTGATTTCATAAATCAGATGAATAGAGAGTTGACCCGGAGTGAACAAGGGTACCAAGATATTTTCGATAATATCGATGCGGCCATCTGGACTTTTGATAAAGAAACAAGTTTTATAACCGTATCCGCCGGTTTTGAGAAGATGCTCGGGTTTTCACGGGAGGAGCTTTTTCGCAATCCGAGCATTTGGGAAGAAACCATTTATGAAGAGGATCTTGAGATGGTAAGCTTGCATATGGCCAAACTCTATTCCGGCCTATCAAGTACGTTAGAGCATCGGATCAGATTCCGAACCGGAGAAATAAGATGGGTTCAAAGTGCTGGCACATCCGTATACCATAAGGAGAATCATGCTGTCAGAATAAATGGGGTTCTTCTCGACATCACCGAAAAAAAAGCAGCCCAAGAAGAATTAGAAAAAACTCGTCACCTGTTTCAACGTATTTTGAACACGGTTGATGTAGCCATTTGGTCTTACAGTGAAGTATCCCAGAGAATAGAATACGTTTCGGAA
Organism: Paenibacillus sp. F024; assembly: GCF_057814255.1. Lineage (NCBI taxonomy): Bacteria > Bacillati > Bacillota > Bacilli > Caryophanales > Paenibacillaceae > Paenibacillus > Paenibacillus sp. F024. The sequence goes on from NZ_JBVASZ010000035.1 coordinate 646, forward strand.
GCTTTGGAAGAGATTACGGGATACCCATTAAATAAAATCATGACCCGAGAAAATTGGAAGGATATCATTCATCATGATGATATTTTCATATTTGAACAATTATCAGTGAAAGTACGCCAAGGCATTTCCGATGCCAGCGAATATCGGATTATACATGCAAATGGTGAAGTGAGATGGATTCAAAACCGGATTATACCGACCATGGACGGCTCCGGATATATGACCCGGCTTGATGGCGTTGTTATTGATATCACTTCAAGAAAAATGATGGAAGAAGCTTTGCATAGAAATGAGCAGCGGTATAAATCTCTGTTTGAATACAATTCCGATGTCATTTGTGAATTGGATTTAAGTGGAAATATACTTGCTTTCAATCAGGTTGCAGGGAAATCATTGTTCGGTAATAAGAATTCTTCTTGGGTTGACATTCTTGGTTCCGTTGGTTCACAACGTGCGGCTGTATATTTTGAGATGGCTAAGCAGGGACAGGCACTAAATTACGAGATCGTATCGAACCACCAAAATGGAAAAAAGGTTCATTGGGATATTAAAAATGTACCTATTTATGTAAATCATGACGTTGTTGGGATTTTCGTCATAGGCAGGGATATTACCCAGAAAAAAGAAACGGAGAAAGCACTGGCGGAGAGCGAAGCCCAGTACAAATTCATTGCTGAAAACATGACGGATATGGTGCGTATTTTAGACGCGAACGGGATGTGCATTTATGCCTCGCCTTCACACAAAAAGCTTATTGGATACCCGCCTGAACAATATATGGAAGAACAGATTTTTCTTCGGATGGTTCATCCTGACGATTTGGAAGCTGTTGGTCTTCTATTTAATGAAATGGTGGAGTCGAAGCAACCGAAAAACGCGCAATTTCGCGTTACCCGTGCCGATGGTGAGCATATTTATCTTGAAGAATATGGTACACCTGTTGTGGATCATAACGGTAAGGTGGAGAATATTGTTATTGTCTCCCGCGACATTACAGAAAAGAAATTGACCGAAAAAGCACTGGCCGAAAGCGAATCCCAATTCCGGCTCATTGCCGGAAATATGACGGATTTGCTGGGACTACTGGATATCAAGGGCACGTTTTGGTATGCTTCCCCCTCTTACCAAAAGGTATTGGGATTTGATCATGAGTGGATGGTGGGGACTTCATTATTTGATCGCTTACATCCCGATGATTTGGCCGAAGCACAAAATCAATTCTTGGAAATGCTGCTTACGAAAACCACCAAACCGGTTCGCTGTCGGTTTATCCATTCAGAGGGACGTACGGTAGAAGTGGATTGCTTAGGAACGCCGGTGCTTAGCCAAGACGGAGAAGTAGAAAGCATTATTGTGGTATCGAGGGATATTACAGATAAAGTACAAATGGAAAAGGAGCTTACAGAAAGCGAGGAACGCTACCGCACTTTGATTGAGCACTCTCCACAGCCCATGGCCTCTCATTGTGACGGGAAGTTTGTCTATATTAATCCTGCGGGCATCGAACTCATAGGAGCGAAGGATGCCAATGAAATCATAGGGAAATCCGTATTCAGTATTATTCATCCGGATTATATGAAGATGGCGAGAAAAAGAGCCCAGAGCTTGACCAAGAATAAATATCTGGAATCCATGGAATATAAAATGATCCGTCTGGATGGGCAAATGATTGAAGTGGAGCTCATTGGAATTTACGATGACGCAACCCAGACGACCCTAACCGTATTTAGCGATATCACCGAACGAAAAAAAAATGGAAAGGGCTCTTCAAGAGAGCGAAGAACGTTATCGCCGATTGGTGGAGCTCTCTCCGGTTGCTATCTCCGTTTATAAAGACGGTCAATTTGTTTATGTCAATCCTGCAGGGATGAAGGTAGCGGGGGCAAGTCGTCCTGAGGATATTGTTGGAACAAATCCTTTGGATTGGGTTCACCCGGACGATAAGGAATTTGCGAGAAAGCGAATGGAAAATACTTTTCTCAATTGGTATTCCTCACCTGCAGAGCACAGAGTTATTCGCCTTGACGGTGAAATAATCGATGTCATGGTAACCGCTATTTATGATCCAAAGTCCTTATCTGCACAGCTGGTGTATGAGGATATCACGGCAAGGAAGCAAGCGGAACAGCTTATTCGCCAAAGTGAGGATCGATATATCCGCTTACAGAATAGTTTAGATGAGTTTTCACTCGGTCTCTTTGGGGTTATGAAGGTGTCTGAAATGGAACGGCGTCTTGTCAAAGAAGTTCAAGTTGTTCTAAATAGTGCACATGTCAGTTTAATCGAAATAGACCGCAATAATCATGTGAACATGAAAAGCGGTAATCATGACATTCCGGACACATTTTTGAAGGAAATATTAAACTCTGATCAAAGGCCGTATCCTGTATGCGAAATCATGGAAGCGTCGGAAGGTTATTTCTTAAAGATAGGTGAAATTAGAGGGAAATGCTACATCCTTTGTGTTGGCGAGAAAGCCCCGGCCTTAAGGATCAAGCCCAAAAGAGTATGGCTGAAGACCATTACCCGTTATGTCAATGTTCTATATGACAGCTTTCGGCTAATAGAAGATTTAACCAAGGAGCTTGAGCAGAGTGTTGCCCAACATGCAGCGCCTTCATGGCTTCTTCGGCTGGTGTTCAATTTATCTGAAAACGAGAGAAAACGCTTGTCGCAGGATTTGCATGACGCTGCACTTCAAGAGCAGATTATCTGGTATCGCAAGCTTGACCAATTGTCAACGGATCGTTCTGTTCCCCAAGAAATTAGAGAACAGCTGGAGCAAATGGCACAGGGATTATTAGATGTCATTTATCAAATCAGGATCACGTGCAATGAATTGAGACCGCCTTTGTTAAAAGAAGAAGGACTTGTGTCCTCTCTTGAAGCATTATTTGAATTTACTCAATTGCGTACAAATTATTGTATTCAGTTCGATGCCGCGGCTTTCCATCACAACTTAAATGACCACCTATTAATTGGGATATATCGCATTGTACAAGAGCTTATGGCTAATGCAACCAAACATTCCAACGCATCGAGGGTTCGGGTTACATTATCTAGTTTCCCTGACCGGGTTGAATTAAACTACGAAGATGACGGAATCGGAATGGATTTAACCGGGTTGGAAGATTCATTTAACAGTATGGGCGTGTATGGAATGAAGGAACGCGTCCGAAGTATGGAGGGGAAAATCGTATTTCATTCATCCCCCAATGAGGGATTGGCTATTTTTATTTCAATCCCGGCTCTTTAAGACGGCAACGGAAAATAAAAACCCATTCGAGGTGGTATAGAAAATGATTCAAATCTTATTGGTTGATGACCATCCATCCGTCATGGAAGGCACAAGGATGTTACTTGAACAAGAGGGAGATATGAAAGTTATTTTGGCGGATTCCGGTGAGAAAGCATTGGAGATGCTGAAAACCCAACAATATGATGTTATGCTATTGGATTTACATATGCCGGATATCAATGGGATTGATCTCGCAAAGAAAGTATTAAGCATTACTCCCGGAGTTACCATTCTGATCTATACCGGCTTTGAATTTAAAAACCATTTTAACCTGATGATCGAAGCGGGCATTTCGGGCTTTGTGTTAAAGACCGCAAACAAGGAACAGCTCGTAACGGCTGTAAGATGCGCCTTACGCGGAGAAGTCATCCTGCCGATTTCCTTAGTCAAACAGCTTAGAAAAACAACCATACAAATGTCTGAAATGGAAAACGATATTGAATCGAATGCGATTAGCAGCAAAGAATATGAAATATTGAAAGAAATAGCGAAGGGGAAAAGCAATAAAGAAATTGCCGAGAAGCTGATCACGAGCCAACGCTCATTAGAGTATGCTCTAACGAATCTTTTTCAAAAATTAAATGTAAAGTCCAGGATAGAAGCAGCGATGAAGGCAAAGCAAATGGGACTGTTGTCGGACTCTGATTTTCAATAAGAAATCTACAAGAAATAGAGAAGGTTTCATGTGTCCTGCTGCAAACGGTGCCCAAGGCCCGTATTTTTGATTTAGTTCCGTCGACTTAACGTGGGCTCGCACACTACCCTGGTGTACGAGTCATTGTACTTTGATTGCATTCGACAAAATACCGCATTTTTTTTGCGGTAGCCCGCAAATCATTTTCGGTTACCCGAAACTCCGTTTTGATTATCATTAAAGATGGATCTAAAGAACTAATGATTAGGATGGCTATACCCTAATTATTGAGTGTTTTTGTCATTGTTTTGACAATGGGTTACAAAGTGAAAGGGGTGCACGTTTGGTATTACGGGTGAGGCTTACGGGCGGAATAGGATTGAGGGGGACATCGGATGTTGAAATCCATAACTGATTCTGTAAATAACACGAAAATGAAGGCCATCGCTTCTGAACTTGAGCTATGGCTAGGGGATACAGCAAGTGGGCTCGTCACGAGATTAACTGTGATGAGCAAAGAGGAGCTTAGCGAATTTGCGAATGCCCTATCCATGATCCAAAACTATATTTCCTCTTTTCAAAACGGGACCGAAGCTTTGGATAAAGATAGCGAGAATCTCTCCCGTGATTACGAAAGCATATTAACGACGGAAGAAATTGAGGAAATGCTGGAAAAATTGGAAGCAGAGGCAGGGTTTTATACTTAATATCTTCGAACGAAATGAAAGATCCGGGTAAAAATCATCCACACCATGAAAAATTGAAATGAGGTATATAGCTGGTGAAATGGTTTTATGATTTGAAAACATCTGTGAAATTAATTTCTGCATTTGTATTGATGGCCGTCATTTTGGCTTTTGTCGGGTTCTTCGGATTAAATAATATGGGTAAAATCAATGAGAATGTGTCGACCATGTACAATGATCGTTTAATTCCGATAAATGATCTTACCACTGTAGAAGTTTCGTATCAACAAATAAGAGTAGCTATTCGAGATATGAACACCATTGCGAAAACACCCGAACAGAAACAGAAATACAAGGAAAATATAAACGGGCTTGTTAAAGAAATTGAAGCGATCATGGCTAAGTACAGCAGTACAAATATGACGAAAGAAGAAGAGGAAGCGCTGAAGCAATTCAACCCCGCATGGCAGGCGTACAATGAATTGTTAACTAAGGCGATTCAATTGAATACCACGAATATAAGCGCTGAAGAATTTACACAATTTCTGCTCAATGGCGGGTTTAAGGAGTCTGGGGACAAACTGCAGGGTATTCTGGAAAATTTAGTCTCCATCAATATTAAGCTAGCAGAAAAGGCGAATACGGACGGAGATATCGTATATACGACTTCTAAAGCTATTACTATTGCAGTGATCATTGCCGCGCTGATGATCAGTATCGGATTAGGATACCTTAACTCACAAATTATTGCTCGCCCTCTGAACCGTATGGTGAAGCTAGTCGAACAGGTAGCGGGCGGTGATTTAAGAGAAACAACCGATATCAACACGAAAGACGAGATCGGACAGTTAGCGGGTTCCATTAATGACATGGTTCAGCGTTTGAGAACGACGATCGGCGGAATCTTGGCCTCGGCAGAGAGCGTCGCTGCAGCGGCTCAGCAAATCTCTGCGAGCACGGAGGAGATTGCCAGTGGGAGTAACAGTCAGGCCAATGACGCTCAAACGATGAATGAACTATTCAAAGAATTGTCTGCTGCCATTAACTCGGTGGCCCAGAGTGCGGACCAAGCTTCGGAATTGTCTAACCAAACCACAGGGATTGCCCAAGAAGGCGGTAAAGTGGTCCGTTCATCGATCGAGGGGATGAATCGGGTCAACCGACAAATGTCCAAGCTCGAAGATGATTCGAACAAAATCGGAGAAATTATTGAGGTCATCGACGATATTGCCGAACAGACCAACCTTCTTGCTTTAAATGCAGCGATTGAAGCGGCCCGTGCAGGAGACCAAGGCCGGGGTTTTGCGGTAGTTGCGGATGAAGTACGGAAATTAGCTGAACGCAGCAGTGAAGCAACCAAGCAAATCACAACCATTATTAAAGGAATGCAAGAGAACACCCAGCAAAGCGTGAAGGCGGTGGGTGAAGGCGTCGTTTTGTCACAAAAAACCGGGGAAGCCTTTGAGCAAATTATTACGATGGTCAATGAGTCCGCCAACAGGGTAACGGAAATTGCCGCCGCCAGCGAACAACAGGCCGCCCAATCCTCCGAGGTCTTAACATCGATCGAAAGTATCTCCGCCTCTACGGAAGAAGCGGCGACAGCTTCCGAGGAAACCGCAACGACAGCACAATCCCTTGCGGGGCTTGCAGAGGAATTGAATCATGCCGTGTCGATTTTTAGAATTAAATAGCTTCAGACTACCGGTAACATCAGCTAACAGTGATGATAACCGGTTGTTCATTTTATGAGAAATGGGATGGGTGGTTTGATGCAAGTCACCGAGCAGGAGCAATATGTTGAGTTTGGCATCGAAGGTGAACGATACGCCATTCGAATTCAGGATATCCATGAAATTATTAAGATGCAGGAAATCACTTCAATTCCTAATGTGATGCCCTATGTTAAAGGGGTTATCCATCTTAGGGGAAAGATCGTACCCGTCATTAGCCTTCGCCATTTGTTCCATCTTGATGATAAGGGATTCTCAAAAACAACCCGGGTAATCGTGGTTCATCATCAGGAGGATACGGTTGGGATTATTGTGGATCGCGTAAATAAAGTCACTACCTTTTCGGATATTCAACCTCCTCCTGCTCGCGTGGGCAGTATGGCCGGAAGCTATTTTACAGGGATCGGATTAACGGATAACGGGTTGGTCGGCATTTTAAAGCTGGATGAAGTGTTACTTCATGAACAGGAGTGAGACCATCATGTTTGCCGAGTACAGAGAGGTTTTTCTGGAAGAGCTGGAGGAACAGCTGCAGCTTATGGATGATGAAATCCTAAAGCTTGAGCAAGAAGGGGCTTCCGAACAGGGCGTCCAACGGTTGTTTCGTGCTGCTCACACTTTAAAGGGTTCTTCTGCGGCCATGGGGTGTGAGGATATGAAGCAGCTAACCCACCAGATGGAGCATCTTTTGGACCAAGTGAGAAGTAAGAAATTAGGGGTAACAAGCCCGTTGATTGATCTTCTTTTTATGTCCCTTGACTGTCTCAAACAGTTAAAAAACGATATTGTACGTAATGATAACCATGCAACGGATATCTCCGATTGTATATATAAGCTTCAAGAATTTGTTGACACCTCACGAGCAGCAGCACCCGCTGAACCTGCCATGAGATCTTTATCAAAACCTGTACTGAACCTGGATACGCGGTTAAAGGTGCAGGAAGCACAGGACCAGGGGCTTCAGGTCACTTGGATCTGTGTGCAGGTTTCCTCGGAGTGTGTCATCAAAGGGGCAAGAGCTTATGTGATTAACTCCTACTTGTGTGAGCATGGGGATATTCTGCTGGCAACCCCGGAATGGGAAGGGATCATCGAGCAAATGGACGGGCCTTTGGTTATCACCTTCCTCTATGCAGGAAAACAAAGCCCTTCGGAGCTGCAGGCTCTTGTTTCCGATTTGACCGATGTAGTGCATGTAAAGGTAGAACCCTTGGAAAAAGAAGAGACCGTGTTGGGTAACACTCTTTCCGCAGCTTCTGAAAAAACAATCCATGAAGATCATACGCAAACAGGCAAAGCCAAATCCCAAACCATTCGGGTAAGCGTAGAACGTCTGGAGCATCTCATGAATCTGGTGGGAGAACTGGTCATCGACCAGACTCGGATCCATCAAGTGGAGCGGACGCAAAGAAGGCGTGTTTCTGATGAGTCCGTCAATGAATTGGGCCAAATCTCTGACCATCTTTCTCGTGTTATTAGCGATCTTCAAGAAAGTGTTATGAAAGCAAGAATGCTCCCGATCGACCAATTGTTTAATCGCTTTCCCCGCATGATACGGGATCTGTCCCGGGATTTGGGCAAGGAGATCGAGCTTGTCGTTGAGGGAAAAGATACGGAACTGGATCGGACCTTGATAGAAGAGATCGCCGATCCGCTGATTCATCTTATCCGGAATGCGGTTGATCACGGAATCGAAACGCCCGAGAAAAGGGAGCAGCTGGGTAAAAACCGCAAAGGAACCCTTCATATCAGAGCAGCGCATGAGGATAATCAGGTGGTCGTCTATGTGGAAGAAGACGGTGCAGGTATCGACCCCGTAAAAATGAAACGATCTGCCCTTGAGAAAGGTATCATTACCCGGGAGGATGCAGAACAGTTAAGCGACAAAGAAGCCATCGAACTGATTTTCCGTCCCGGATTTTCAACAGCTCAAGCCGTCAGTGATATATCCGGGCGCGGTGTAGGCATGGATATCGTCAGAAGCCATATTGAAAAGCTGAATGGTTTAATCGATATTGAAACGAGATTGGGAGAAGGGACATGCTTTAAAATCAAGCTTCCGTTAACGTTAGCCATCATCATCGGGCTGCTCGTAAAACTGCATGATCAAACGTTTATTATCCCTATGAGCAACATTGCCGAAATCGTGAGAGTCACATCCGATGACATCCACACCGTTCGTGGACAGTCGGTTATTTTGCTGCGAAATCAGGTGATTCCGCTGGCTTGGATGCATGATCACTTCCACATCCCCAAGGAGAGCTTGGGCAAAAAACATATTCCTTTAGTCATTGTGGGCTCGGCGGAAAAACGGCTGGCCTTAGCTGTAGATGAATTAATCGGAAATCAGGAGATTGTGATCAAGTCATTGGGCTCCTATATAGGAAAGGTAGACGGTATAGCCGGCTCTACCATATTGGGCGATGGAAAAGTGGCTCTCATTGTAGAGGTATCGGGCATCATTAATAAATTAAGCGGAAAGTAACTTGAAACGAATGGCGGAGGAACATGACAACAAACTATCCGGGGTAGACAACAAATCCATTGATAATGCATTAAAAAGGGCGAAAGAAAAATTAAAAAACGTCCTGCATTACCATGTATAGCAGATATGATGAAAATAAAGAGGGGCAAAGAAAATGGCGAATATATTGGTAGTTGATGACGCTGCATTTATGAGAATCATGTTAAAGGATATCCTTACTAAGGGCGGGCACCAAGTGGTTGGCGAGGCGGGGAATGGTCTTGAAGCTATCGAGCAATACAGAAAATTAAAACCGGACTTGGTTACGATGGATATCACTATGCCGGAAATGGAGGGGATTGAGGCTTTAAAGCACATCAAAAAAGAGGATCCAAAGGCAAAGGTGATCATGTGCTCCGCCATGGGACAACAGCTGATGGTGGTTCAAGCCATACAGGCGGGCGCCACAGATTTTATAGTAAAGCCTTTTCAATCGGAAAGGGTACTCGAAGCAGTGAAGAAGGCTGCAACTTAACCAAACATATAAAATGAGCATTATGCCATTCGAATTCAGGATATCTATGAAATGATAAAGATGCAGGACATATGGATCTAGTCACCTTTATAAATCAAAGTGAACAAACTGCGTTTAACTCACTGCTAAGTCGTTATCTGCCTCTGATACGCCTTTACAGCAAAAAATATTATGCACCCGGTTTAACGCGGGGGGATCTTCACCAAGCCGGATGCATCGGCTTATTTGTCTCCTGTAAAAAGTATAACGCTTCGAAAGGGATGGCTTTTTCGAGATTTGCCAAAATGCATATCAAGCACCACATGATCAATGCTGTGAAATCAGCTTTAGGAAGAAGCAGCAAATTCTGAATCAAAGACGGTCCTGTGCAATCATGCTTGATCAACGTAAGGATGGCCAAAGTAGTCATGGGAAAGGTTTAATAAAAGCATACGCTAACGCGACCTCCAAGTCCGCTTGAGTCCGCTCAAGCGGATTTTTTGTGCCTGTTACAGCCTGTTCCTGCAGATCGCTCCGTATGGGCCGGATAATCGATTGACACGATGAGCAATATCCCTTATATTATCATTATTGATAATGATAATATAAGGTGCTGATGGATATGAAGGAATCGAAGTCCGATATCATGCTTCATCCCGTGAGGCTGAAAATCATACAAGCGCTGGCGGGAGGCGGGCGTCTTACGGTGCAGCAGATGCTGGAAAGGCTTCCCGAGGTGCCGCAAGCTACGCTGTATCGCCATCTGAACAAATTGACCTCGGCCGGTTTGGTGACGGTGGCGGATCAAAAGCAGGTCAGAGGAGCCGTGGAAAAGCTGTATGTGCTCGGAGAGCAAGGACCGACTCTTCCGAAGGAGGAAACAGAGAGTGCGGCAAAGGACGACCATATGCGTCACTTGATTTCTTTTATGGCGGCGGTTGTGGGGGATTTTGAACGGTATTTTTCTCGAGCTTCCGCAGATATGCATAAAGACGGGGTCGGATACCGTCAAGCCAGATTGTATATGAACGATCGGGAGTTTCAGGAATGGACGCAGGACATCCGCAGGGCATTTGAGAAGGTTGCTTACAACGAGCCGTCGCCGGGCCGCCGCTGCCGAATCGTGACCACCATGATTGTGCCGGAAACCGATCCAGAAAAATGAACGGTGAAATACCATCCGGAAAGAGGGAATGACAATGACGGAGCAGCTAAGCAATGAAATGGTAACGATCAAAGGGAGATTTGACTTGGCAGGAACCTTAACCCTTCCGATGCCGTCGGAAGGAAAAAAGCCCGCCGTGCTCATCATCCCGGGTACCGGAACAAGTGACCGGGACGGCAATATGAAGGGGCTGCGCATGAATATTTACAAGGATCTGGCCGAGCGCATCTCCCGTCTTGGATTCATTACGCTCCGTTATGACAAAAGAGGAACGCACGCCAGCGGCGGATCCTTTCTGGAGATGGGTTTCCGCGATCTTGTAGAGGATGCCGAAGCCTGCTTGACGTATCTGGAATCGCGTGAGGAGGTTGACCCGGAGCGTGTATTGGTATTGGGTCACAGCGAAGGGGCCATCATTGCACCGGCTCTGTACGTCAAGCATCCGTATAAAGGAATGATACTGCTGTCGGGAATGGCCGAAGCGGGCAAATCGGGGTTTATGAAGCAAGGGGAAATGGCGCTCCGGGAGCTGGAAGCGATGAAGGGCTTCAAAGGCAAGCTTATCCGATTATTCAGAATTCCTCAGATCGCCCGCAGGCAAACAGACAAAACATTCGCCAAAATTCTCGGGTCGACGGGAGATACGGTCCGCATACAAGGCAAAAAGCTTAATGCAAAATGGTTCAGGGAGCATTTTGCCCATAATGTGCTCGACGATTTGCAGCAGGTCCGCTGTCCGGTGCTGGCCATTACCGGATCAAAGGATCTCCAAGTGGAGCCTGATCATGCGCGGGTTATTGCTGATACGGTCCAAGGACCTTCGGAATGGCATATTGTTCCCGATATGACTCATATTTTGAAAAAAACGACCGAGGAGCTCTCCATGCTTACGCTGTTGAAAACGTACAAGCGGATGACCGGAATTCCCCTCGATCAAGAATTGATAGATATCATGGCGCAATGGTTAGAGTCATTTAAAGAGTAAAAGCGCTTTTCTTCAGACCGCTTTTTTGACACCGCGGCCGAGGCGGAAATAAAAGATAAGGGAAACGACGACCACCATCAAAGCCAACACGGAAAAAATATTGCTGTATATTAAAGCAGGGCGATAAAGCAAGAACGGATTAAATTGCAATGAAGAAGTGCCGAAGTCGAGCATCTTACTGATGAGCGTTGTCGCTGTGGCTCCGGAAATGAAGTTCATCATCATCATCAGTCCCATGCCTACTCCGGCCTGCTCTTTAGGCAGGGTCCGGGAGACCAGATTGGACATGGCGATCTGCATGAACGTTTGTCCCACATTGCCGAATACAAGGAAGAGCATGACGATAAACGGCGATAGTCCGGCAACAAGAGACAACGAGCTGAAAGAAATGAACAGCAGGGTAACCGCGGTGTAAATGAGATGAGAATTTCCTTTTCCATCTGCGATTTTGCCGCCCGTTTTTCCAAGCAGGGATGCCGTCAGCGCTCCGGGAAACATGATGAATCCGATGACGGCCGGCGCCAAATGATTCAAGTTCGTCAGCATAAGAGGGGTGATAAACGGAATCCCGAAGCTGAGCCCGGTAGACAAAAAAGCGATAAGAATACCGTAGGCATATTGTTTGTTACGAAACAAAGCGGGCTGGAGGAACGGATGAGCCGCGCTTCGGATTCGCCAAATAAAGAGAACGAGCATGAGAACTCCGATCATCATCGGAGTCCACGCTCCGTTGGTCACAGCCAGGAGGAGGAAGGCAATTGTCCCGGCCATCAATCCTCCCCCAAGGAGATCGGTTTTCCCGGCGTGTCCTTTGGTATCGTCCAAATATCTGCGGAAAAACGGCAAGGTTAACAGAACGAGCAAGGAAATGCAAAAGAGAAAGCGCCAGCTGGCCAGACTCGTCACAAAGCCGGCGACAATGGGGCCGATGGCCGTTCCCAGCGCAAGACCTGCTGTGGTGGTCCCAAGCGCTCTCCCCCGCTTTTCGGGTGAGAAATAACGTACGGGAATGAGCATTCCGGTTGCCGGAATAACGGAAGCCCCGATCGATTGCAGAATCCGCCCGGTGATGACCATCCAGAACTCCGTCGCCATCAGGCCGACGATGGACCCCAAAGCAAAAAAGAACAATCCGAACGTGAGCAGATCCTTTAACCGGTACGTATCGGCAAGCTTGCCGTAGGTGACCGAACCGATAGCATAAACGATGATATATCCCGTCACGATCCAGCTGACCTGGGAAGGCGACAGGTGAAATTCTTTTGCGATCGAAGGCAGGGCGACGTTAAACATCGTGGCGTTCATGACGGATAGAATCAGGGTAAAAAACATAACGCGAAGCAGTTTTTCTCCGGCCTGCGTTTGACTGACGGGCGTAGCGCTGGTCATGAAAAGTCCTTCCTTCTACTTCAGATTGGCGATCATTTTATCCAATACCCGCATACAGGTCTCCAGCTCCTCCGGATCGATCCCGTCTGTTGCCTCGGATATCGTCTTTTGCGCTTGACCGATCAGGCCCTTCTGCATTTCTCTGCCTTCAGGAGTCAAATAGATCAGATTGGTACGCCTGTCCGTAGCATGGGGCAGTCGTTTCACCAGGTTTCTTTTGATCATATTATCGATTAACCGGGAGATGCTGGGCTCATCTTTTTGCGTAGAACAGGCTAACCGGCTTTGTGTCTGGCCGTCCTCATCCCACAGTCTGACCATGATCTGCCACTGCTCATGCGTGACGGGAAATTGATTTTCTTTAAAATTCCGGTTCAACCGGTTACTGATCAGTCGGGAAGCATTAAACAATTTATAGCCGAGAGACTGATCCATTACGTAGCTGCGGTAATCCATCTTGGTCCCCCTATCCTGTTTAATTAAGGTATAAAAAATACTATAGAATAAAAATATTGTTTGAACAAGTATTTTTTATCGGAACGGCTGACAATGGAAAAGGACCTTCTTCATGAAGGTCCCGGTTGAGCTGAAAGCTGTATGGATAAAGCTTAAGCGTTAGGAAGCATCCGGCCGCAGCAGCTTGGCCAGCGCTTGAAAAGGAGAGTTGTTCTCCTCCTCTCCTGAAGAATAGACAACCTCGCTTGAGTATGTATAATCATCCTCGGGCGCGTTTACTTGAAGCTCGAACACTTCAAAACGCTTGATGAACACCAAGGCGGTGTTATACGCATCGTCCAGCGCCCGATGATGACTGCCCTCGAAAGTTATCCCTTCCATTTCCAAGGCCCGTTTCAAGCCGACCTGCTGATACACTTCGCCGCTTGCTTTTTTAGAGTATTGCTGCTGCAGATTGTTGTGGTTTTTGACCCAATCCGGGTCCAGCTTCACTTCACGGCAGTGGCGGATCAATTGATATTTATCGTCGGATCCCCAAGCGCACAAGTAGTAGTCCTCATCCCCGATCCATTGAGTCCACAGCTCTATCGCCTCGCGATAGTCGGGGGCCCCCGCCATATCTTCCTGCCGGATCCCGGTAAACTCCGTCGTATGCTTGGAAAGCACCGGGTTCCTGGACGGCCTGACGAATGTTTGAAACTTATCGACAATCTGCAGGCTGCCGTTCACCTCGGCCGCTTTTACGGCGCCGATTTCGATAATCTCCGCCAAATGCTGCTGCTTCCGCACCACCGTAAACTCCAAATCATAAATGATATATATCATCGTAATGAACGCTCCTTCAATGGATGAATGATATATATATTGTAGCAGATTTTCGGAACCGGTGGGGATTTTACCATGGGGAAACCAAAACGAAATTCGACTATTTTTGCTGACAGCACCGTTGGGTATAAAAGTACAGAAACCATACGCCATGATTTTGTTCATCGGCAGCCGCGCGGCGGAATTGTTCATGGATATAAGGGTCTTGCGTTTTGTCGGACATGTCCAAATAAAAATCTACGGTCTCCTGCTCATCCGTTATAGCGGCCTGTAAACCCTGGCCATAATCGGCGGCGCAGGCTTCCGTTTGTTGGGGGGAAGGCTGTCTTCCGGTGAGAGACACATAGATTTGGCTGAATACACGATAGTGTCTCATTTCATCCTTTCGAATTTCGAGGATCCGTTTCCGTTCCTCCTCGCCGGCTGCCAGTTTGGCTAACTGCTCGTAGCAGATAATGGCACTGTACTCCCCGTTAATCGCTCGATGAAGGTCTTGAATGAAACGGGCATCGCTTTCGCTTCGGTATGGGTAATGGTCAAAATACATCTCATTTCGCCCCTCTCAGGTACATTTCATATCCAGAATATTCAATTTCATAGGCGTTGAACCTTGTCCTGGAACGCTTTGATGAATTTTACATTAACGAATCCTTATGTCTACGGATTTTACGTATTTTCTTTTGTCGTTATTATTGGGTTAACTGTAATCCGAGGTATCGCCGGAAAGAAGAAAGAAAGGTTATCCGAACGTTTGACGAAGAGAACGTAATTAATAAAAAGAACCCTTCAGCGCTATCGTTTATCATAGCGCTGAAGGGTTCTTCCGTTTCCAAGTCGGCCCGACGGCTATCTTAACTTAGCCAGATCGATTGCCGGTATGAGTCCTTCTTCGGACGCACGACGGAGCAGAGTGGTAACCGCGGCGTACCCGTCCTCGCCCAAATCGGCGGTAAAATCGTTGACGTATAAATCGATGTGGGCTTGGGCGACCTTCGGATCCATTTCTTGAGCATGATTCAGGATGTACTCCCTCGACGCTTCCGGGTGAGCCCAAGCATATTCAACAGACGCACGGGTCCAACGCGCGATGGCATCAAGGTTCAGTGAACGGCGGGCTATGATCGCGCCCAGCGGAATGGGAAAGCCGGTATCGCCTTCCCACCAGTTTCCTAAGTCAACCAGAAGAGACAGCCCATAGGACGGGTAGGTGAAGCGCGCTTCGTGGATCACCAATCCGGCGTCGATCAAGCCGTCGCGAACCGCCGGCATGATTTCGTGAAACGGCATAACCACAATCTCGCCCACGCCTCCCGGTACTTGCTGAGCAGCCCACAGCCGAAACAGCAGGTAGGCGGTCGACCGTTCGCTGGGCACGGCTACCCGCCGGCCGGACAGCGCGGAAGGGTCATTCGTGCCGCTCAAGCCGCTCTTGGTCAGCACCAGAGGTCCGCAGCCTCTGCCCAATGCGCCGCCGCAGGGTAAAAGCGCATATTCGGACAACACCCAGGGTAAAGCCGCATAGGAGATTTTAAGCACTTCCGGCCCGCTGCCGCTGGCTGCGAGGTTATTGGTGATATCGATGTCTGCATACTGCACGTCCAGCTTCGGCGCACCGGGCACCAGTCCATGCACCCAGGCGTGAAAAACAAACGTATCGTTGGGACAAGGGGAAAAGGCGATTTTCATAGTTGAACCTCCGTTAAGATAGTACTTGCCGCTTCTAACGCATTCAAGGCCTCTCCGATGCGCCATGCGGCACGGTCCCGTGGACCTACCGGATTTGAAATCGCGCGGATTTCCAAAACGGGTAGTCCGAATTTGTCGGCGGCGGCGGCTACGCCATAGCCTTCCATTCCTTCCGCAGCGGCCCCCGGGACCCGGCCGGATAGTTCCGAAGCGGTAGCGGCCGTACCCGTTACCGTCGATACGGTAAGGACCGGACCTGTTTGAACCGGCAGCCCGGCATTCCGAAGCGCTTCAGTCACCCGTTCGACCAAGCTGTCTTGGGCTTGCACGCGAGTGGTGCCAAAGCCCAGCTTGTCCAGGCTGACAAACCCCTCGGGGGCTTCGGCTCCCAGGTCCGCGGCGACCATCTCCTTGGCGACGACGAGGGAACCGATGGGAGCCCGGCCCGGGAACCCTCCTCCGATGCCGGCGCTGATCACCAAGCCGTAATCGGATTTGGCGGACGCTAATGCCGCCGCAGTGCTGACAGCGGCGGCAATCGGCCCGACGCCTGCCGCCAAGACGTCGAATCGGCTGTCACCCTTTAATCCGCGGCAAACAGCCTCCTTCTCGGCATCGACTGCCGTCATGACAAGAACCCGTTTTCTTTGCTCCTCCGAGTTGGATGAAAAGAAAAACGGGATATCCTCGATGTTTTTTGCTTCCATTGGTATATCCCCTTTGTTTGGTCAACCCCAAAGCTTCATTCGTAAAGGATTTTACTCCCGGTCGTATGTTAGACATTATTATTATAGTACTTCAGCCGGACTTGAACAAATGTCGGCAAGCCGTCGGAAGATCTAACCCGGACTTTGGATCAGCTCATTCGTCGTTTGAGCCATTTCCCAACTATACTCATCAACCAATCGTCCGTCTTTAAGCACCAGCACCCGGCTGCACATGAATCGGACGGCTGCCGGATCGTGAGAAATAAACAAGCAGGAGAACCCCAGCTCCTTTTGCAGTTCCTTCAATAAAGTCAAGACTTCGGCTTGAATCAACGCATCCAGGCTGGCCGTAGGCTCGTCCATGATGATCATGGCCGGCTCTATGCTGATCGATCTGGCAATGGCCACGCGCTGCTTTTGTCCCCCGCTTAATTCATGCGGATATCTGTACAGCAGGTCCGCCGGCAGTCCGACCATGTCAAGCAAGCGTTCGGCCTTTTGGGCGCGCGGTTCACTGCTGTTCCCAAGAAATGCCGGAGATCGGCCTTTCCATTGATCAAGCGGCTCCATAAGAGAGTCGATCACTTTCAGCTTCGGATTTAAGGAGGCTGACGGATTTTGGAAAACGGCCTGCATCTGTCCTCCCAGCGTCCTGTAAGCCGCATCATCGCGTTGATGAAGCATGACATTCTGAAACCGCAGCTCGCCTTCATCCGCACGCTCCATCAGCAGTAAACATCGGGCCAGGGTACTTTTGCCGCTTCCGCTTTCACCGACGAGACCGAGACACTCTCCGCGTTTGACGCTAAAGGAGATTTCATGGAGTGCTCTGAAGCCCTTACGATAGGTTTTGGTCATCCTATTGACGGTCAACAGATCCTCATTGAAATTAGGAATGTGTTTGTTCTCCTTCGATGCTTCCGGTGGAGCTTTACGGAAAGAAGCCGGGCTGATAGAGGTTAACGGATGGGAGAAAGCTTGTTCTAATGCCGGAACAGCCGCGAGCAGCCGCTTTGTATATTCATGTCCCGGATGCTGCAGCAGTGACATGGTTTCTCCGGCTTCGACGATGCGCCCTCCGTGCATAACGGCGATTTTGTCTGCATACGGCTTTACGGTCCGCAAATCGTGGGTAATGCACAGCACCGCACACCGGGTTAGTTCCTTAAGCTTCGCAAGGAGCCGGAGGATCTCTTCACCCGTTACTTGATCCAGCGAGGCGGTCGGTTCATCTGCGATCAGCAGTCTGGGCTGAAGCATCATCGCTGCGGCGATGGATACGCGCTGTAATTGACCTCCGCTCAATTGGAAGGGGTAGCTTTCATAGACCCGTTCCGCGGGCAGGCTCACTTCTCGCAAAATATGCAAAATTCGAGCTTTACGCTCTTTTCGCGTCAGATGGAGGTGGGAACGGGCGGCTTCGTCCATTTGCTTGCCGAGGGGAATGAAAGGGGCAAACATGCCGGTATAATCCTGAAACACATAAGCGATTTCTTTCCCGCGGATGGCGCCCAGCTGCCGCTCTGAAAAATTCAGGAGGGACCTGCCGCAAAACAGGATATCGCCCGATTCAACCGTAAGCGCCTCCGGGAGCAGGCCGCCGACCGCCAAGGCGGTGACGCTTTTGCCGCTTCCGCTTTCGCCGATGATCGTGAGCCATTCTCCCTGCTGAATCGATAAATCGAGTTCGCGGACGATCGGCTGCTGTCCTGCGGATATATTCAAGCCGGTGATGTTCAAGACGGACATAGCTGTCACTCCTATTGTTTTCTTACATCCAGCCGGTCACGGAGCCGGTCGCCGAGAATATTGGATAGCAGGACAAACAGCATAATCAGCAGACCCGGAGCGAGCATTAAATAAGGGGTGCTATGAAAATAGGCGCGGCTTTCATTCAGCATCGAGCCCCATTCCGGAGTCGGAGGCTGAACGCCAAGTCCAATATACGATAGTGATGCAATCATCAGAATAATTTTGCCTATGTCCAGTGTTGCGATAACAATCACATGGCTTAATGCATGCGGAAGCAAATGTTTTACGAGGATCCGAAAGCGGCTTAACCCGTTTAATCGGGCTATCGGGATATAATCCTTATGCTTCTCGGACATGACGCTGTTTCGGATGACGCGGGCATAAGCAATCCATTTGACCGAAATTACGGCAAGGACCAGATTGATGATGCCCGGCCCCAGCAAGCCGCTTAGGATGATGGCCATCATATAATCGGGGAAAGCCAGGAAAGAATCCGAAATGCGCATAAACAAACGGTCCATCCAGCCTCCGGCATACCCGCTGATCAGTCCGGCCGGAACGCCGATGCCAAGCGCCATAAGCACAATGACCAGGCTTGTCCCCACGGTATTGCGGCCTCCGAGGATCAAGCGTGAAAGCACATCCCTGCCTAAGCCGTCCGTTCCCAGGAGATGCTCCGCACTTGGAGATTGCAATCTTGCGCTCATGTTAACCAGGTAGGGATCATGAGGAATCAGCAAAGGCGCAATCCAAAGGCCGGCAAAGAAAAAGAATATGAGGAAGCCCCGGCGGGAGAGCTTGCCTCTTCCAAGCTTCGTATCCATTACAGCTCGCCTCATCGTCCCTCCCCCTTCAGACGAATTTCGGGATTGAGAGTTCGGCAGGTCAAGTCTACCAGCAGATTGATGATCAGCACGAGGGTTCCCATCAATAAAACATATCCTTGAATTACAGGATAATCCCTGTTCAGAATCGCATCCACGACCAGCTTGCCGATCCCGGGATAGGCAAACAGGACTTCGACCACCACGGTTCCTCCAAGCAGGCTTCCCAAACTGACGCCGAACATCGTAATGACTGGAGCCAGGGAGTGACGGAATGCGTAGAACACCAATATGCGTTTGCTCCCGATGCCCCGGGCCCGGGCTCCCCGTATGAATTCCTGCCCCAAGCTTTCGATAAGGCTGGAACGGATCAGACGGACATAGACGGCGGCCATCGTTAATCCCAGCGTCACCGAGGGCAGAATCAGATGCAGCAAGGAGCCCGTGCCCATGGAGGGGAAAAGCCGGGCACGTACCGACAATCCCTCAATGAGAAGGAGGCCCAGCCAGAAGCTGGGCACGGAAGTACCGACAATCGCGAGGAGACGGCTGAACCGGTCGATCCACCGGTCACGGTATAGAGCAGACAACGCGCCCAGCGGAACCGCAATCGCAATTAATATCAGCAAAGAAGTGCCGGTCAACAACAGGGTGGCGGGTAATGTGCTTAACAGCTCTTCGCTTACCGGCCGGTTGGTCATGTAAGACATGCCAAGATCCAGTCGGACAAAGCGGGAAAGCCAGTTCGCGTACTGGATAATGACAGGCTGGTTCAACCCCATCATTTCCCGCTGCCGTTCGAGCTGCTCGGCTGTTACCGCCACATCGTCAAACCTCAGCAATTGCCGGACCGCATCCCCGGGAGCAAGCTGTATGAAGCAGAAGCTGATAAAAGAAAGCGATAGGATGAAAAGAACGAGCTCCAGGCCTCTTTTTAGGACAAATCTCATTTTACTTTCACATCTAATTGGTTGGTCAGCATGTAATATTCACTTTTGCTTGTTATCCAATGCTCCACGTTGTCTCTATAGACGGCCAGCGTATTCGGATGAACAAGATATGAATAATAGGTTGCTTGGTCAATCCTCGTCAGCGCCTGCCGGATCAGATCATTTCGTTTGACCGTATCTACCGTTTGATCAAGCCGGCTGATGAGTTCATTTAATTCCTTATCGTTAATTTTGCCGAAATTCAGCGTACCTCCGGGAGCAAACGACACGTTCAGAAAATAGCTGGCGTCGCCGCGGGGAGCGATTAACGGACTATAAGTGCCCAAATCCCAGCTGTCGTTGGTCATTAAATAATCCTCATATTTATCAACCAGCTCGATGTTGATCGTAATCCCCAGCTCTTTGGCCTGCGACTGCAGCACTTGGGCAAGCAGCGGAAATTCGGCGCGGGAGGCATAGGTAACGAGCTTGAACGTCAACGGTTTTCCGTCTTTGGTTACCTTGCCGTTGTCGACCTGGAAGCCGGCTTTTTCAAACCAATTTCTTGCAGCGTCGGCTCCGGATGGCTTGCCGGAATAGGATGGAACAAACGGAAAATCAGGCAGGAACGGACCCTGCGCAACAGTCGCCTGTCCTCCCATGATCCCGTTTTTCAGTTCTTCGCGATGGACGAGCGCATCAAAGGCCTTGCGAAGGTTTTCATTTTGAAAATCAGGGTGTTCTGTATTGAAAATCAGTTCATGCGTCCTCAGGCTGACTACCGAATCGAGATGCAGGCTTGGATCCTGCTTGATTTTGCCGATGCTTTCTACCGGAGGGCGATAGACGATATCCGCATCTCCCGCCAGTAAAGCGGATAACCGGGCATTCGCATCCTCATTAAAAGCGAATGTGGCTCGATCCAGTTTAGCCGGGCCGTCCCAGTATTCATCGTAACGTTCCACCTGAAGAGCAGTCCCGGGCGTAAAGGAAGTCACTTTAAACGGTCCCGTTCCGATCGGCTTTTGGTCCGTCCCTTGCTCAGCCGTATCGATAATCGCCGTGTTGGGATGCACAAGCTCGGATGGAAATTGGGGGAACGCCTTCCCGGTGACGATATGTAACGTTTGTCCGCTGGCATCCATGGATTCGATTTTCAATACCTGCTTGATTCCCGGATTGATCTCCATAGCGCGTTGGAGAGAAAGCTTTACCGCTTCGGCATCCACCTTCTTGCCATTGTGAAAGGTTATTCCATCCCGGATGGTCAACGTCCACTGCCGTCCGTCATCGCTTTTCCACTCTTGAGCGATCCAGGGGCGGATGGTCAAATCATCACCGAGCTTGACCAGCGTTTCGGCAACCCCGGCTCTAAGCGGTGTATAGTCCAGATGAGGATCGATCGTTTTACTGGAAAAATTAAAGAGAAAGGTCAGCTGCTTTTGCGTGGCTTGCTCCTTTGCGGAATTAGACTCGGGCGAGCAAGCGGTAAGCATAACCAGCAAAAGAAATAAGAGCGCAAGTGCGAATGGGGATTTATTCAATGTAAACCTACCTCCAAAGAAAGTTCTGTCCCGTTAGGGGGGATGAGTTGTTTCTCATCTTACCCCATTAGCGTACGAAATTTCATGACTCGATAGGGCTATTCCTGCAAGAAAGGGGTGACAAAATAGTATGAATACGTCTGACACATTATATTTGCATGGTACAGGGTTCATGCCCGGGAATTTGTTCTTAACCATGTGTAAAAAACCAACAGCCGCCGCTGTTGGTTTTCTCATGAGCAGGTGATCAATTCACAGTGTCTTAAATCTGGCAGAGGCTCAGACATAAGCCTTGCCTTTGGTTAGTATACAAGGCACGCCTTTACCTACAGCGCCGGGCAGCGACATTTTTTGCAGGTAGCGCCGTCCTCTTTCACATTTGAGGCAGCGTGCGCAAACATTTGAGGTTACGACCTTCATATTGAATTGATTTTTGTCTATGGAGGACTGAGGTGTTTTCTTATTGGCTTTTTTATTTTTGCTCACGGTTTTCATCTCCTAAGGCATGGATATTGCATACTATGACGGAATGCTTCGTTTGGTCACCCTGGCGAAAAACCGGCGATCGCTTTAAAATCGGATCAAGTAAAAAAATGTGTCTTATCCTGTTTAAAAAAGAGGAATGTACGCGCTTGGTGTTGAATCACTAAAGGTATTCGGGGTACGGATTGATAAGCCGGCATACGGCGTTTACCCTTTCACCTGAGGAGGACGATAATGAAGTATTTGTTTTGTCAAAAGGTTAAAATAGTAGATATGAATGACGAGATCATGGCCGAGGTATTGTTCAACCATGGTGAATATGAGGCGCCGCTGCTGTCCGTCGGATCAAGTGTGGTAACCTATCCGCTGGGACTTAAAGAATTTGAAGTGGTGCATGATAAAAGAGAAAGCCGACGCGAGCGCTTCAAGGTGTTGGATGTCGAAATCGATTTGATCTCTAGTCCGACGTCTACCCGTGTTTTTCTTGAGCCGGTCACTCTGATTATCGGCCAGCATGATGTCGGTCAGATCGAGATCGATTAAGCAGGCGCGAAGAATGGGGGATTGAAGTATGAACAAAACGTTTGTCGCCATCGGAAGTATCTGCGCGCTTCTGTCCGTCGCGTTCGGGGCCTTCGGTGCGCATGCGTTGAAGGGGGCATTGTCGCCGAACATGCTCGCGAACTACCAAACAGGCGTGCAATACCAGATGATGCATTCACTCGGGCTGATTGCCGTTGGGCTATGCGCGTCGGTTCTGCCCGACAGCGGACATTTGCGTCGAGCAGGGTGGTCTATGTTTGTCGGCATCCTTGTTTTCTCAGGGAGTCTATATGTTCTGAGCATTACAGGAATTACGGTGCTTGGAGCGATTACGCCGATCGGGGGAATCGCCTTTATGCTCGGCTGGCTGTCGCTGGCGCTTGCGGCTTGGAAAAGTCCGTCCAAATCATGATGCTACACAGGGAAGATCGTCCGGTGCGCCGGGCGGTCTCTTTTTAAGTGCTCAAGTCTTCGTTTATGGTGCGAATGGTTTCCAGACCGTATGCAATGGATGAAGGTTGAAAAATGAATGTCGAATGAAGGAGGAAATTAGCGGATTTGTGTAGAAAATGATTTCCACCAAGCAGTTTATGCAGCACAATCTATACGCAAAAGTAAGCGAGGTGCTTCACGAAACCGGACTGGATCCTTCTTTTTTGGAGCTTGAGATCACGGAAAGCAGCGCGATGGATATTGACCACGCTGCGACACTCCTTCATGAACTGAAGAAACTCGGAGTGAAAATCAGTATTGATGATTGCAGAACGGGGTACAGCTCATTGAGCTATTTGAAAAAGCTGCCGATCCATAGGCTGAAGATCGATCGCTCCTTTGTCAGCGAATGTGTAACCAATCCGAACGATGCGGCGATTATAGCCTCCATTATGTCGATGACAAAACATTTGAACCTGCGCGTCAGCGCCGAAGGGGTGGAGACGGAAGAACAGCTGCACTTTTTGCGGAGCTATCAGTGCAATGAAGTTCAAGGCTATTTCTTCAGGCCTCCGGTCTCGGCCGAGAAGGCGTTCGGATTCATGAAGCCCCAGGGTGAAGCATAGAGATCTTACCGTCCTGCTGAACGGACGACGGTATGTCCTCTTAATGTATTTCATAATCGTCAATTTCATTGATTTTTATCAGATATACTTTCTTCTCGTCAACATGATAGACCGTCACGCTTTCGCTTGCCGCGTCTGTGCTAATAATTCGACAAGGCAAGCTGAGCTTAATGCCCTTGCCTTTGACGATAGATAGCCGGACCAGGGTATTGTTCTGCTGGAACGTCTTCATCTGCTCCCAAATCAGCCTGTGCGGGTCGTTTTCCGGGCGGTAAGGTTTATTTCCCTTGCCGTTTGGCATGTTCTCAGCCGGAGAAGTGTTTGTTTTGGCTGGTTCCTGCTTATTTTTGATTTTCGATTCGTTGAGAGCCAGCTCAATTTTTGTGCCCAATTCTATTCCCTGCTTAATTTGATAATCCTCAACCTGTGTCGTATTCAACAAATGCAGCAGCGTTTCCAAGGCACGCCCGTTGGTTTCATCCTCTATCATGATGTCGACGTTGAATAAAAACTTGCGCTTGGACGGATTGTCTCTCTCCATAGGCGACCCCTCTTTTTCGAAATACTTACTTTATACTATACCACTATTTTGTTATTTAAAGCAGTAGGTACCTAATGGATATACCGCTTTGGAATGGCACGCATGGGGCAGGACATACATATACTGACAGCATACGGTAGATAAGAGGAGTGCTTATCATGATGCGAATGGAACCGGTTGATCTGGGAGGCCGCACCGCTCTGGCGGTCGAGGTCAAGCTGCCCAAAACAACCCTGCTCGTTGTGACTACGGATAAAGGCTATATTATGTGCGGAGCAAATAAGTTAGCATAGCTTGGATTAGTCACGAGCTCATCGCCTAGGTTTCCGTGGGACAAGTATTCTCCATCTGTTATTATGTCCTGACTCCTTCTGATTTGTGATTAGAAAAACGTCAAAGTATTCCGTTATTGTGACCCGGATTGTGATCTTGGTTTGTTTAATGTTAAATAATGCATACAATGATTACCTGAATTGTATTTATTTTTTTTGCAACATCTGATATATTAGATATTAGGAAGGAAGTCCTACATCATGATAAAGGCAAATCCGTCGAAAGGCGGAGACGCAAAGCTACGGGTCTAACGCTTGAATAAGCTATGATCGCCGGGTTACCGAATATAGTTAACCGCTAGCAAGGTGGCTATTTCATTAGGAAATAGTCATTTTTTTAATAATGAAAATACAGAAAGAGGATGTTATTTATGAAACTTAAGGTTGGTAAAAGGCTGTCGATGAAATTTACTGTGGGCAAAAAGCTGATTGGCGGATTCCTGAGTGTATCCATGCTTCTTGGAATAATCAGCTTTATTTCGTATTACAACATCAAGAAGGTAGAACAATCGTTTTCTGATTTGGTTGATCGTAATGCAGCGATATTGGCAAATGCAAAGGATATTCAATTCCATGCTTCACAGCAAATCGCCGGTATGAGAGGGGTTTTATTGCATGAGCAAGGTTCGGAAGAGATCGTACAGACGGCTATTAACGAAATGAATGAAGAAATAAAGGCTACATACGAATTGGTTCAAAGCCCGTCACTTATGGAAGCGCTACAAAAGCTTCAAATATTTAATGCCGAATTCAAAACCAATTCAGATGCGGTCATTAATTTGAACAAAACCAATCCGGCTGAAGCGAATCGGCATTCCGTACAAGTCTTATTTCCTTTGGCGAGAGAAATGAGAGACATTTCCAACCAAATTGCTGCCGATCAGGCTAAAATGATGGAGGATGCGAGTCGTGCGAACATGAATTTGGTTGGTTCGGTGCTCACAACGGTCATTGTCTTGAGCAGTTTTACTTTCGTCTTGGCTATTGCCATCGGTTTAATCATTTCCCGAATGATTACGAGACCTATTCTCGCTATAGCTGACGGTGCTCAAAAAATTTCAAACGGCATCCTGACAGAAGGTGATCTTAGAGTGAAAAACCGTGATGAAATTGGCGATCTGGCGATTTCCTTCAATCAGATGAAAAAAAATCTTCGTCATTTGATTGGTGAAGTAGGAATGAATTCCGAGCAGGTAGCAGCTACTTCGCAAGAATTATCTGCGAGTGCTGAGCAAACGAGTAAAGCAACGGAACAAATTTCAATGGCCATTCAAGAAGTGGCCTTAGGGTCGGAAAAGCAAGTTCACAGCGCCACAACAGCCAATGAGGCGGCGGTTGAAATTTCTAGAGGGATGAACCAGGCAGCCATGTCTATTCAATCTGTAGCTGATTTAACGTTGACTGCCAGCGAGAAAGCGAATGCCGGTAATGAAGTGGTGTCCCAGGCCGTGGAGCAAATGAACAGTATGCAGCAGTCTGCCGGACGCACGGCGGAGGTTATTCATTCCCTTGGTGAAAAATCAAGGGAAATCGGTCAAATCGTACAGATGATTACGGAAATAGCAAATCAAACGAATCTACTGGCTTTAAATGCTGCAATAGAGGCCGCGCGGGCGGGGGAGCATGGACGAGGGTTCGCTGTGGTAGCTGATGAAGTAAGGAAATTAGCGGAACAATCCGGTGACGCGGCGGGCCAAATTCGAGGTCTGATCGGGGAGATTCAAAACGAAGCAGAGAAAGCTGTACTATCGATGAATGAAGGCGCATCCATCATCAAAGAGGGCATTCACATGGTTAATCTAAGCGGTGATTCTTTCAGGGACATTGTTCAGGCGATCGAACAGGTCGTAGCCGAATCTCAAGAGGTGTCTGCAATCATTGAACAAGTGAATTCGAGTTCGCAAAACATGACGCAAATGATGGAAGGTGTAGCTCATATTGCCGAGCAATCGGCAGGCAATACTCAAAGCGTAGCAGCTTCGGCAGAAGAACAAAATGCTTCGATGGAGGAAATATCAGCATCTGCGGAAGCTTTAACAAGAATGGCTCAAGATCTGCAGGATGTAATAAGTAAATTCAAAGTGTAATCCCGATAAACCCGTTGTCGTTCATGACAGCGGGTTCTTTTTTGTAATTCATCGTGCCGTCGATGGCTGGAATAGGACAAATCTTAATCCGCATATGTTACGTACCAAAAGAGGTGATCAAATGGATGTACAAAATAATGAAAAGATTATGTTAGGAGTCAAGGATATTATGAAGATCATGGGGATTGGCCGCGATAGGGCATATGAAATCATCAAAAGAGGTGAATTTCGTTCCATTAAAGTGGGGCGGAGGTACTTGGTTCATCATGAGGTATTCGAACATTGGTTGAAGGATGAAGTTAAAGGAAATTAGCGCTTATTAGAATGTTGTGGGCTAAGCCATGAGTGATTGAACCGTAAGACGATAGATCACAATTTTGGTTCCGTTCTTAATCCTTTTCCTAATAACGGAGGGATAACGATGGCTTCCATTTTTCAAAACGGGAAAACAAAGAAGTGGGAATTTGTATTCGACCATTATGTTAACGGAAAAAGAAAGCAAGTCCGAAGAAAGGGGTTTAAGACCAAAAGAGACGCTAATGATGCACTGATTTCACTTCAGAATGAAGTACAAAAAGACGGGTATATCGGGACGAACGGACAATCGCTTGGCGAGTTTATGACTTACTGGCTTGAGAATGTGAGGAAATTGGAATGTGAAGAAACGAGTTATTATAACAACTCCCTGTACTTAAAGAATCATATTATTCCCAGGCTGGGGACGATTAAATTACAACAGCTGAATCCGATCCTATGTCAGAGGTTTGTAAATGAGATGCATCAAGCCGGTTACGCCCGTAATACGATCGATCGAATTTGTACATTGATTAAACTGGCATTGGACACGGCTGTAGATTACAAATACATCAAAGTAAATCATATGAGAAAAGTAAAGCTCCCCAAAAGCCAGAAGCAAGAAATGAAGGTTTGGACTGTGAAGCAAGCCAATCAGTTCCTGGAGTTTACGAGAAACAGAAGATTTTTTTGTGTATATGCTCTCGCGCTGTTAACCGGAATGCGACAAGGTGAAATACTAGGCTTGCGATGGAAGGACATCAATTTTGATAACAAAACAATTACCGTTAGGCAAACACTGGCGAATTATGGGAAGAGGTTAAAAAGCGGAGCTAAAACGATAGCCGGCGAAAGAACGATCTCGATGCCTGTTCAGTTAATTCACACTTTAAAAAAGCAGTATGAGGATTACATGGCGTTTAAACAAACAGCAGCAAAATTTGTAGACTTGGATTTAGTGATTTATAACTTGAAAAATGGCGGGACCGTTTATCCATCTAATCTAACAAGGAATTATATTCAAGATGTCAAAAATTCCGGTTTACCGCATATTCCGTTTCATTCGCTGAGGCATACTCACGCTACCATGTTAATGGAAAAAAATATTCATGTGAAGGTCATTTCAGAGAGGTTGGGACATTCGAAAATTGGAGTTACCCTGGACGTATACAGCCATGTACTGCCGAGTATGCAGCAAGAGGTTGCCGATAAATTGGATGAAATCATGACATGGTGATCCGCCTTGTGAGCATTTTGTGACCTGTTGAATGCCGATGAGCCCAGACCGCAAGATGTAAAACGATTTTTATGCGAATATATCACGTGCGGAGCAAATAAGTTAGCATAGCTTGGATTAGTCACGAGCTCATCGCCTAGGTTTCCGTGGGACAAGTATTCTCCATCTGTTATTATGTCCTGACTCCTTCTGATTTGTGATTAGAAAAACGTCAAAGTATTCCGTTATTGTGACCCGGATTGTGATCTTGGTTTGTTTAATGTTAAATAATGCATACAATGATTACCTGAATTGTATTTATTTTTTTTGCAACATCTGATATATTAGATATTAGGAAGGAAGTCCTACATCATGATAAAGGCAAATCCGTCGAAAGGCGGAGACGCAAAGCTACGGGTCTAACGCTTGAATAAGCTATGATCGCCGGGTTACCGAATATAGTTAACCGCTAGCAAGGTGGCTATTTCATTAGGAAATAGTCATTTTTTTAATAATGAAAATACAGAAAGAGGATGTTATTTATGAAACTTAAGGTTGGTAAAAGGCTGTCGATGAAATTTACTGTGGGCAAAAAGCTGATTGGCGGATTCCTGAGTGTATCCATGCTTCTTGGAATAATCAGCTTTATTTCGTATTACAACATCAAGAAGGTAGAACAATCGTTTTCTGATTTGGTTGATCGTAATGCAGCGATATTGGCAAATGCAAAGGATATTCAATTCCATGCTTCACAGCAAATCGCCGGTATGAGAGGGGTTTTATTGCATGAGCAAGGTTCGGAAGAGATCGTACAGACGGCTATTAACGAAATGAATGAAGAAATAAAGGCTACATACGAATTGGTTCAAAGCCCGTCACTTATGGAAGCGCTACAAAAGCTTCAAATATTTAATGCCGAATTCAAAACCAATTCAGATGCGGTCATTAATTTGAACAAAACCAATCCGGCTGAAGCGAATCGGCATTCCGTACAAGTCTTATTTCCTTTGGCGAGAGAAATGAGAGACATTTCCAACCAAATTGCTGCCGATCAGGCTAAAATGATGGAGGATGCGAGTCGTGCGAACATGAATTTGGTTGGTTCGGTGCTCACAACGGTCATTGTCTTGAGCAGTTTTACTTTCGTCTTGGCTATTGCCATCGGTTTAATCATTTCCCGAATGATTACGAGACCTATTCTCGCTATAGCTGACGGTGCTCAAAAAATTTCAAACGGCATCCTGACAGAAGGTGATCTTAGAGTGAAAAACCGTGATGAAATTGGCGATCTGGCGATTTCCTTCAATCAGATGAAAAAAAATCTTCGTCATTTGATTGGTGAAGTAGGAATGAATTCCGAGCAGGTAGCAGCTACTTCGCAAGAATTATCTGCGAGTGCTGAGCAAACGAGTAAAGCAACGGAACAAATTTCAATGGCCATTCAAGAAGTGGCCTTAGGGTCGGAAAAGCAAGTTCACAGCGCCACAACAGCCAATGAGGCGGCGGTTGAAATTTCTAGAGGGATGAACCAGGCAGCCATGTCTATTCAATCTGTAGCTGATTTAACGTTGACTGCCAGCGAGAAAGCGAATGCCGGTAATGAAGTGGTGTCCCAGGCCGTGGAGCAAATGAACAGTATGCAGCAGTCTGCCGGACGCACGGCGGAGGTTATTCATTCCCTTGGTGAAAAATCAAGGGAAATCGGTCAAATCGTACAGATGATTACGGAAATAGCAAATCAAACGAATCTACTGGCTTTAAATGCTGCAATAGAGGCCGCGCGGGCGGGGGAGCATGGACGAGGGTTCGCTGTGGTAGCTGATGAAGTAAGGAAATTAGCGGAACAATCCGGTGACGCGGCGGGCCAAATTCGAGGTCTGATCGGGGAGATTCAAAACGAAGCAGAGAAAGCTGTACTATCGATGAATGAAGGCGCATCCATCATCAAAGAGGGCATTCACATGGTTAATCTAAGCGGTGATTCTTTCAGGGACATTGTTCAGGCGATCGAACAGGTCGTAGCCGAATCTCAAGAGGTGTCTGCAATCATTGAACAAGTGAATTCGAGTTCGCAAAACATGACGCAAATGATGGAAGGTGTAGCTCATATTGCCGAGCAATCGGCAGGCAATACTCAAAGCGTAGCAGCTTCGGCAGAAGAACAAAATGCTTCGATGGAGGAAATATCAGCATCTGCGGAAGCTTTAACAAGAATGGCTCAAGATCTGCAGGATGTAATAAGTAAATTCAAAGTGTAATCCCGATAAACCCGTTGTCGTTCATGACAGCGGGTTCTTTTTTGTAATTCATCGTGCCGTCGATGGCTGGAATAGGACAAATCTTAATCCGCATATGTTACGTACCAAAAGAGGTGATCAAATGGATGTACAAAATAATGAAAAGATTATGTTAGGAGTCAAGGATATTATGAAGATCATGGGGATTGGCCGCGATAGGGCATATGAAATCATCAAAAGAGGTGAATTTCGTTCCATTAAAGTGGGGCGGAGGTACTTGGTTCATCATGAGGTATTCGAACATTGGTTGAAGGATGAAGTTAAAGGAAATTAGCGCTTATTAGAATGTTGTGGGCTAAGCCATGAGTGATTGAACCGTAAGACGATAGATCACAATTTTGGTTCCGTTCTTAATCCTTTTCCTAATAACGGAGGGATAACGATGGCTTCCATTTTTCAAAACGGGAAAACAAAGAAGTGGGAATTTGTATTCGACCATTATGTTAACGGAAAAAGAAAGCAAGTCCGAAGAAAGGGGTTTAAGACCAAAAGAGACGCTAATGATGCACTGATTTCACTTCAGAATGAAGTACAAAAAGACGGGTATATCGGGACGAACGGACAATCGCTTGGCGAGTTTATGACTTACTGGCTTGAGAATGTGAGGAAATTGGAATGTGAAGAAACGAGTTATTATAACAACTCCCTGTACTTAAAGAATCATATTATTCCCAGGCTGGGGACGATTAAATTACAACAGCTGAATCCGATCCTATGTCAGAGGTTTGTAAATGAGATGCATCAAGCCGGTTACGCCCGTAATACGATCGATCGAATTTGTACATTGATTAAACTGGCATTGGACACGGCTGTAGATTACAAATACATCAAAGTAAATCATATGAGAAAAGTAAAGCTCCCCAAAAGCCAGAAGCAAGAAATGAAGGTTTGGACTGTGAAGCAAGCCAATCAGTTCCTGGAGTTTACGAGAAACAGAAGATTTTTTTGTGTATATGCTCTCGCGCTGTTAACCGGAATGCGACAAGGTGAAATACTAGGCTTGCGATGGAAGGACATCAATTTTGATAACAAAACAATTACCGTTAGGCAAACACTGGCGAATTATGGGAAGAGGTTAAAAAGCGGAGCTAAAACGATAGCCGGCGAAAGAACGATCTCGATGCCTGTTCAGTTAATTCACACTTTAAAAAAGCAGTATGAGGATTACATGGCGTTTAAACAAACAGCAGCAAAATTTGTAGACTTGGATTTAGTGATTTATAACTTGAAAAATGGCGGGACCGTTTATCCATCTAATCTAACAAGGAATTATATTCAAGATGTCAAAAATTCCGGTTTACCGCATATTCCGTTTCATTCGCTGAGGCATACTCACGCTACCATGTTAATGGAAAAAAATATTCATGTGAAGGTCATTTCAGAGAGGTTGGGACATTCGAAAATTGGAGTTACCCTGGACGTATACAGCCATGTACTGCCGAGTATGCAGCAAGAGGTTGCCGATAAATTGGATGAAATCATGACATGGTGATCCGCCTTGTGAGCATTTTGTGACCTGTTGAATGCCGATGAGCCCAGACCGCAAGATGTAAAACGATTTTTATGCGAATATATCACGTGCGGAGCGCTGGATGTCGGGTTGCTAAACGAGAGGCTGAAGGAACGGGGAATTATCGCCGGCCGGGCAACGGGAGTCAAGACGATCGGCGAGCTGCTGGAGGCCCCGCTGGAATCTGTAACCTACGGCGCGGAGGCGCTCGGTATCCTGCCGGGGATGAAAGGTAAAGACGCGGTTAAGCTGATGTTTTAACGCAACGCGATCGCTGCCGGACCTAGGTTCGGCGGTTTTATTTTATCCATTGAACCTTTGCATCCGTTCTGTTTGGTTAGTTGTGCTCTGTGCGATTCCAGGTATAATGGGATTATCTGAAGCAAGAAGAGAAGGGAGGGAGAAGGGGGTGGAGATCCAGAGAATCAGAACGCGTAAAATCTATGAAGTTATTGCCGATCAAATCCAGGAGCAGATCGTTACCGGAGTATTGAAGCCCGGAGAGAAGCTTCCGTCGACAAAGGAGCTGTCCGAACGGTTTCAGGTAGGCCGCTCAACCGTCAGGGAAGCGCTAAGCGCCTTGAAAGCGATGGGGCTGGTGGAAATTCATCAGGGCGAAGGCAGCTATGTCCGAAGGATCGAAGCTCAGGATGTGGGGCTTCCGGAGTTCGATTCGCTGCTGATGAGCAAGGAAACGGTGCTGGAGCTGATCGAGGCGCGCAAGGCGCTGGAGATTGCCGGGGCAGGCATGGCGGCTGAGAAGCGAACGGAGAAGGATCTTCGTAAATTTGAAGCGGTGCTGCAGCGGATGGAGGAGCATCTTGGCGATGAGGAAGAAGGAGAACGCTCAGATATTGAATTTCACTTGATTTTGTCCGAGGCCACGCATAACTCAATCATCGTCCGGCTGATCGATTCGATCTCGTCCCAGATGCAGACGGCGATCCGTGAGACCCGCAGGCTCGAAATGTATTCCAACCGGCAGGTGTCGATCCGGCTTTGGCAGGAGCATCAAGCGGTATATGAAGCCATTCGCGGCAAACATGCGGCGGCGGCACAAGAGGAAATGAAGCGCCATTTGTTCCACGTTGAGCAGATTCTGCTGAAGTTTCTGAAAAAATAGGGCTATGGAAAATATAGGATGGGAATGAAAGATAACGCCCAAAATGTTCCAGCCCCCCTTTTCAAAATACAACTTATCTGATAACCTGACAAGTAAGTGAGCTCATAACTAAAAAAGGATGATGGATCCGATGAAAGTGTCCTTGTTCATTACATGCCTGGCCGATCAGTTGTACCCTGAAGTCGGTGAGAGCGTTGTCAGGCTCTTGCACCGGGCCGGCTGTGAGGTTGATTTTCCAGAGCTGCAAACCTGCTGCGGCCAGCCGGCGTACAACAGCGGCTATCAAGATGAAGCGCGCGAAGTGGCGCGCAATTGGATTCGCGCATTTGAGCACAGCGATTATGTAGTGTCGCCGTCGGGCTCCTGTACGGGAATGGTGCATCATTACTATCCGCAGCTGTTTGAGAACGAGCCGGAATGGAAAGCCAAAGCGGAGCGGCTGATCGAAAAAACGTACGAGTTTTCCCAATTTGTTGTCAATGTGCTGGGGTTAAAGGATTGGGCCGCCGAATTTCCGGAAAAAGTCACCTATCATCCGTCCTGTCATGCGATGCGTCTTCTGGGCGTAAGAGAGGAGCCCGGGACGCTGATGGCCCATGTTCAAGGGCTGGAGCTGATCGATTTGCCCTATAAAGAAGACTGCTGCGGCTTTGGCGGCACGTTTGCGGTCAAGATGGCGAGCATGTCCGAGGCGATGGTGTGCGAGAAAGCGGCTAACGTCTGCTCGACCAACGCCAGTGTGCTTGTCGGCACGGATATGGGCTGTCTGATGAATATCGGCGGCCGGTTAAATAAAGAAAATAAGCCGGTGCGCGTCATGCATTTGGCGCAGCTGCTGGAGGAAGGGGTGAAGCGCGGTGAGTCGTCAGGTCGCAAATGAGAAGGAATTGATCGGAACAGGACTGAAGCTGCGGACGGAGGAGGCGCTGTCGGATGATTTTCTTCGCAAAGCGGTAGCGTTTACAACCGATAAGCTGAAGACCGGCAAGAAAAAGGCAACGGACGATTTCGGCGAATGGGAGCAGTGGCGGGAACGCGGACGGCTGATCCGCAAGCATGTTGTGGACAATCTGGACTACTACCTGACGCAATTCTCGGATAATGTTGCCAAGGCGGGCGGACATGTGTACTTTTGCCGTACCGGGGATGAAGCCGTCCAAACATTCATGGGCATTGCCGAACAGCGCCGCGCTAAGCTGGTCGCCAAGGGGAAATCGATGGTGTCGGAGGAGATTCATCTGAATCATCACCTCGAAGAACGGGGCATCGAAGCCATTGAGACGGACCTGGGCGAATATATTTTGCAGCTGGCCAAGGAAACGCCTTCCCACCTGATCATACCGGCCATTCACAAAAACAAGCAGCAAATCGCCGATTTGTTCTCGGCGGAGGCGGGAGAAGCGTTTCTGCCGGAAACGCCGGTACTGGCTCAGTATGCCAAACAGCGGCTTCGCGACTATTTCCTCCAGGCGGATATCGGACTGACCGGATGCAATTTCGGCGTAGCCGAATCGGGCGCCATCACGCTCGTTTCCAATGAAGGCAACGGGCGGATGGTGAGCACGATCCCCAAATGCCATGTCGTCATTATGGGCATGGAGCGGCTGGTTCCCACCTACGATGATCTTGAGGTCGTTTTGAACCTGCTGGCCAGGAGTGCGACAGGGCAGAAGCTGACAACGTACACCTCGATGATCACGGGACCGCGCCGCGAAGGCGAGCTGGACGGGCCGGAGGAGCTTCATTTGATTATCCTGGACAACGGGCGCTCCGCACAGCTTGGAGATCCGGTATTTCAAGAGGTGCTGCACTGTATCCGCTGCGCGGCATGCCTGAATGTTTGTCCCGTGTACCGTCATGTGGGCGGACACACCTACGGCAGCGTATACAGCGGGCCGATTGGAGCTGTCCTGACGCCGCTGCTGCAGCAGGACATGAAGGAAGCGGGGCAGCTGTCCTACGCCTCCAGCTTATGCGGCGCATGCTACGAAGCGTGTCCGGTGAAAATTCCGCTGCATGACATGCTCGTCCAGCTGCGGGCACGCAAGGTTCGGCTCGGGCTTACACCGCTGGCCGAACGTGTGGCTTTCAAGACCTTCCAGACGACGTTCGGTAACGTAAAGCTGTATCGGATGGCGACAAAGTCCGCCTATTATCTTATGAAGCCGTTTGTGACCAAAGGCGTGATCAAGCAAGCGCCGGGACCGGCAGCGGGCTGGACGCAATCGCGCCATTTGCCGATGAAGCCGAAGCAGTCGTTTCGTGAACGATGGCAAGCTCTTCAGGAGGAACTGAAGAAAGATGCCGGACGTGCAGGAGCTTTGACCAATCGGGCTTGGGAGGAGGGGAAGCGACATGACTAAAGGTACAATCCAAGGCCGGGATGCTTTTATCGGGAACTTGTCTTCGAGGCTTGGACGCAGCGCCGCAGCAAGCTCTGCTCCGGCCCATCTATTCCGGGGCGCGCCGCAATGGTATAAAGATACGGTCCGCACGGTTGAAGAGAACATTTCGTTGTTTACCGAGAATTGGACGGCTCTAACCGGCAAAGTTCTTGTTGTAGATGCCTCTGAGGCCAAGCAGCGGATCGGCGCTTGGCTGAAGGAGATCGCAGCCGAGCTTGGCGTTACCCATATCTCCCGTTGGGAGCACGAGGATCTGAAGGCCCTCGGATTGGATGAGGTGCTCGAGGAAGCGGGTATTGAGGTTATTCCGTGGGTGGAGCCGGTGAGGCCGAGCCGGCCGGAATTTCGACCCGAGAAGGGCGTAGAGGGGCTGCCTGAGACGAACTGGGCACAGCGCAGTGAACTGCTGAAGCGAACGGAACGATGCCAGCTTGGAATCGTATGGCCCGACTATGCTGTAGCGAATACAAGCACATTAGTGCTTCAGTGCTCTCCGCAAAGAGGACGATCGGTCAGCCTGTTAACGGACATTTTATTTGCGGTGTTCCGCGCCGACCAGCTGGTGAACCGGATGGGGGAAGCGTTTGAGCGGATTACCCGGGATAAAACATCGCCGGAGCAGTACGCTTCTTCTCTCAATCTGATCACCGGACCGAGCCGAAGCGCCGATATCGAAAACGACCTGACGATCGGCATTCACGGCCCCGGCAAGGTATACGCCGTCATCATCAAATAAGCTATTTAAATGCCCCGCAGATCTCGCATGAAGATGAGAACGCGGGGTTTTGTCATCTAACAAGGAAGCGTTTAAACGGATCCCGATATAGGATAAATTTAGATTGAAAATAAAGTGTTAGACTGAAAAATAATGTGTTAGACCGTGAAAATAAAGTTGTAGACTGACCGCGAGCATTAAGCTCCCTCGAAATGATTTGGTTTTCTCACTCAGACTCATGAATTCGCAGGATTTCACCTTTAGTTTAGCGCGAGATAAGAAGGGAACAGAGGAGCCGGTAGCTTGGAACAACTGAAAGGGCATG
>NZ_JBVASZ010000036.1:0-36477 GCF_057814255.1 Paenibacillus sp. F024
AATCAGATTATCCTTACTGCTTGCGGAGGTCCACATTGTTCATCCCGCCCTAGTAATGTTCTTACTCAGCAGTATTGACAATCAACCTATTAAGCAGACCTCAGCAACGAACTATAGCGAAGAAGCAAAAAATTAGGTACCTTTACTCTAGAAGGCAACGAGACAACATCTATTTGATAGAATAACAAGACGGAAAGAAAATTACCTCGATTAACATTGAACGTAACACGGGTTGACAAAAAATACAAGAATTTTTGACATACAAAAACCCATGCTGCACCCGCCGGTCGTCACGGGTTCTTATCCATGGCATATATTTGTTATTGAACCGCTTCACAAGTCGGATTTTGGCGGGTCAAAGCCATGGACTTTTATCCAATGCTCCCCCCCATCCGAAGTACTGTACATCACCGATGGCTCCGTATTGTCCGTGCAGATCCACCAGCCGTGATTTTCATCTGCAATAGCGACCAGCTGCTCACCGTAGCCTTCAAACGCTTGCTT
This sequence comes from Paenibacillus sp. F024, assembly GCF_057814255.1. Taxonomy (NCBI): domain Bacteria; kingdom Bacillati; phylum Bacillota; class Bacilli; order Caryophanales; family Paenibacillaceae; genus Paenibacillus; species Paenibacillus sp. F024. The sequence goes on from NZ_JBVASZ010000036.1 coordinate 505, forward strand.
GCCGTTCATCCACGTTTTTCCGCCGTCTGTTGTCCATCCCATAGTATTCGGCTTATCACATGCCATGCATTTGCCGCCCATGTAAGCTGCTTCGGGACTCACCACATACAAGGTACCGGGCTGAGCTCCCGTATTTCGGGCACTATCTGAACCGTTCATCAGAATCCCCGGAGCAGGGCCGGCTCCCGCCGTGGCATTCGCAATTACCGTCTGCCACTGCTGTCCCCCATTGGAAGTGTGAAATAAGGAATACGAGGTTTGCGTCATCCCGGAGTCCCCGATGCATTCGACCCACGCATCATCCGCTCCAGCCGAGCGGATCAGTGCACCGTTAAGCGCAGCATCTGTCTTGCGTGACATCACGATCTGCCACGTATAGCCTCTATCCGTGGTTCGATTAACCTTGAATATGCCTTTATCTTGCGTTACCGCCCATCCGTGATCTTTGTCGTGGAAGTAGGCATCGCCTGCCATATGATCAGGAACCGGCAGATGGCTCCAGGTTTGTCCGCCATCCGTCGTTTTTGCATTTGCACTATACCCCTCCTGTGCAGAGACAAAATGCAAAAAACCTTGATTCGGCACCTTACCTGACAGTGTCCAATGCTGTCCTCCATCCGCAGTGCTTAACAAGACTCGTTCATTCCGCTCCGTATTTTCAGTTACAGCCGCCCATGCCACTTGAGTGTTCAATGCAAACAATTGATTTACAGTCCCAGGGCCCTGGTATTGGACCTGCCAATTTTGGCCGCCATCATCGGTTCTGGCGATCCAGCCATCTCCGCCAACCCAGCCTGAATCCGGATTGGCAATCCGTACTGCCGTTATTTTTCCCATTTGTATATCATTTGCTGCCGGCGCGGCCGGATTCAGCTCCGTGTTCTTTCCCGAGGTTGAGCCCTCTGTCGGCGGTGAAATAGATTTTCCAGCTTGCTGCTGAGGATTCACCTCCGAACCACCGTCATTCCTCTCCGGTCTCGCGGTCTCTGTACGGTTTTGGCAGCCGGCAGACACGATCAGCGCCAGAACAAGTATTCCAACGATCGTTCCTTTTCGCATAAAGAATCACTCCAAAGATAAAAATATAAAGATAGTAAACTCTTTTCCTTTCCTAAAGACGAATAAATCATAGAAATAGTTGCTTTAATTACACAAAATAACAGGTCGTCATGTGAACATTTCCCGGTTCGGTTGACGAATTTCATTGCCTTCTGTAATAATATTGGTAGTATACAAACATCGTAGGAGAAAACGGATATGGATCATAATATCGAGATGTTAATCGACTTGTTTGACAAATATACGGATGAGCAAATTGCTGATTTATCCGATTTTTCGTATGAAGGCCGGAATATGACCCGGGATGAGACACTGATTATCGTGTCTACCATCCGGGCTTCCCGTATAGCCAGAGGGTATATGAACGGCGGACGTACGAGACAGAACGAATCCAAGTGATGAATTCAAGTACAAGCTTGGTCAAATGACCAAGCTTTTTTATTTATCCGGAATTTGAAGACTGCGTTCTTCTTTTTGTGTATCGGTCCCATATTTGAATTGGATTGTCCATCGTTGTAGCTGCTGCAACGAATATAGTTTCATTTGAGCCAAAGCCGTGCCATTTCAAGTGATAAACATGATACATCCCTTGAGAAGAAAAGAAAAATGGCGTGTCAAATGGGTTGTCCATTTGCACGCCATCGCCGATGGGTGCCAGTGCCTGATTTAATTCGCCATACCCAGCTTCTTGACCAGTTCTCCGGTTAGCTTATTTGAATCAGCGACCACTTTGGCAAACTGATCGCCATCAGCATATACCGGTTCAACTCCGAGCTTGTTGAATTCTTCTTTAATGGTTGGTTCCTCCATCGCCTTTTTAAACACATCACGGAGTGTGTCTACAATATCTTTTGGTGTATCCTTCGGGACAACTAAGCCCGACCAGCTATCCAAGCCTACAAAGCCTTTATCCTTTAAGAACATCGCATCTTTATACGCTTCGATTTTGGAGGTGCCCAAATTGGCGAGGACTCGCATCTTACCGTCATCCACATGCGGTTTGGCCTCATTCACATTCACGATAGCCCCTTGTACGTGACCGCCGAGCAATGCGGTTAATGCCGGCGCAGCACCTTCAAACGGGACATGCTTGGTTTGGACGCCTTCGAGCTCGTTAAGTCCTTCCATTGCCAAATGCTGGGTCCCCCCCGCTCCGCCGGTACCGTAAGGAAACTTGCCGGGATTCTTTTTAACCCAATCCAGCCATTCATCATAGGTCTTCCACGGAGTCTCCGTCTGAACCACAAGCACATTAGGAACAGCGCTAAACTGAGCAATCGGAATAAAGCTGTCGGATTTGAAAGGCGTTTTTCCATAATTCGGAGCAATGGCCAGGTTCCCTGTCGTAACCGAACCCAGCTTATATCCGTCAGGCTTAGCCTGCATTACTTCAGCAAGAGCAACCGTCCCGCCGGCACCCGGTTTGTTGGATACCACAATATTTTTGCCGTTAGGCAAATACTTGCTGGCTGCATGGGCGACAAATCGGGCAATGGCGTCCGTTCCGCCTCCAGCAGCATAAGCAACCACCAACTCAATATCCTTCTGAGGATAATCGGACTTCTTCACTTCGCCTGCCGGCTGCTGCGCTTCAGGTGCCTTGGAACACCCCACAGCTCCAACAGCGAGCACCGTACTGGCCATGACCGAGAGAAGTAAGCGTTTTCTAAGTTTCATATGAACTCCTCCATATATTTATATTGAAATGATTACTACATCGATGTAACAGAATGAAAAGCATTACCGTTTAACCCACCATATTTACAGGCCAGCTCGGTGTTTTGCCGGAAAGCACTTCATCGATACTCATCGCGGCATGCAGCGACATTCTTTGCATGGCTTCCACGGTTAACGCTGCATTATGAGGAGTGACGATGACATTATTCAGCTTAAAAAGCGGATGATCTATTGCAGGAGGTTCCGGATCGAATACATCCAGGCCTGCACCCGCTATGATTTCTTCCTGCAAGGCTTGTGCCAGCTCATCTTCATTGACCAACTCACCTCTGGCCGCATTAATCAAGCAGGCAGTCTTCTTCATCTGCTTGAAAACATTCATTCCGATAATTCCTCTATTTTCCGGGGTATATGGCAGATGCAGGCTGACATAATCCGAATGACGGAAGATGGTTTCCCAGTCGTTCACCAGCTCGATTTCGGGAATCAAGGATTCGGGCCGGATGTATGGATCATATCCAATGATTTTCATATCCAATCCTCTCGCCGCTTTTCTCGCCAAAATGGAACCGATTCTCCCGAGTCCAATCAGGCCTAACGTTTTTCCTTCCAGATCGCTTCCCTTCAACTGATTTCTGATTTCAAAATTTCCCTTTCTCAGCTCGTGATCCTGCACAAGAAGGTTTTTAGACAAAGCCAGCATCAGGGCCAATGAATGCTCGGCCACTGAAATCGCGTTGGACAAAGGAGCGATGGTGACATAAATCCCAAGCTCTGTAGCCGCTTTCAAATCAATGTTGTTATAACCGACTCCATGTCTGGCAATGACTTTCAGTTTTTTCCCGGCTCTTAACGTCTCTGCGCTGTACTTTTCGGACCTTGCCAAAACCGCGTCGCAATCCTTTACCTCTTCTTTGAGGATGTCCTCTGTTGTTCCGGAACCCATCTTGATTTCGTAGCCGCGCTCAAGCAAATAATGTTTTCCCTCATTTGAGACGTCTTGCGGAATCAGCACTTTAAACTTCATCGGCAAATCTCCTCCACTGACAAGATTGTTTTATACCTACTATGTATTTCCAACTTAACAATCATATTTTATGACAATTTAATTTGTATGACAATATATTATGCAGAATTTCGCAAAAAAAGAGAGGAGAGAACTTATTCTCCCCCCCCCCAACCGGGCTACCCTCCAATATGAGACATTTCCACTTTCGTTTTTTTCTTCAGACCAGGTGTGTTGGACAGTCTTTCCTCGGAATAGCGGTCCGATCGATGACTCCAAAAGTCCATAATCAATTTCTGAATCTCCTCGTCGTCCCAGCCTTCGCGCAAGGGGGCCCGCAGATCGGTTCCTGCCGAAGCAAACAGACAGCTGTACATCTTTCCTTCGGCGGAAACTCTTACCCGTGTACATGTGGAGCAAAAGGCTTGAGTGACAGAAGAAATAAAGCCTATCTCCTGTTCCTCGCCTACGTAACGATATCGCGAGGCTACCTCCCCATAATGATTGGGTTCAACCGGTTCGATCGGCATTTCCTGATGGATTCGCTTGGCAATTTCCTGGCTCGGCAGTACTTGATCCAGCTTCCACCCGTTGGAATTGCCAACGTCCATGTATTCGATAAAACGCAGAACATGCCCTTTTTCCCGGAAATACCTGGCCATGGGAAGCACATCCTGATCGTTCGTTCCTTTGTGAACCACCATATTGATCTTCACCTTCAAGCCCGCAGCCGCAGCCGCTTCGATACCTTCGAGTACATGTGATACTTTAAATCCGCGGCCGTTCATTTGTCCAAACCGTCCATCGTCCAAACTATCAAGACTTACCGTTACACGATGAAGCCCCGCTTCCTTCAGAGCTTGCGCATGCTTAGCCAACAGGGAGCCGTTGGTGGTCATGGCGATATCCTTGACTCCATCAATTCCGTAAACCATCTGAATCAGCTTGGGCAGATCCTTGCGCATGAGCGGCTCACCGCCGGTGATCCGTACTTTCTCTACTCCCAGAGTAACAAAAATCCGGGAAATTCGAGTCAGTTCTTCAAAAGTAAGAAGCTTGTCTTTAGGGAGGAAGGTGTAATCAGGCCCAAATATTTCTTCCGGCATACAATACCGGCAGCGGAAATTACATTGATCCGTAACGGACAAGCGCAAGTCACGGAGAGGGCGCTGTAGCTTGTCAAAGATTTGATGCTTAGGGTTCTGCATGACTTATCACTCCCTCAACGATCGATATTACTTTGCGAAAACGATCTGTCCGGATTCTCGACAGCTGTAACCTCCTAAAGCTTCCATTTCAGATTTGAAAGAGTCGGAGCGAATCACATTCAAAAGCATTTGTCCCTCTAGACTATCGTAAAAGCTTCTGCTCATCAAGAGGTCATATCGTTCTTCCGCTACGGGAATAAAATCCAAACCCATCGCTTGAGCCGCGGAATAAATACCTAATCCGACATCCGCCGAGCCGCCGGCCACTGCCGCAGCAATGCTAAGGTGATTGATGGCTTCCCGTTCATACCCGTAAACCGCATGGCGGTCGATGCCTTCTTTTTTGAGCAGGTAATCCAAAAGCAGTCTTGTTCCGGCACCGCGCTGCCGGTTGATATACGTCACCTGGGGCTTGCTGATATCCCCCGCTGTCCGGATGCCCAAGGGATTTCCTTTCGGTACGATCCAGCCTTGCTCCCGATAAACCAGTTGAACCAGAACGACGTCCTGTCCTTTTAGGTACTTTTCAATGAAAGGCACGTTGTAGACACCCGTTTCCTCATCGAATAAGTGAACACCCGCTGCATGGGCTTCTCCTCTTTGGATGGCCAGGATTCCGCTCATGCTTCCTACATGCGAGGATACAAGGAAACGATCCGGATGCTCTTTGCGCAGCAGCGTATGCAGTACATCCACGGAGAGGTCGTGGCTTCCGGTGATTACCGTCGTGCGATCAATCTGCTCTTTGGGTCGATACAACTCGAGCTCCACCACTTCTCCCTGCTCGTAGCCCATATGCCCTCCCGGAATTCGCAGCAAGCCGTCCGCCCTTACCATCGACATCGTGACTCCGGCTGCACGGGTCAACGGGTTAGCGATATACTCTCCATTTATACAGCCGACCGTCATTCGAACAAAATCGTCCGCCCCTACATCGGAGACAATTCTGCGTCCGAGCTTGACCGGCAGGATGTTTCTCTTGGGCTCGATCAGACCGTAATAATGGTAAACTAAAGGCCGCGCAAACCACTCAAGCGATAAATAAGCCGAAACAGGGTACCCTGGCACTCCGATAATCGGCGTCCCGTTCACTACGCCAGTTATGGAGGGCTTACCCGGTCTTGTCGCCACACCATGGGTAAAGACGCGGCCTATTTCACCGATTACATGTACCGTAAAATCCTCCGTTCCAGCGGAGGAGCCTGCATTAAGAATGACAATATCAGCCAGTTGGGCAGCCTCGAGCACCTTCTCTTTAATGGTATGATACTCATCCTTCACAATGCCGAGATAAATCGGCTCTGCTCCCCATTCCTTGAGATACGAGGCGAATACCGTACCGTTAAATTCCACAATCTCTCCGCGTCCTACAGCATGACTTGGCTCGATGAGCTCGGTGCCTGTAGGAATGATCGCAACCTTAGGCCTGCACAGGACGGGAACCTCTACCCTTCCTCCTGCCAGAAGCGCCCCTAAGTCCACCGCTCTTAAAGCATGGTGTGCCGGAACAATCATTTCTCCGACGACAACATCCTCCCCAATCGGACGAATATGCTGCCAAGGCGCTACGGATTCGAGGATCTCGATCGTTTCCTCATCCACCTGATGGATATGCTCGATCATGATGACGGCATCAAAGCCGGGAGGAATCGGATCGCCGGTATCCACGATTTCATAATCCGTGCCGCGCTGAAGACGTACGGGATTCTTCTCATCCGCACCATGGGTTTTTGCCGCCAGAACGGCAACGCCATCCATAGCTGAAGCATGATAATTCGGCATGGAGACCTTGGCATATACAGGCTCGGCCGTCACTCTACCCAAGGCTTCGCTTGTCCGGACGGTCTCTACTTTTCTCTCGAACGTGATTTTTTCCAAAAATTCACGCTGCGCGTCCTGAAGCGGAGTGTCTTCCAGATAGATTTTTCGCATGGTTTGCTCCTTTTTGCTTTTCATGTCTGCATTTGGTATTAGAGTTCCTTGCCAAAGAGCCTGATTTTAACCTGTTCCCCTTCTAAGATTCCCTCTTTGTTCGCCGAGATCTCCATAATCCCGTCGCTTTCCACCATGGTTGTGACCAATCCCGATTTGCCAAATACGGGGACTGCCCACAGCCCATCCTCCCGTTCTTCCAGACGTACCCGGATATAGTCGCTTCGTCCGACCGCCGAAGGAACATTACGCGATATTCTTGCTCTCACTCTTCGATCCAAGAGGTCTTTCGATTCCCCTTGAAGCTGTCTCAAGATGGGTATGCCTACCAAATCCAGCATAATCAAAGCGGATACCGGGTGCCCCGGGAGACCCATAACAGGCTTGCCCTGCGATTTGCCTACAATCGTTGGCTTCCCCGGCTTCGTAGCTATTCCATGAACCAGAACCCCCGGGTCCCCCAGCGCCTCCAGCACCTGAACGGTAAAGTCCCTTGTTCCCACAGAGCTTCCGCCGGATAGAACAAGGATATCAACTTTGTCGAACAAAGCTTTGGCTTGAGCCAAAAACTGGCCATAATCATCTTGAACAATACCGCCATAAATGACTTTGGCCCCCAGCTGCACCCATCGGGAGCCGATCATGATGCTGTTGATATCACGAATCTCGCCCGGGCCAAGCCACTCTTTTTCCGGAGGAACAATCTCGTCACCGGTAGATAGAATGCCTACAATCGGAACGGGGGCTACCTCAACCTCCGTTACGCCGATTGCCGCCAATACCCCCAAATCCTGGGGACGCAGCCTGCTCCCTTTTACCATGACCAGATCCCCGATCCCTACATCGTCACCGGCACGGATGACATTCTCCCCCGGCGCGACCTGGCGGTAAACATTCAGCAGCTCGCCCATCTCTTCCACATGCTCAATCATGACGATGCTGTCGGCGCCTTCCGGCAGCATCCCTCCCGTAGGAATATAGTGAGCCTGCCCCTCATAAAGCGGGAGCTCCGCTCCTTTACCCATAAGAATTTTCCCTGTGATGTCCAGAAAAGCGGGCATGGATTCGGATGCGCCGTAGGTTGTTTTCGCCTGTACCGCATAACCGTCTACCGTAGATCTGGCAAAGGAGGGTACCTGTTCCTTGGAATACACATCCTCAGCAAGAATGCGGCCCACCGCTTCTGTGATCGATATCCGGACAGGTCTATGAATGGGTGTGAATTGTTCTTCGATGATGGCCATCGTTTCCTCTACGGTTTTTACATTGAAGAATTTCATGCGGTCCTCCTGAGGCTAAAAATTCTGACAACTCTACACAAAGCGGAACGAAATCTATTATAATAAGATGAACACAGAAGGGAGCTGCCCATATGAAAGTCAAACTTTTTGCTAATTTTCGTGAAATTTGCATGGACAAAGTTGTTGAAGTGCCTTCTCCTGAGGGAAGCACTGTCATTCAAGTGCTCGAGGATTTAATCAAGCTTTATCCCGCCATGGACGATGAAGTATTTGATCATGAGCGAAAGCTCAAGCCCTTCGTCCATGTGTTTATCAATGGAAAAAATATCATTCATTTGGATGGATTGAAGACGCCCGTCAGCGGGCAGGACCAATTCGCTCTCTTTCCCCCCGTTGCCGGAGGATAATCTGATGACGGCAGAGCAGACATTGGAATTTCGCGGCATACATATCGAGCATCTGATGAGTTATTTTATAGAATTAGGGGCCGTGCAGCAAACCTTTGAGTTTCCTTTTATTTTCCAAGGATCCGGTTGGCAGGCCCGCATTCTAAACGAGAGCCATATCCGGTTTACTCCCGTATTTATTGTAAATGCTGTGTTCATTCATTTTGAAGCGCCGTCCGAGGAGCTCCTCCAGGCTGTGATTAAGGATTTCCGCAAAAAAACGTTTAGGGCGGGAGGGTAAAGAAAAGGTGGAATCTGGATTCCACCTTTTTTCTTATGCTTGTTTAGTTAGATGATTTGCAATTCTTTCAGTTTTCCCTCCGGAACAACGCCATCTACCCAACCGCGAGCCTGATAATACTCATCCAGCATGATATCCATCCGGCTTACCGCTCCCGCACTGTTCCCGGTCGCAGGCTCTTCTGTGAAGCGTTTCGGCAAATAATCGTCCTCGCGCTTGTTATAGCCGGCAAGATTATTATAGTAACGCTCCAGATTATAGATTCTCTCCCCGATTTTCAGTACATCATCGCTCGTAATGTCAACGCCGGTCATTGCGGAATATTGCTGCGCATAGTTATCGGCATTTTCGGAGAAGGAAGAGAATTTACATACGTTCATCGAATCCGAGAAGGAGTGAAGATCCTGGAATATCTTCAGCAGCGCTCCCTTTCCTTCGGGCACAAGCCGGTCCGTCGGCTCCGGAATTCCCGCAATTTCACTGGCTACGGTATAGCCGCGCAGGTGACAGGCTCCGCGGTTGCTTGTAGCAAAGCCAAGACCGATCCCTTGAATACCGCGTGGATCATAGGCTGGAATGGATTGACCCTTTACAGCCATCGCCAGGCTCGGATCGCCAAACTTCGCAGCCGCACGTACAGGTCCTTCGGCCAGAGTGTCACCGATGCCTTGACGGAAAACCATCTGCTCTACCAGCTCAATCATACGATCCGCATCGCCCCAAGAGAGGTTCTCAGAGATAAGACCTTTTTGAACCGCCTCCATGGTTACGGAAAGAACATTCCCCAATTCAATGGTATCCATGCCATATTCATTACACATGTTGATCATATAGGAAATCGCGGCCGCATCGCTTAATCCGCAGTTAGCGCCCAATGCCCAGCCCGATTCATATTCGAAGCTTTCCACCTTGGTCTTGTACTTGCCTTCTTTCACTTCCACTTCCTTCTTACAGGCCACGGGACAGGCGTGACAGGTGTTGTCCGCTACCAACAGCGTCGAATTGACCGTCTCTCCGCTGTGTCCTTCCGAGGCGTCCCAATGCGTGTACTGCGAGTTCATCGTCGGAAGCGCCCCGACTTCATTAATGATGCTCGTCAGCACGTTGGTGCCGTATACGGATAAACCGCCTTTCTTAGGAGCGGTAAGACCGCCTTCCATCACCGCTTTAAGACCGTTCTGATTCGCCTTCTTATAGTCTTCATCTTTAGCGGGAACCGGCATATTTCCTTTTTGCTCGGCCTTGATGACTATAGCTTTCAAATTTTTGTAGCCTGCGACGGCACCTGTTCCCCCGCGTCCTGCCGAACGGTCGTTTTCGTTCATGAAGCCGGCATAGCGCACAAGGTTTTCCCCGGCCTGCCCGATACACATCACGCTCAGATTTTCTTTGCCGTATCTGTCTTTCATCGCCTGAATGGTAGGTCGGGTTCCTTTACCCCATACATGACTGGCATCCCGGAGCTCGGCTTGACCGTTCTCGATATAAAGATAAACCGGCTTGTCGCTCTTGCCTGTAAAAATAAGATTGTCAATCCCTGCCCATTTCAGCCTGGCCGCCGTCCATCCTCCCATATGGGAGTCGGTTACCGTACCCGTCAGCGGAGATTTGGTGACCACGCATAATCTGCCGCTCATGACCGTTCTTGATCCGGATACGGGACCGGTCATGATGCATAGCATGTTTTCAGGAGAGAGCGCTTCCACTTGGGGCCCGTTATCTAATAAATATTTTACTCCAAGACCCCTGCCGCCGATATATTTCCTGGCCAAATCCTCATTAATTTCCCTGTAATTGATTGTTCCGGATGTTAAATCGACCACTACTTCTCTGTTCTTGAAACCGCCTAAGCTCATGCAACTCGCCTCCCATTTCTGATATGAACAAATGATTATTAATATTCATAATACTTCGACATATACTAAATAATTCCTCCTTTTTTCATCATCCCTTTAAATATTTCAAAAAAGATTGCTATGAAAGCAACTTCGTAATACATTATATTTGAAAGCGTAGTTATTGTGAAAAACTACAATATAAGGAGAATGGTTGCATGAGATCGAACAGAAGAATTATAGTGTTCTCTTATCTCTTTATCTTTCTGCTCTTGATAGGCGTGATAACGGGCTGCGGCAGCTCAGGCAGTTCCGTGCAAGGAACCGCCGCCCCGGCTAAATCCGAAGAAAAGGGATCCATTATCCTGGCCACGACGACCAGTACTCAAGACTCCGGTTTGCTGGATTCGATCATTCCGGCATTCGAACAAAAGTCCGGCATTCAAGTCAAGGTCGTTGCGGTCGGGACAGGACAAGCCATTCAATTAGGAAAGGACGGCAATGCCGACGTCCTCCTCGTTCATGCCAGAAAGTCGGAGGATGAATTTGTGGCCTCGGGCTTTGGCATCCATGCCTATGATGTGATGTACAACCAGTTTCTGATCGTTGGACCTAAGGAAGACCCCGCAGACATTAAAGGAATGGCGGCGGCGCCTGAAGCTTTTAAGGCTATAGCTGAGAAGAAAGCGGCTTTCATTTCCCGCGGAGACGATTCGGGGACCCACAAGAAAGAGCTGTCGATTTGGGAAAGCGCAGGCCTCAAGCCTGAAGGGCCTTGGTATTTGTCAGCCGGTCAAGGCATGGGGGCCACTCTCCAGATGGCGGATGAAAAGAACGCTTATACGCTTACGGATGAAGCGACTTACTTATCCCGCAAAGGAAATCTTGTCGTCTTAAAGGAAGGGGATGCCTCCCTTCTTAATCCTTATGGAGTTATCCAAGTTAAATCCAGCGAAAAGGTCAAGGAAGTAGAGGAATTTATCCAATTTTTAGTTGGTACAGAAGGCCAAAAGCTGATCGGAGAGTTCGGAAAGGAGAAATACGGGAAAGGCTTGTTTGTCCCAAGCGCCAAAAAAAGATAAATCAAAGGGAGTGTAAGGAATCTTTAGCTTCGATGTTCTTGAGATTATAGGATTATCCCTGCAGGTTTCGACCATAGCCATTATCGTCGGGATGCTCATCGGCATCCCTTGCGGCGCGGTTCTGGGGCTCTATTCCTTCCCCGGAAAACGCCTGATCGTCATTCTGGTTTTTACTTTCATGGGACTGCCTCCCGTGCTGATCGGCGTTATTGTGTATATCTTACTGTCCAAATATGGCCTGCTCGGATTTCTTCAGCTGCTGTTCACTCCGGAGGCGATGATCATCGCTCAGAGCATTTTGGTTACTCCGATCATTACGGGATTGACCATGTCTGCCGTTCAGGCGAGGGAAAGAACGTATTGGGAAACAGCCAAAAGCCTTGGAGCTGCGCCTTTTCAGCTGGTGTGGACGATCCTTAAAGAAGCCAGAAGCGGAATCTGGTCAGGCATAGCCACAGCCTATGGCCGTGCGATATCCGAAGTCGGCGCGGTCATGCTTGTGGGAGGGAACATTGAGCATGAGACACGGGTGATGACCACCGCCATTATTCTGGAAACCCGTAAAGGAAGCTTCGATGTCGCTTTGCAAATCGGCATTGTCCTTCTTGTCATCAGCTTTGTTTTCAACAGCTTTCTCGTTGCAGGCGCACTGCAAAACCTGAACAACGGGAGGGACAAGCTCCGATGAAACCCGTTGAAGTCGAGCACCTTACCGTTGCTGCCGGCGGTCAGGTGCTGTTATCCGTCCCCGCAGCCGTCTTTGAGGAAGGCGTCATTTACGGTATTGTAGGGCCCAGCGGGGCCGGCAAGAGCACGTTTTTGCGCGTATTGAACTTCCTGGAGAAGCCTCAATCGGGTACTTTATCCTTGTTTGGGCACCGGGTGGATTTAACCTCTCTCTCCCATTCCAAAAGTCTCCATTTACAAAGGCAGATGGCATTTGTCGCACAGAAGCCCGTTATGTTTCAAACCACCGTTTTCGAGAATGTAGCGCTGGGACTAAGCTATAGAGGAGTCCCCCGCCACAAAAAAGCGCAGCTGGTAAAGGAAGCCCTGGAACTGGTGGGTCTTGAGGCAGCCATGGGACGTAAAGCAACCTCTCTTTCGGGAGGGGAAGCCCAGAGAATTGCCTTGGCGCGGGCGATCGTACTGCAGCCGAAGCTGCTTCTATTGGATGAACCCACCTCTAATCTGGATCCGTCCAACGTATGGATGATTGAACAGATCATTACCCGAATACGCCGTGAGAAGCGGATGACGGTCCTGATGGTTACCCACCATTTGCAGCAGGCCAAACGCTTAACCGATCAGTGTCTGTTTCTTTATCAGGGACAAATCGTGGAGCAGAACATTACGCAAGCTTTTTTTGAAACCCCTCAAAGCGTAGCTCTTCAGGATTTTATCAGCGGAAAAATGATCTATTGACCCTAGGACAAGGGTCAGAGGAGGCGCCTGTGAAACCCAATCAACACGCCCGCTATTCGCGGCAATTACTCTTTCCGCCCATCGGTCCATCGGGACAAGAAAAGCTGTTGAACAGCCGTGTGGCAATCGTCGGGCTGGGGGCGCTCGGCACCGTGCTGGCTAACCATATGGTTCGCAGCGGGGTCGGGTATCTGCGGCTCATCGACCGCGATTTCGTAGAGGAAAGCAATCTTCAAAGACAAATGCTCTACGACGAAGAGGATGCCAAGCAGCATACACCCAAAGCCATCGCTGCCGCCGATAAATTAAAGAAAGTGAATTCGTCGGTTACTATAGAACCCATCGTGACAGACGTTCATTCCTATAATGCGGAAAAGCTGCTGAGCGACGTAGACATCATCCTGGACGGAACCGATAACTTTCAGATTCGCTACCTGCTCAATGACGTTGCGGTCAAGCACCGGATTCCATGGGTTTACGGCGGTGCCGTAAGCTCCAGAGGCATGTTTGCGGCCATCCGGCCCTTCGTAACTCCCTGTTACCGCTGCCTGTTCCCCGACCCGCCGTCCGGCAGAGGGGACACCTGTGACACCGTAGGCGTCATTGGACCGATCATCCATGTCGTTGCCTCCTATCAAGCGGCAGAAGCCTTAAAGCTTATGGTGGGCGCAGACCAGCATTTGAACCCTTACCTGGAGCAATTCGAGCTGTGGTCGAACCGGCATATGCAGATGGATATCAGTCAGGGTAAGCACTCCGGCTGCCCGGCTTGCGGCAGAGAGGAATTCGAGTTTCTCTATCCTGCTGCGGACGACCAAGAGGTATTTACAGCTTTATGCGGCAGAGATACGGTTCAGATCACTCCCAGAGGCCAACGAACGATAAATCTGGAAGAAGAGGAAAGCGTATTGCAAAGAATCGCGAAGGTAGAACGGAATCCCTTTCTTCTTCGTTTTCACATCGACGGTTATACGCTGGTTCTATTCAAGGACGGTCGAGTGCTGGTGCAGGGAACGCAGGATATCGCAACGGCCAAATCGTTGTACGCCAAATATATGAGTCATTAAAACAACAAGCTGGTGCAGGTTCATTCCCCGCACCAGCTTGTTCATTTCCGTAGATTACTTTGAGATGGTGAAACCATTCATTTGAAGATGGGCATGGAACATCTCGGTCATCGAAGGCAAATCTTTCTTTAGAGGTCTTGCCCCCTCTTCCCAAACCATGGATTTCTTCAGTGCTCTCGAACAGTGAATAAAGCACTCCTCTACTTCAACTATGACACCTAATTGGGGCACATCGCTCCATTGCATCGCTTTTAACGCTTCCTCGCTGCGCGTAATCCGCGCCCGGCCGTTAATCCTTAGCACTTCCTCCAAGCCCGGTATGATAAAAAGCATACCCGCATATGGATTATCCAATATATTCAACAAGGAATCGACACGCCGGTTTCCCGGACGTTCCGGATAGATCAGATGCCGGTCGTCTATTACTTTGACGAAGCCGGGTTCGTCGCCGCGGGGCGATACATCGCATCTCCCGTCTTTATTGGCTGTTGAAAGAAAGAAAAGCGGGGACATCGATAAATAGCTTCGGACATGAGCATCGATTTGCGCAATGCTTTTCTTCACTACAGCTTCGTGGGGAAAACCTACTACATCTCTCAGCTCATCCCTATGGGTAATGATTCCTTGCGACCATAATTCGTGGTTCATTCGTATCCCCCTTCTTATCTGCAAAGTATCTTTTTATCATCTACGGGTTGCCTCCAAGGCTGCTCAATGAAGTCCGCAGGAATACATCCTTCATCGTGTAATAAGAAGTCTTTAGTCGTTCATGGTACTGCGGCTGCTCCCAAGCATTCCACACCAGAGGAACGAGCTCCTCCGCAAGCAGTCTTCCATCGCTTACAGCGGGATAAGTAAAGGCGATCTCGCCTTCTCCAAGCGCGGAATCCGCTTCCTTAGGCTTGTAGGTTACGACGGCAAACCTGAAGCCTGTGACGATTTGCTTGGCTTTAAGACCGTCCTTCCATAAATCACTCATGACTTCATGCGTGCTCGGATCCTTTACATTCAGCAGCTGCCAGGGAATCCTGACCTCTAATACGCGCTCCTTTTCATTAAAAAAGACGTCTGCCAGGGAATCGTACTGATCACTTGCAGGATTACTGTTGCCGAAACGGAGCCGTCCGGTTTCGTAAGCATCGAAAGGAAGCTTCAAACCGCTTTCGGGTAACGTCAGCTCCTTGTTTAAAGTCAATTGAATCGGATGAAAATGACCGTTATTCTTTATACCCGCATATTCTTTTGCCGGGATCATGTTTAGCATATGACCATATTGATAATAAAAGGGATCGTAATAACTGTCCACCCATATCCGAGAGCGGTCAGGACCGGACAAGTCAATGACAAAATCAAAGCCAGCGTCGCTGGTCAGTCCGCTGCTGCCCGGAACCTGATGCTCCCCTTGATCCGGTACGGTATCCAGCAGGATCATCGTATGCCCCTGCTTCCAATCAAACGGCTGTTCATCCTTGCCGTAATTCAGGCGGAAATAGACATATCTTTCATCGACTGACGCCGCAGCCTGTTCCACACGACGCTGTACGTCATATGAATCCAACGTCTGAAGCATAGCTTTCTTCCCCATGTCCGTCACTGGAATATCCGCATGGTCCCAATCCTTTGGATTTCCGTCAACCTGCAGCAGCTTGTCTTCCACGTTGGGGTCAAAGCTGAGCAACCCGAACTGCTGCTCACTGGTTTGCGCGTTCGACCAAAAAGGGCGCCGGTCCGGATTGTCCAGGTCCATATTGTTCCAGGTTCGTTTAAACCACTCATCCTGCCAGCTGAACACCAGTCCTCCGGCCATCTTTTCATGTACGATATCTTCAAACAAACGGGCGTTAATCGCTCCTTGCTCCGCTTCGGAGTGGAAGCCCTGATTCCAGCCGTTGACGTTTCGATGCGTCATGCCGCGGGAGGAGGGTACCCCAAACTCCGCAATTAATACCGGCATAGGGTGCGCCCGCTTCAAATCGTTCAAATAACCTGCATAGCCATTGGCCTCTCCGCGAAAATCCTTATATTCCGAATATGTTTTATCATAATTCATAAACTCGGGATAATAAGGATAAACGTGATACGAGGCAAAGTAGCCGCCCAATAAAGCGGGCTTCGTCTCGATGTTGCCCGGATCAACAGATACCAGATCCTCATTCTCGGAAGGCTCGGACGGATGCTCGAGCAAATCGGTCGTCACCCAATTTGTAAAGCTGAACGGCCTCTGCCAATGATATGTATCCGCTTCGTATTTGGCCACGTCTTCCATCAGACCGGCCAGCCATATTTCGAATGGCGAGGCCTGCTGCGTCTGAAAATAGGTCCCGTCAAACTGCGTCTTCCCTTCGTTTTTCCGGTTGGTCGATACGACCATCTCGGGATCCCACTCCACACCAAGAACCCAGCCCAAAACGTATTTTGAAATATCCGCTCTGTATTTTCCCGAGGCATGTCCGGTCCTTGCAGGCAACTCCGCTTTTCCATGAATCACATTCACCAAATCGCGGAGCTCTTGCTGCAGCTCCGGATTCACCTCATCCGAGAAAGCATCTCCTGTTCCAACGAGCTTTTCCTCATTGATCCACAACCCGTGCAGAACCATAATCGGCTCTTTGGCATCTTCGTTATAGTCCTTCAATGCTTCGTAAAATCCGGGCGGATGCAGGGTATATACGCGGACGGTGTTTGCATGCATTTCCCCTATCTGTTCAAACCACCTGTAGTATTCGTCCTTCGTAATGGCGGTTTCCCCCGGAAAATGTCCCGGCTTGGCAATCCCCATATTCACGCCTTTAATCAAGTAATCATGCCAAGCCCCGCTGCGATAAACCTGAAGATAGTCATCTCCTGCCCGAGCGGGGATCGAAATTCCGTTGACCTCTACGGTTTGAATGTCGTTGAGACGGGCTTCCCTTTGCAACTGATTTACCTGAACAATCGTTATGATTAAGGCCATGAGAACACTCCCGATCAAAGGCCATATGAACCAACGCCGCAAACGCTGATTGGATCTCTTGCTGCGCATGTAGCCTGCCCTCCTGCCTGCTAGTTCCTACCCGGTTATTTTTTTGGCGTTTCTATAAATATGCCCTTTCTTGTCATTTCTCCCCATTCATGCTTTTTGCCCCGGACCGCTTTAAATAATCCTTCCAGCCTCCAAAGCGTCTGAACCGGCCGGTACCAGAACGTTTCCGATAGCGCCCAGACGAAAAGCTTGGTGACGTCTGAAATACGTTTGTATTTGTTTAACGTCCAATCCTCCAGCAGCACGCTGCCCATAGAAAGGAAAGATCCGTACAAAAGCATCGAAAGCATCAGCAGAAAGCTAAAAAGAATATCCATTTGTCCCGATATCAACCCTGCGGCCAAAATCATATAACCCAGAGCCTCCACTACCGGACCCAGCAGTTCTACAAAAAGAAAATAAGGCATGGCCACGAGCCCCACTCTGCCGAAGCGAGGGTTCAAAATCATTTTGCGATGATTCCACAAGCTCTCGAACAGCCCCCGCTGCCAGCGGACACGTTGGCGCTTTAAAATGCTCAAGGTTTCCGGCGCTTCCGTCCAGCAAACAGGGTCAGGAATATAAGCGATTTTTGCCTTGCTTTTTTTCTCGCGAATCAATCGGTGCAGCCGGACAATCAGCTCCATATCTTCCCCGATCGTCCCGACTTCATAGCCTCCGGCCTCAAGAACCCAATCTTTACGAAAAACCCCAAAAGCGCCGGAAACGATGAGCAGCATATTATATTGGCTTAATCCGATACGTCCCATAAGGAACGCGCGCAAATACTCGATCACCTGCATAATCACGATAGGCTTAGAAGATAACCGGACGTCTTCGATGCCCAGATGTCCCTGGTCGATGATACTTCCGTTTGCGATGCCGACGCTGCCGCCGCTGCCAATAATTTCTTCCCCAGGCCTCGCTTCGACGATCGGCTTCATAATTTTAAGAAAAGCGTCCGTATCCAGTACCGTATCTCCGTCCAGCGAGACAAAATAAGGATAATGCGAAAAATTAATTCCTGCATTCAAGGCGTCCGCTTTACCTCCATTTTCCTTGTCAAGAAAAAAGAGACTTGGATGTTTACGGGAACGGTATACGCCGAGGATCGGCTTGGTTTCCTTTTTTAGACCCGACCAAAGCACCTGATGCCGAATCGCATACATATCAAACTCGGCCAACATCTTGTCCTTTGTACGATCCTTTGAGCCATCATTAATGACAATGATTTCATAACCGGAATAATTTATTCCAAGAAGGGAACGTACGCTTTCTACGATATTGAGTTCTTCGTTATATGCAGGGACAAGGATAGATAACGGCGGACTAAACGAAGATTGAAGCAGTTCATCGTAATGGACCTTATGGATATTGGTTTCGCTGCGAAGCTTGCGAGCCGCAATGGCAAAGAGGAACAAATAAAAGCCCATGACCATAAAAACATAAATCACAATGACGAGCGGACCGAACTCAAACAACCAATATGCCCAATTATCCGGCATGACGCCCCCCCTCCAGCATCTCCTCTGCTGCATCCCGGGCGTAACGATCCGGATGAAACGCTGCGATCTGCCGGAGTCTGGCAGCACTGTTAGGGTATTTTAATATGGAAAGTCCCGCCTCGATACGAACCAAATAAGCAGGATCCCCTATCATTTGTTCCAGCACCGCTAAAAATTCCGGATTGCGAATTTCTCCCATCAGCCTTGCCGTCATAAGCCGAGCCGGCCAGGAGTAGCTTCTCCATTCCTTACTGGATTCCAGAAAAGCCGACTCCGCCGACTCCGTCATGTAACCGAAATTGGCCAAGCCTTTCATGGCCCGAATCCGGAACTCCTCCGACTCATCATGCAGAAGCCCTTCAAACCATGCCAAAACCCGCTTCGACCTGATATTGCGGATGCGAAGCACATCAACCAATTGCAGCCGCAGCGGGTACGGAGCTTCCGGGTTTCTCTCAATCAGTCTTTCAAGCATAGGTTCCGGCATCGCCATCAATACACTCCGATACATGTGGTCCGAAATCGGCTTCAACGTACTTGCAGCACTTTGAACCAAAAGTAAATCGACGATCCCCTGGTATTGAAGCTGGACCAGAACACGAATCGCGGTCCATCTCTCATTGTCCGTGGTTCCGTGATGGTCAACGAGACGAAGGACCTCTTGTTCAAACCCCTTTAACTGAAAAAGACCGATAAAAACAAGCGTATCCATACGGACATTCTTTCTTCGGCTGCGAAGCGATCGACGGTATCGATCCGAATAAATTTCAGCAGCTATACGGGATATACGCGAAATCTCGGATGGCGAACGGCTGACATTGATCCGGTGATATAAATAATTTTCCAAGGCTTT
Source organism: Paenibacillus sp. F024 (assembly GCF_057814255.1). Classification (NCBI taxonomy): domain Bacteria; kingdom Bacillati; phylum Bacillota; class Bacilli; order Caryophanales; family Paenibacillaceae; genus Paenibacillus; species Paenibacillus sp. F024. Next base: position 20,083 of record NZ_JBVASZ010000036.1, read on the forward strand.
GAGCTGCCATGGATGCCGTGGTACGATAAGACGGGATAGCGTACCGTCCTTTAAAAAATGCTCGATCGGGGAATCAATAAGCTGCATGCGTGTCGTCCAGAAGCCCATTTTTTCCCTTAAGCGGTTTATGTACCACTTATGGAACACAAGATAAATATACAGAACCAGTAGTAAGCCGGCCATGATCCCACAAAACCAGCTGACAACGGTCAAGGTGTAGACGATATTCATACTCTCTTCCCCTGAAGAATACGCAGTATTCGCGCCTCAAGCTCCTGCAGCCGGAACGGCTTGATCACGTAGTCGTCGGTTCCTAACCGCATCACTTTGGTAATTTCCTCTTCTTCTCCTACTCCGCTCAGCATAATGATCCGGTAACGGTCTGCCGGATAACCTGCCCGTAAACGAGCCAGTACCTCTATTCCGTTAATCTTGGGCATCATTCGATCCAGAATGACTAAATATTGGGCTGTCTGTCGGTGCCACTCGTCCTCAAAAAAAACGGATCCGTCACCGAAAGTACGGATATCGAGCGCCTTGCCGTCCAGCTCCAGATCCCTTAATCTCCGGTGCAGCATATTGCGAATGATGGGATCGTCATCCAGAATGGCGATGCGCCATACCTCCGGTTCTTTTTCCGGCTCTGCGTCGGCCTCAAGCACGGTCCCCGGCCCCCGCAGCTTGGCTTGCTTCATTGCGTCGGACCAATGAGCCTCATGAAGCTCCACCCGCTGCTGTACCGTAATTTTTTCATAAACCAAACAAAAGGTCTTGCTAACCGAAAATCCTTCCGCTGCAAACGCATGTTCAGCGAAGCTGTGAATCAAATCATTCCATCGCTGCTTTGCTTGATCCGGCCTCAAGCCTTTGGATAGCAGTAAAAACCGATCCTTCTCCCACCGGATGAGAAGCTCGTCAGGGAGCAGACGGTCTTTAAAGAATGCAGCGGTTTGAGCTAAAAAAGCATCTCCTTCAGCATGCCCGAACCGTTGATTGATGTCTCTGAAATGATCGATATCCAGCATGGCTGCATACAGCGGGGTGCCGTTCTGCAAGCTTTCATGGCTGTAACGCTCCCATTCCTTTCGGAGGTAGGGTGCATTATACAAGCCGGTTAATTCATCCAACAGCATATATTTGCCGATGGCTTGCTTGCGGCGGATTTTATTCATCACACGGACGGTGAATTCATCCGGATCAATGGGTTTGGACAGAAAATCAGCCGCTCCGAGAGCATAGGCCATGATCCGGTCACTCTTATCGTGCTGTGCACTCATTAAGATGACAGGAACGATCATTGCTCCGGATCTGTCCTGCAGCAAGTTTAATAATTGATAGCCGCTTTGTCCCAAAAGCAGGACTTCCATTACGATACAGTCCGGCTTAAAGTCATAAAACCACTGAACAGCTTTGTCGGGAAAGGGGGTAGCCAGAACCATACAGTCTTCCATTTCCAAATGCTCTTTATAAAGCTGCAAAAGCGCCAGATCGTCATCGACAAGCAAAACTAAAGGTTTGGATGGCAAGGGAATGGACGCGGACACGGAATCCCTAACAGCTTCTTCAGTCTCCGCTGCTGCGGTCTTTTGCGGCTGTAGATCCACCGACTTTGCTGCAGCTTGAGCCCGTAATTGAAGCAGAGGGGCAAGGATCTGGGTGATCTCCGGAAGGGACAAGACTTTGCCGCCTTCCTCATCAATCTGCTGGAGCAGTATGATGGCTTTATCGGTCCATTCCGGTAAACCAATGATAGCCGCACTGCCTTTGATGGTATGCAGCAGCCGATACACCTCGGATTCATGGACTGCGGATCCTTCCGACTGCCATTTGCCAATGGTTCGGTCGAACTGCTGAAAAAAGACTTCCTGGTATTTGTGCATAAACACGGACCTGCCTAAGTTATGAGGATAGAAATAATAACATATACAATTTTACCTGAAAACAGAACCTCTGCATACAAGAATCTTATGCCCGATCCTCAATGACTTGACAAAAAAACGCAATGGCTTCCGCTCATTGCGCCTGCACTCCAGGAAAGATTCTAATTCGTTATCCATGCACTCAATACTTTAGAGATACGGTCTGAGATGATATAATTCGCCCGCCCGTCAAACGGTGTCTCGCTCTTATTGATCAAAATAAACTTTCGGCCGGTATAGTACTGAATTAAGCCGGCAGCCGGCTGAACGGTAAGCGAAGTACCGGCAACGATGAGCACATCCGCTTGTGAGATGTATGCTGCGGCGCTTTGCAGCAGATTCATGTCCAAGCTTTCCTGATAAAGCACCACATCCGGCTTGACGATCCCTCCGCACCGTTCGCAGCGCGGCACTTGAGCGCCTGAGGAGATCACATATTCCAAAGGATAGAAGGCTTTGCAATTCATGCAATGATTTCTCCGTACGGAACCATGCAGCTCAAGCACATTTTGACTGCCCGCAAGCTGATGCAATCCGTCGATGTTTTGCGTAATGACAGCTTTAAGCTGCCCTCTCTTCTCAAGTTCAGCTAAAACCCCATGGCCCGGATTAGGCAGCGCATGCGGATAAATCATTTTTGTCTTGTAAAATTCATAAAATTTCTCAACGTGATTCAGAAAAAAGTGACGGCTTAATACTTCCTCGGGGGGATGCTTCCCGCCATTTTCCGATTGATATAATCCATTGGATGAACGGAAATCAGGTATTCCGCTTTCGGTGGACGTGCCTGCCCCGCCAAAAAAGACGATGTTAGAGCTTTGATTCACAATGTTCTTTAATTCATTAAAGTCCATGGCCGTAATCCTTTCGCGTTCAAGGTTTACATCACAGAATTCATAGCTGTTCTTCTTTATACTATCCATGTTTTCTTCCGGTTTGTCTATTCTAATTCTAGAGAGGAGGAAAAATCGTCAAAAAAACCTAACGACTTCTCTCCTGAGCTGCAGGACGGAAATCGTCAGGTTATGATGTTATTGTCAAGTACTCGTAGTGAACTATGTTCGTACAGCGTGGAAGAGGTTAATTTGATGCTTCCAGCTTGAAGGTGTCCCTTAGCCAACCCCCGACCTCTTCCGATAAAGCATCCAAAATGATTTTGCCGGCGGCGGGATTTGCGCCGGCCGGTGTCCCGAAGACTCCACTGGCGCTAACAGCCTGAACCCCCTTGGCCTGCATGGTTTCCAACCATCCCGCTTCCCCCGCCGTATATCCCGTGACGGCTTCAAACACGCGAACACGGTGCTCTCCTAGTACGTGAAGCGCAAGACTCGTCTCAATCGCGCCGGCATGGCTGTCCGTAGCTGCAAGCTTGAGTCCGGCCGACATTCCGGCTTGAAACATGACGTTTAGGAAGCGCCCGAAATCGGAATAAGCAGCCACCTGAATGCCGGGCCATGTACTGCTGCAGCCGGCTGCATATTCGCCAAGAAAACGAAAATTTCCGCCATGAAAGCTGAGCAGACCAATACGTGTCAGTCCCATTCGTTCCAATGCCGTGATGTACGCCTGAATCTCGCCCCCGAGTATCTTGGGATCCAAGGTCACTGTGCCAGGGAAATCCACGTGGTGCTCCGATAGACTAGCCATAATTGTGGGCGTTACAATGATGGGCTCACTGCACCGCGCCGCGACATCGGCCGCCAACACTTCAGCCAATGCGGAATCCGTCACCAGAGGCAAATGCGGCCCATGCTGCTCAAGCGCACCTATGGGGATCAGACCGATCGCGCTGCGGTCCTGCGCAATCACTCTAGCTTCGGACGACGTCAAATATTTCAGCTCGACAAAGCTCATAGCGGCTGCTCTTCACCCGAGGTTTCCTGTACGGCACTGTCTGCAAGGGGAAGAAACACATCATTGAAGGTGATTATGCCTGCTTCACGCTTCTCTTCGGCATATGGACCGCGGTTGATCAGCTTCATAGGAGCACGCTCTTGACGAAGTTGCTGCCTTTTCAGCCGAGTGGCTTCCTCGTCAACAACATAGTCTACGGTAAGCCCCTGCATGCGCTTGTGAACTACCACACCATAGTCCCGTTCGGCACTTTCGATGGAAACCAGCTGCCTCAGCACATCCATACGCACAGCCTCAACGTCCCGCTCCAGCGCGTCGCCCCAGCCGCCCCCGCCAGGGGTTGTCACCCGGATAATATCGCCCGCTTTCACCGGAATTCCCTCTTGGCAGAATTGAATCAGCCGCTCGTCAGGCGTTCCGGGATTAAGCCAAGTGCCGCCAGGCTTGCCCGGACCGCCGCCGTTAACACCGTAACAGCCGAACGCCGTACGGTCGACATACGTCACGTAATACCCATCCGCAAGCATACGAATGTCCTTCACATAGCCCATCCCGCCGCGATATTTTCCACATCCGCCGGAATCGGGATTGAGCGCAACCCGCTCGACAATAACCGGATAGCGCTGCTCGATAAATTCCGCCGGAAGGTTCTTGGCATCGTTCACCATGTCCACTGCATCCGTCCCGTCCGCATAGGTCCGCGCTCCGGAACCGCCGCCGAATACTTCACGGTACAGCCATGGCTTTCCTTCTTCGTCGAAACCGTAAACGCCGTATACCTGTACGCAGTGCATATCCGCCGATACGTTTCCTCCAAAGGCCTGTGCAAGAGCGGCTCCATAAACTCCGAAGCCCCGGAACCAGCATTGCATACGGTTGATCACAGGAGCCGGGTACTCCGATGTGAGGACGGTTCCTGGCGGCAGCTCGCAGCGGAATACCCTGGTCACCCCCTCGTTGATCACCGTACCCGGTGCAAATCCAGCCAGGAACGAGCCCACCCACTTGGATAAAAAGCGTCCGTCGTTGGGCGAGTTCAGAGGACCCTCGGTTTGCGGATTCGTACCCGTCCAGTCCAGAATGATCTTCTCGGGATCCTTGCGAAGAGTGACCATCAGCTTGACCGGATCCCCCAGGTTAATGCCATCGTTGTCGAGGAAGTCCTCACCCGTGAACTCCCCGTTGGGAAACATAGGAAGGATCACCTCCCGCACCGCCTCCGCACAGCGATCCATCAGCTTGTACATGGACGCTTCGACGATATCCGCACCGAGACGGTCGCAAAGCTGCTTTACTTGACGCTCAATGAGACGGCAGGCTCCAATGAAAGCATCCAAGTCTCCGCGCATCGTATCCGGAAAGCGGGTATTGCGAAGAACGATCTTATAGATATCATCCTGAACCTTCCCTTGACTGTATAGTTTAACCGGCGGGATCTGGATCCCCTCTTCAAAAATGCTGGTGGACGTGGTGGGCCAGCTGCCTACCGCTCTCCCGCCCACGTCCTCGGTATGACCAAAGATCAAGGTGAACGCAAGGAGACGACCGCTGTGAAAAATGGGAACGCACACACAGTAGTCGGGCAAATGAGTGATGGTTCCATGGGAATCGTACGGGTCGTTATAAAGAAACACGTCTCCTTCGTGAATCTCCTCCAAAGGAAAGTGGGCGCGTATCGGATCCGCACTGGCTCCCCAGGAAACGGACGTGACATTGTTGCAATCCACGGTACAAATCGAAGCCCGGTAATCGTGCTGCTCGCGAATGATAGTCGAGCGCCCTGCCAGCTCAACAGCCGCTTCGCCCTCATCCACCGCCGCCTCTAACCCGCCCTCTACGACGTCCAAAGTAATAGGATCCACCTGCGCCTTGAAGCGTTCAATGCGCGCCCATTCCTCCTCTGAACGGGGCCACTCCTGCTGCCGGAACGGCTTGTACAAAGGCGGCTGATACATGGACGCATCGAAAATCAAAGGTTTGTCGTTTGACATACTAAGACCCTCCTTTAGCGTTTCGGGTGAGGAGCAGGTGCCCGAACTCATTAATCGTGGCGACCCACCCGGGTTCCACAACGGTAGTCGTATCGTACTGTTCAATGACTGCCGGCCCGACCAATGGCTCCGAGATAGGCCCTTTAGGACGTTCATATATCGGACAATCGACAAAGCCTGCAGACTCGTTGAAATACATAGGCTGAGTGGACTTCAAAAAATCGCTCCATCTCAGGTCCGAGGCTTGCTTGGAGTGCTGGCGCGGCGGTGCGAGCAGGCCGAAGCCGGTCACCCCGATATTTACAATTTCAACCAGTGTTTTGTTCTCGTAAGAGTATCCGTACTGATCCTCATGAGCCGCATGGAAGCCTTTAAGGGTACCGGCAAGCGATCCGGCAATGGAGCCGTCGGGGAAAGGCAGAGGAACACGGATTTCAAACGCCTGACCGACATATCGCATGTCAAGAAACGCTTGCAGACGGACACCGGAATGTTCAAACCCTTGACGGGCAAGATCCGCTTCTACCCGGTCGCGCAGCTGCAGGAACTCGTCGTTCAACCGGTCCACATCCAGCGCGTCTTCGCGCTGCACATCGGTAATCACATGATCCACGCGCACATCCGAATAAAGCAGTCCGGCCGCTGCAGTAGCTCCAGGAGCCGTAGGAATCAAGATCCTGCTCATGTCCAGCGCATTTGCAACAGGAGATGCCATGAGACCGCCTGCGCCGCCAAAGGCAAACAAAGCATAATTACGGGGGTCGCGTCCACGGCGGACCGAGACGACGCGTATGCCGGCAGCAATGTTTTGCGTAGCGATTTCCAGAATGCCTGCGGCCGCTTTCTCCACGGAAAGTCCCAATGGCTCGGCAATCTTAGCCTGGATGGCATTATAAGCCGCTTGGCGGTCGAGTGGAATCGACCCTCCCAGCAGGTAAGGCGGAATCCGGCCCAGCACCAGGTTTGCATCCGTTATCGTGGGTTCCTGGCCCCCCCTTCCATAGCATGCAGGACCGGGAAACGATCCCGCGCTCTGCGGCCCTACACGCAGGGCCTTGCTGCCGCTAAGCCAGGCGATGGAGCCGCCTCCCGCTCCCACGGTAGTCATATCGATCATAGGAGACTTGATGTCGTAAATATCAATCTTGCCTTCCGTTAACAGACGCGGGATTCCGCCTTCGATCAAAGCCATATCCGTGCTGGTCCCGCCCATATCCAAGGTCAATACATCATGAATTCTTGCCGCGCCGGAAATGGCCGCAGCGGCGATGACACCGGCAGCAGGTCCCGAAAGAGATGCAGCAATGGGCCGTTGGATTAATTCGGTCGCGGTGGCAACACCTCCGCTTGATTTCATAACATAAAGCGGCGCTTCTATACCTGCTCCTTGAGCCCGGTCGCCCAGCCGGTCAAGATAAGTAGAAAGAAGCGGCATTAATCCGGTGTTCAAGCAAGTGGTCAGTGTTCGCTCATACTCGCGGTATTCCCGGATAACATCAGCGGAAATGGAAACAAAGCAGTCGGGGTATTCCTCTAGAATGAGCTCCCGGGCCCGTTCTTCATGGACAGGATTCTGATAAGAATGGAGGAACGAGACGGCGATCGCTTTTACACCCAAATCACGGTATTCGCGCGCTGCCAATCGAATCTGCCGCTCGTCCAGCGGGCGCAGCTCCTCGCCCCGATAGTTGAGTCGCCCTTCGGCCTCGCGCACCAATTCCAACGGAACAACCCTAGGCGGTTTGATCCACCAGGTGATGGCGCCAAATTCTCCGGGTACGTTCTGGCGTGCAACCTCGAGCATATGGCGGTATCCATTCGTGACGATAAGTCCGATGCGGGAGTACTTCGCTTCCAAAACGGCATTCGTGGCTACGGTGGTTCCATGCAGCAGCATGGTTACCTCGGAAGCGGTGCTGCCGATTTCTGCCAGAACCCCTTCAATTCCGGCAAGAAAGGCTCGTGACGGATCATCGGGAATACTGGACGTCTTGAATACTTTCTCCTCACCAGTCACATCATTGAGAGCAACTACATCTGTAAACGTGCCTCCCGTGTCGATACCAATACGCCAACTCATTCAGTCCTCCCCTTTCTGAAACTTCCTCATAGTGCATAACGCCAAAAGCAATTCCACCGGGTCTATTCAGCGTTTGCCTGAACCTAGTATAACAAGGGGGTGACTCTTCGATCTGTTCATTAGTTACATATCGTACAAATATTGGCCGGCACCACCTCTCCGGGATGCAGCTTAGCCGATCTCGAAAGCCGCCAATCGCTCCAGCTCCGAAATATCGGTAATAAAAAGAACGCCCTTACGGAGATCCACTATTCCGCGAGCGCGCAATCCGTTAAGCACCCGGGTCACCATGACTCTGGAGGTCCCCGCCAGAGCGGAAAGCTCCTGATGGGTCATGGACAGCGACCGCGTACCCTCGGGTTTGCGGGCAAGAATCTCCAGCAAAATCCGAGCCAGCCGAACCTCGGAAGGATCGAAGGTTAAAGTCATCATCTGGTTGCTCAGCATCCAGACCTTGTGGGCCATCGATTGCATCAATATGAAAACGAAGTCAGGACGGATGCGGACAATCTCTTCCATCGTTTCCCTGGAAAATGCGCTTACCTTAGTGGACTCCACGGCTTCTCCCGTATACCAATGGTTAGCGTGCTGAAAGAAGGGAACATCCGCAAAAAACTGCCCGGGCTCTGCAAAAGCAAGGACTTTCTCCGCACCGTCCGGTCGTACGATGGTAGCCCTCACGTGCCCGACATGGACATAGAAAAAATGCCGTGCCGGCTCACCCTGCCGGATGATGATGCTCCCCTGCGGGAAAAATCGGTGAGCTGCAAGCTCACTGATCTCGGGCGGCAATGCGCCGAACGCGCGGGGATGAAATGCCTCTTGAACGACATGCTGCATTTGGGTACGGCTCCCTTCCTATCTGTTTAAGCTGAATGAAATAAATAAATGTTTGAATAATCAAATTATTTAATCCGGTATCAAGCTATGATCGCCATTTTAACAAACACGGTTTGCTGATAGTTGAATTGTTGACCATGATGCGTTGAGCTTAGACTTTGTCAGGAAAGGGTAGCTTTTAGAAGGTGGGAGAAGAAAATTACGGTGATTCTTTATTATGAGGTAAAAAACCTTCACGATTTATGGAAATGTAATGATTTCTTACAAACCCCTATGTATAAATAATATCTCAATATTTTGGGACTAACAAGAAAATTATGAATACGATAAAGACCAAACGCTCATTTGTTTCAAGACAGATGAAGAGCAACTTTTGTATTCATCACGGGGTGCCAATCCACTTCCAGCAATAACACAGCCATCATTTTAAACAAAAACAACCGCGCCCTGTAAGCGCGGTAAATTTAACGCGTTTGTTTTATTTCATAATTAACTGCGTCCAAATCTTATAGTGTTCCTCCATATTGCCGTGCCGCGGCAAACCTTTTGACTATGGTATATGGGCAGCCCTTACAGCTCCTATAATTGTCACGTCACCCGGACGTATCTACATCAAGCATATCTAACAAGAAGATAAAAATCGGAATGCCCACGATCAAGCCCCATATTCCCAAGTAATGCTCTGAGAAAATAAGAATGATAAATGTGTAGAACATAGGAAGGTTCACTTTGGAGGACATCAGCTTCGGGTTTAAAAAATATCCCTCAACGAAATGAAGCGCGGCAATCATGGATAAAACATAGATCACCATCAGATATCCGTCCATCGCATATCCGATGATACTCAAAGGGATTAACGAAACTAAAAAACCGACCACGGGAACTAAACTAAGCAGAAAGATCATCATGGTTAACGCAAAAAGGTAAGGATAACCTAAAATCCATAAACCGATAACCGTAAATATCGTATTGCAGGTAGCGATAAGAAGTTGAGCCTCCAGGACTTTTCCAAAAGACAAAACGAACTTTTTGCCGAAATACTCAAGCTCTTCATATAACCAGGAGATTTTGCTTTCCTTCATCCTGGAAGTAAAAACCGTCACTCTGTTTTTTTCAAGAATAAAGACAAAGCTCAATACAATCGCCAGGACGAAGGTTGTTCCCCAATTGCTTATTCTAAGAATATATTCAAAGCCTTGTCTGATGTAAGATTGCACATCCAAATCTTTTAACGTTTTATACACATATTGCGATATTTCATCCTGTGGAACTGGCATATGAGATAGCCCGATAAAAGTAGCTTTTAATTGTTTGATTTGAACAAACAGGATCGGCAAATAATTAATGATACCAAGAACGATTGTCGTAACTAATATCAGATACAGCAGTATAATAATGACCTTGCTATTGACCGGGATATATTTATTGATTTGTTTCGTAAAAAAATGCTGAAGGCTATTCATGATATAAATAAACAAAAAGGTTAACAAAACGAGGTTCAGCATGTCCCTTATGCTAAACAACAGCAAGCATATGACAAGAATGATTAAAAATCGTCTTACGGTCAGATTTGAAAAGAATCGCTTGATATTCTCCATCCATGTTGTCTCCATTCAATAGCTCGCTAGTTTGTACTAATTTATAGTCTACAACAATGAAAAGAGATAGAGCAATGAATATATCGACAAAATGCAAATTATTAGGGACTTTCATTGCAATTTGATGCCGGAAGATAGCGGAGCCTCAAGTACCGACAGACGACTTCGTGCCTTGACTTTATACCCTGAAATCATTATGATTTAAATATCGCGATTTTTCGATATACCAATATACCGATTTAATAGTTCTTTATATATCGAAAATTTCGAATTTATCGATGGATCGTCTGTAGTAAAGAAAGGAGGAGGCTTCCTTTGATGCAGGAATTACATGGAATGAACGATCAAAAGGCGGTAGATATCTTTAAAGCTCTCTCCAATCAAACCAGACTGGATATCCTGCAGCTGCTAAAGGATCCCGCGACTCACTTTTCCACACAGGCGCATGTTATTAAAGAGGAAGGATTTGAAGGAGGCGTTTGCGTAAGCGATATTCGCGCGAAGACGGGAATTTCGCAATCCACAGCTTCCCAGTTCCTATCGATATTGCAGCAAAGCGGCTTAGTGGAAATGAAAAGAATCGGCCAATGGACCTATTATCGCCGCAATGAAGAATCGATTAAACAATTCGAACAATATATTCGTTTACGACTATAGATTAAGGTGGGGTGAGCGTGTTAAAGCACGGTGCATTTCGAAGATTATATCAACAAAACAAATTGACGCTTGGTTTTGTACTGCCGACGGCAAAAATGACGAAGACTCCCAGTATGGAAAACCAGCTGCATCTGGCCCGTACAATAGAAGAATACGGATTTGCGGCGCTCTGGCTTCGTGATGTCACCATACAAAACCTTCATATAGATGACAATGGCCAAATGTATGATATGTGGATTTATTTAACGTATCTCGCTGCACATACTAAAGAGATTGCGCTGGGGACCGCAGGTGTAGTTCTGCCGCTGCGTCATCCCGTAAGAATCGCCAAGGAAGCGGCATCGATTGACGCGCTGTTCCCTAATCGCTTAATTATGGGCGTGGCTTCCGGAGACCGGGAAATGGACTTTACCGCCTTGGGTGTCGAGAGAGCGCACATCGACGAGAAATTCCAGGAAGCCTATCATTATATGGAGCAATTACTGCTTAATGATCATGCTTCGGTGAAATCCGAATTAGGTGAGTTTGACGGCCGGCATATGCAATTAATTCCAAGGCCCGCAGCTGCGATTCCAACCATGATTACAGGGTTTAGCCGACAATCCATCCAATGGATTGCAGAGCACGGCGACGGGTGGTTTCAATATCCCCGAAACATTCATGAACAGGAAATGTTGATCCGGGATTATCGTGCCTTGACGGAAATTGCCGCACCGGGCACATTTAAGCCTTTTAGCCAATCCTTATTTATCGATTTATCGGATAATCCCGATGCTGTTCCAACGGCAATTCCGTTAGGATATCATCTTGGACGTAAGTATTTGGTGGAGCTGCTTCACAAATTTCAGTCCATTGGCGTCAATCATCTGGCCTTTGTTTTGTATTTCTCCAAACGTCCGCCAGAGGAAGTCATCCAGGAGCTTGGAGAAGAAGTTTTACCCTGGTTTCCTGCTCATGAACTTGCCGTACAAAAATAACATGCATTCATAATTTGAAAGGACGATGATTTATGGCTAGCTTAGCGAATACCCCCCTTTCCGTGCTTGACCCTTCTCCCATTATTGCCGGAGGCACTCCTGAACAGTCCCTTGCGAACACTCTTGAACTGGCCAGGAAGGCTGAACAATGGGGTTACAAACGATTTTGGCTGGCGGAGCATCACAATTGGGTAGGTATGGCCAGCTCCGCTTCCTCCATTGTGATTGGAAGAGTGGCCTCCGTAACGGAGAAGATTCGTGTGGGATCAGGCGCTATGCTGCTCTCCCATTACTCTCCTTTATCCGTGGCAGAGCAATTCGGTACGTTAGAAGCCTTCTTTCCGGGCCGCATTGATCTTGGGTTAGGCCGCGCTCCGGGAACAGACCGGTTAACAGCTAATGTTTTGCGGCAGCGAACAGCCGGCGAGCCAGAATTTGCGGAGCGGCTGCAGGAGCTGATCGCTTACTTGTATGGCTCCGGAACGGCAACGGCCAATGGGGCCCATACGTTCCACGCGATTCCCGGTGAGCATAGCGAGGTGCCGATTTGGCTGCTAGGTTCGGCGTTTTACAGCGCGGAATTGGCCGGAAAGCTTGGTTTGCCCTTTTCGTTTGCAGGGCATTTTGCCCCAGGCAATATGATGGACGCGCTGGACGTTTACCGGAACAACTTCCGTCCGTCCGATGTGCTTGATAAGCCGTATGTCCTCTTATCCGTACAAGTAGCGGCTGCAGACACCGAGGAGGAGGCGCAAAAATTGGCTACCTCCATGTACCAAAAGTTTTTATTGCTCACCCGCGGACAGCCGGCACCCCTACAGCCTCCTGTCGATAGCATGGACATGCTGTGGAGCGAGGGTGAACGAAGAGCAGTAGAAGAGCAGCTCTTTACTTCCATTATTGGAGATCTATCCGGTATTAAAAAGCAATTGCTGGAGCTGATCGAAAAAACGGGGGCGGATGAAATTATGGCTCACACCGAAATTTTCGATCATAAGGCACGGCTGCGTTCTTATGAGCTTTTAGCTGAAGCTATGAAGGGTTAAATTAATATAGTTGAATTTTTTAAAAGCCTTACGCAAAAAATATTACCCATATCTATCCCATAAAGAAAGAAGATGAACTCATGTCGGTAAATACTAACGGAAAACAATTAAGCGATATTCCATTTTCAGTGCTCGATCTTTCTCCGATTGTCGCGGGCGGAAGTCCTGCCGAGTCTTTTCGAAACACGCTGGATCTAGCCCAGCATGCTGAAAAATGGGGATTTAACCGGTACTGGCTCGCCGAGCACCATAATATGCCCTTCATCGCCAGCTCCGCCACATCGGTTGTCATTAGTCATGTAGCCGCCGGCACGTCGAAAATCAGAGTAGGTTCGGGCGGGATCATGCTGCCTAATCACGCTCCGTTGGTCATCGCCGAACAGTTCGGGACTCTCGAATCATTGTTTCCGGGCCGTATTGATTTGGGTCTGGGTCGTGCCCCCGGTACGGACCAGCGTACTGCACATGCCTTAAGACGGGACCGCAGAAGCACTGGCGACGATTTCCCAGAGCAATTGGCAGAGCTACGAGCCTATTTCAATCCCGATTTGGCTTCAGGAAATATGCATGTCAGAGCTATTCCGGGCGAGGGATTGAATATTCCGATTTGGCTTCTGGGCTCCAGCGGATTCAGCGCTCAGCTGGCCGGCCAACTGGGTCTGCCGTTCGTTTTTGCCAGCCACTTTTCTCCTAACAATACACTGCCTGCACTAGAGCTGTATCGTCGTTACTTTGAGCCCTCCAAGGTTCTTGATAAGCCGTATGCCATGGTCGGGGTCAACGTGATTGCCGCGGATACGGACCATGAAGCAAAGCTTCTATCCACTACGCTACAGCAGCAATTTTTGAACTTGGGCCGGAATAACGATGTACCGCTTCAGCCGCCGGTGGAAAACCTTCACGAGCAATGGAGCGAGTATGAAATCGAAGCTTTGCGGCATCAGTTAGGCACATCCATCGTCGGCGGCCCAGAGACCGTCAGGGAAAAGCTGCAGAAATTTGTAGACGATACACAGGCTGACGAAATCATGGCCATCGCTCAAGTCTACGATCATCAAGCACGCCTTCGCTCCTACGAAATTTTAGCCGACATCGTCAAAAAGAAATAATCTTATAAAAAAGGAACCGGATCTGACGGTTCCTTTTTTATTGTTTGCTTTAGCCCGTGTTTACCATCGTAAGAGACCTACCGAATAAAGGAATATCAACAAAATCAGTACGGGAGACAATACCCGCAGCGACAACATCCAGGCCTTATACCAGAAGCCGGATAAGCCTGCTTCCTCACCCGCACGCTTCCAAGCATATCCCGTGAACAATGAAACGATTAGCCCTCCCAGGGGCATCAAGATATACGAGGTAAGAAAATCCATCAAATCAAATATACCCTTATTTCCGATCGTTACACCAGAAAGGATCCCCCCAACCGAAAGAGCGGACGGTATCCCGATAATGAAACAGAGTGCCGTCACATAAAAGGAAGCTTTTTTACGGCTCCAATGCCATTGATGCATAGCGTAAGAAACCGGGACTTCCAAGATCGAAATTGCAGACGTGAGGGCAGCAATCGCGAGCAGTAAAAAGAATAACCCTCCGAATAAAATGCCAAACGGCATTTGGGAGAAAGCCGCAGGAAGTGCCATAAACGCCAAACCTACACCTTGCCCGGGCTCAAGTCCATAAGAGAAAACGGTGGGAAAAATAACGAGGCCCGCAATAAACGCATACACCAGATCGCCAAATCCAATGGCCAGCGTCGCAGTTCCAAGCGATTGCCTTTTGTCCACGTAAGATCCATACGTCAGCATACAGCCCATCCCAAGCGATAGGGAGAAAAAAGCATGTCCTAAAGCGATAAGGGCAGATTCCGCATTCAGCTTCGTAAAGTCAGGTTTGAGAAAAAACTCCACTCCTGCCCCCGCACCGGGAAGCGTCAGAGACCGCCACATTAAAATAACCAAGATGACAAAAAAGCCGGGTATCAATATTTTGTTGAATTTTTCGATTCCGCCTGAAACCCCTCTTGCAATAATCCAACCGCAAATCACCATCACTGCGGCATGCCAAATCAGCGGCATGTAACCGGAGGCAAAGGATTCAAATTTGTCTTTGTAATCTAAGTCCGGTTGAAATAATCCTCCCGTGAACGATTCTATCGTGTATTGTAATGTCCATCCGGCAACAACCGCGTAGTATGACATAATTAAAAACGCGGTGATTACAGATAACAAACCGAATAGACTCCAAACCTTATTGCCCGTCAAGTTATATAGGGAAATGGAAGGATTCCCCCGGCCTCCACGGCCGATCGCCATTTCCGCCAATAAAATCGGCAGTCCCACGATAATTAAGCAAATAATAAATAACAGAAAAAATGCGGCGCCGCCGTGTGTTCCTGTTATGTAGGGAAATTTCCACATATTCCCTAAGCCTACCGAACTGCCGATTGCGGCTAATATAAATCCTGTGGAAGTAAATCGCTCGACATTTCCTGCAGCCGGCTTGCCGGTTGATTCGGATGACCCGTTTTTATTCATACAGCATCTCCTAACGTTCTGTTATCCGATTTCATGTGAACAACCCCTTATTCCTATTCCATAAAAGTATTTACAATTTTCATGAAATCCTTGCACAACAGGTTTGAAGCGTGACTATGGCACGCTTACTATACATTTCAACCAGAATTACAAAAATTAATCAGAAGAAGTTTTTTTATCCTTTCCTTTCAAAGAGAAAACAGGCAGCCGCGGCTGCCTGTTTTCTTTCCACTGATATGGACATGCACTACCGTTTGTTAAGAGAAATAATTAGGAGTCGAAGGAATAAATGGAGTAGAGATAGCCGATTGTTGCGAGGGAAAGTCAGATCGTCAGCATATGATCCTTTTATATATTTGAAAATCTTCACCATACTTTTCTTTGATTATTTGAACTCGATCAACCATAAACCAATACATTTCTCCAACTCTTTGATTGATAGGCCGGATCGTTTCCCGGATTTGGCCATTCACAATGACATCGAAAACGACCATTTTAGAACCTCCTAAAATGAATATTAACTTATCGAGCTTTGTCTTGATAACAGTTAAATGGATAAACGTACTTCTTCCGATTCAGAAGGCTTTTCACTGATTTCATCGGCCGATTCCCGATCTTCTTCATAATAATAGCTGCGTGTCAAAGCTGATTACACCTCCATTGTGTTCTATGATCATTATATATACGACTCATTAACTCTGTATAAATGCAATGTATCTAGTATGTAAAATAAAGAGCCTCTCTGGATTATGATCCAAAGAAGCTCTTTATTTTGCTTGGCGACGTTCTACTCTCCCAGGACCCTGCGGTCCAAGTACCATCGACGCTGGAAGGCTTAACGGTCGTGTTCGGTATGGGTACGCGTGGTTCCCTTCCGCCATCATCACCAAACTAAG
>NZ_JBVASZ010000037.1:0-35617 GCF_057814255.1 Paenibacillus sp. F024
TGTTTTTGCCCGTGTTAATTCTGGGAGGGATGAAGGGCGGGATTTTCACTCCGACCGAAGCGGCGATCGTAGCGGCGGTATATGCCTTAATCGTTGGTATGCTCATCCATCGCGAGCTTAAGCTAAAGGATTTTTTCCAAGGGTTAGTTGCTTCTGCCAAAATGACGAGCGTGGTCATGTTCTTAATCGCGTCATCGGCGGTAGCGTCCTGGATGATTACCATCGTAAACATTCCGGCGTCGATTACTGAATTTTTATCTCCGTTGATCGGGTCTCCGACACTTCTGATGACCGTGATCGTCATCCTGATGATCATCGTGGGAACGGCGATGGACTTAACGCCTACGATTCTCATTTTTACACCGATTCTTATGCCGCTCATCACAGCTGCCCAAATCGATCCGGTATATTTTGGGATCGTCTTCATCTTAACGGGGGCATTGGGTCTGTTGACGCCGCCGGTTGGAACCGTATTGAATGTGGCTGGAGGCGTCGCGCGATTAAATATGGATGACATGATGAGGGGCGTATGGCCATTCTTACTTGCGGAAACGGTTATTCTTATTCTTTTGATTCTGTTCCCGGAATTGGTTACGGTTCCTGTGGAGTGGCTTACAGCTAAATAAGAACAACTAAAGCAAATGGTATGAGGATTAGATGGGAGGATAAACAATGAAAAAAATTATCAATAGCCCGGATCAGGTCGTGAAAGAAATGATGGAGGGCTTCTTGGAAGCCTATGGCAACGAATACGTTCAAGTTAAAGATGTTCAAGGAATCATCTTGAAGGAGAAAAAGGATAAAGTTGCTGTTCTTGTAGGCGGCGGCAGCGGACACGAGCCTATGTTCCTTGGTTTTGTCGGTGAGGGATTGGCTGATGGCGTAGCGATCGGGAACGTCTTTGCAGCTCCCACGCCTAACACGGTGTATGAGGTGACAAAAGCCATCGATGCCGGAAAAGGAGTTATTTACTTGTACGGGAATTATGCCGGCGATGTGCTGAACTTTGATATGGGGGCGGAGCTGGCGGATTTCGAAGACATCCAAACAAGAACGATCCGGATTCATGATGACGTTGCATCGGCACCATTGGAACGTATTCATGACCGACGCGGTATCGCAGGCGATTTCTTTGTTTTTAAGGTTGCAGGAGGGGCAGCCGATTTAGGTCTTTCTTTGGACGAGGTAGCGAATGCAGCACAAAAGGCTAACGATAATACTCGCTCTATCGGTGTTGCGCTTTCCCCCGGTATTATTCCAAGCTCCGGAAAGCCGACCTTCACCTTGGCTGAAGATGAAATTGAATTCGGCATGGGGATTCACGGCGAGCCGGGAGTTCAAAGAACAAAGCTTATGCCTGCAGATGAATTGACGGAAAAGATGATGAGCTACGTTCTTAATGATCTTCCTTACCAAAGCGGTGATGAGGTGTGCGTCTTAATCAACGGTCTGGGTTCCACGACTTTAATGGAATTGATGATTGTCAATCGAAAAGTAGCGGCCATTTTGCGTGAAAAAGGAATTTCTGTTTATGATACGGCAATGAACAGCTATTGCACAACGCAAGAGATGGGTGGGCTCTCCATTACACTCATGAAGGTGGATGAAGAGTTGAAGACATTTTATGACCATCCGGCGCATACCCCATTTTATACGAAAAAAACAAATAGGAGTGTTTAGCCATGGCGAATGCCTTAACGATCGAGCAAGTCCGTGATATGTATATTTATGTAGGAAATCAAGTCATTGACAGTAAGCCTTACTTAACCGAAGTGGACAGCGCGATCGGGGATGGAGATCACGGTATCGGGATGCAAGTGGGCTTTACGGAAGCTAACAAAAACCTGCCTGCCGCTCAATTGAACAGCGTACAAGATGTATTCAAAACGATTGGGATGTCCATGATCAATTCGATGGGCGGAGCTTCCGGCGTCATTTTCGGAACTATGTTCATTGGTGGGGTAAAAGGCACTCCAGCTACGGAAACGCTGGATGTGAACACCTTGGCGTCAATGCTGGAAAAGGCTCTTCAAGCCATAAAGGATCGCGGTAAAGCGGACTTGGGAGACAAGACGATGATCGATGCGCTGCAGCCGGCTGTTGAAGCTTTGCGTGCGCAAGCGAATAAAAACAGCGATCTGTTGACTGCATTCCGTGCAGCTGAAGAAGCGGCTAAGGCCGGCGTAGAAAACTCCAAAAATTATATCTCCAAATTCGGCCGTGCCAAATCACTCGGTGAAAGGGCTATCGGGTTCCAGGATGCGGGGGCAACTTCCGTTTGGATTATCTTTCGTTCGAAACGCGAATGGTTAGAAAATACAGGAGCTGTCGTAAATGAATAAGCTGTGGATCGGTACGAACTGGAAAATGCATAAGACATTGGAGGAGGGAATCGCGTATACCGAAGAGCTCCTGCTGGTGTTGGAACAGCTAAAAGAGAATATCGAGCTTTTTATAATTCCTCCTTACACATCCTTATGGCCGATAAAAGACCGGATCCGTTCCTCACGACTAAAGTTAGGAGCTCAAAATATGCATTGGGAGGACGAAGGAGCCTACACAGGGGAAATATCTCCCAAGATGCTATCTGAAATCGGGTTGGATTTGATCGAACTAGGTCACTCGGAGCGCAGACAATATTACAATGAAAATGACGAGGAGATTAACAAGAAGGCGAAAGCCGCACTGCGATATGGCATGAAGCCGCTCATTTGTATTGGCGAGAATGCGGAACAGAAGAATAACGGTATCTCTTATGAGGTGATTTCCTCTCAATTGAAGGTATGCCTCAAAGGGATTACAGAAGAGCAAGTAAAGCAGGTCATCATCGCCTATGAGCCCGTATGGGCGATTGGTACATCAGGTATTCCTGCAGATCCGTCATATGTCCATGATCTTCACCATCATATTCGCAGCGTGATTGTAGAGCTGTATCCTCAAGCCGGAAAGGATATGCCAGTTTTGTATGGTGGCAGTGTCAACACCTCCAACTATCTGCAATATTTGGAAGGTCTCCATGTCAACGGCTTGTTTATCGGTAGGGCAGCTTGGAGCATGACAAGCTTTAAAGAAATATTATACACGATTAATGCTCGCTAATCGATTGATAACGGAGGTCCCTTTCCAAAAAAAAGGGGCCATCTTTTTTAGGGAGGCAAATTCATGAAGAAAGCCATGAGTTCTTGTTCGAAGAGTTACGGCTTCCATACATCCTTGCTAATGCCAAGAAAAGCAATAATTACAATGAAGCACCTTGAGCATAGGGATCTTGTTAAGATGATGCTCAGCATCCTCTAAATTATCAAAATCTAACCAGTGATCGCTCGTTTCCGGAGTGCCGGCATGCAGAAAATTTCTCACATGATTGCAGTCTAGATGTACGGTTCCGTTATATTTTTCCCAATCAATACATACGAATAATTTTCGCATGCTAGACTCACATCCTTGTGCAAGTTGATTTTCCAAATGTACGTTATTATCCGTCTGTTGAATTGTTTAAAAAAAAGTTTTGTTTTTTTATTTTTTATATTTTTATTTTAACATTTATTATCGAAACTGTCGAATATTTTATTTGTAAATTGTTATTTAATAATTTTCATTGCTGTTTTAGATCGTGAAACAACATTTTCACAGGAGTATGAAGGAGGTTGAAGGCTAAAGCAAATAAAAAACTCCCTATCAAGTAGGGAGTAATGGCAAGCGTCATTCTAAACAGAAGGGGCTAAAATGACATGAATATTTTTCTTTTTCAGTTCTTCGCAAAGGAGTGGGTCGGCATTCTCGTTGGTGATGATCGTATCGATCTGATCCAACGAGGCAAACGAGGCAATCGATTTTTTACCGAGCTTTGAATAGTCCAGCAGGGCCACTAACTTTGTCGTTGAGGCAACCATCGATTTCTTTAGCTCTACTTCATACACGTTAAAGTCGGTTAAACCGTCCTCAAGCGAAAACCCGTTGGCTGATGTAAACATCGTATCCACATTGATTTCTTTAAATAGAGCGCTGCCCAAATTACCTTCTGTACCCACAGCGCCGAGACGTAAAACACCGCCGACCATAATAACAGTAAAGTTGGGGTTTTCTTGGAGCTCTATTGCGGTATAAATGCCGTTGGTTAAAATCGTTAATCGAAGAGAAAGCTTTTTTAAAATTCGAGCAAGCTCCAAGGATGTCGAGCTTGCATCCAGAAGAATACACTGTCCGCTATCGATATAAGAAACAGCCTGCTTGGCAATAGCGATCTTTTCCTGCTGATTGATTTTCTCGCGGACAGAAAAGCTAAATCCGGTTTCATCCTTCGGTAACTCGGGCAGCGTCGCGCCTCCGTGCGTTCGTGTGAGCAGCCCGTTCACTTCCATCTCTTTAAGATCTGTTCTTAAAGTTGCTTCGGATACATGCAAGTATTCGGCTAATTCCTTTACTGTCGCCCTTGTATGTTCCCTGATATATTTTAAAATCGACTCTCTTCGTTCTTCAATAAACATTTTCATAGTTTCCAATCACCTCTCTAGAAGCTGCTTATTACATCCATTTGAATGTCATCTTAGCAAAATCTCATCTAAATATATAACAAATAATTTTAAAAAACAATAAAATTCAACAGTAATCCCTATGGATTATACCACAAATTAAAAGGTAGCAAAAACTAATTCGATTTTTTTGTAAAGGAATTTCATGACATCAAGATGTACATCTAGGCTTACAGCAATATTTTTATTGATAATTTAATTTATACACGATAAAATTTATCTGGGTAAAACGTTTTACTTAGGAGGATTGACATGAGTATTACAATGAAAGACATAGCCAAAGAAGCTGGAGTTTCCATCTCTACCGTTTCACATGTTATTAATGGTACTAAGAAAATATCGGAAGAAACTCAAAGGCTAGTACTTAAGGCGATTGAAAAATATAACTTCGTTCCAGACTCATCAGCTAAAAGCTTACGCAAACAAAAAACAAAAACAGCGGCGCTCGTAGTATCCAGCTATCCGGATACTTATGTAACCGGTTACATTAACGGGGTGAGCATTCGAGCCAGGGAATGTGGCTATCACTTGCTGTTTGTGAATACGAATGAAAATGAAATGTATGAAAGAGAAACGATTCAATTGCTTCGTTCCAAGATGGTCGATGGCATTATCCTGTCACCTACAAGCAGCAATATCGATTATTTAAAGGATTTGTTCGAGCTGAAATTTCCTGTCGTATTGGTAAACCGTTTCGACCCGCGATATCCCAATGTGCCTAGAGTGACGGCGGATGATTTCCAAGCGGGCTATGATTCAACAGTACATCTTATTCAGCATGGACATCGCAATATCGGTGTGATTTACTCGGTACCTGATGTAACAACTACAGTTCATCGGCTTGAGGGGCACAAAGCAGCATTAAAAGAGCACGGGATCCCCTTTAATAGCAGCTATTTGAAACAAGGTCACGCGAGAACGCAGGGCGGGGAGGATGCGGCCAAAATGCTTCTGACTCAGGAACCGGACATTACGGCTATCTTTGTTTTAAGCGATTTAATGACAGTGGGTGTAGTTCAAGCGATTCGAAGCATGTCTAAAAGAATTCCCGCGGATGTTGCATTAATCGGCTTTGGAGATTTTGAGGCGGCAGCCATTGCTGATCCTCCTATAAGCAATGTCAGCCTGCCACCCGAGACGATCGGAAAAACGGCTTTCGACTTACTCTTAAATAAAATGAATAATCCTGCTTATGAAAAACACATTTCGTTACCGACTTCTTTGATTTTGAGAAAATCGTGCGGTTGTTAATGCATTCGATTATGAATGCCAAAGTCTAGCCGCAAACGGTTTGTCGGGAATAAGTTCATCTTTATTATGTATAAAAGGATAAAAATATCAGGGAGGCAGGCTGCTATAATTGCAGGCTTGCCTCCCTTGTTTTAAAACCATATTGCCGAGCGCTTGAATTTTTAATTAGATAAACCATGCTGTAGAAACAATGACCAACAGAATAAACAGCACAAGAATTACGCCTGTAGTCAAGCCGATGCCAGCGCAGCTGCAGCTAAAGCCTGCCCCACCAACATATCCCATAGCGTTAACCTCCTCTCCGAATTGCTTCTACATCATATGAGAGCGATCGGTTTATGAACTGGACATCTTGGCAATGTTTTGATAAATGTGTATATACTCGTTCAGGCAGCGAATGATACCAAAGGATCCGGATGGGGGGGGATTAAGCTGCTGTATCGTTTCATTACCTGCTGCTTTGCGTATCTGAGCTGCACAGGAAGCCTGAGCACTCTGTCCAGTCCTGCCAAATGGGTAAAAGATATCCGGGATAAAATCGAAGGGAGGCAAGCTGTGATAAATACAGGCTTGCCTCCCTTGTTTTAAAACTATATTGCCGAGTGTTTGGAGTTATAAATTAGATAAACCAAGCTGTAGAGACAATCACCAACAGAATAAACAGCACGAGAATTACAGCTGTAGTCAAGCCGAAACCAGCGCAGCTAAAGCCTGCTCCACCAACATATCCCATAGCGATAACCTCCTTTCTGAGTATCTTCTACATCATATGAGAGCGATCGGTTTGTGAATTGGACACATTGGAAGTGATTTCGAAAATGTACGAATACTCATGCAAGCCCATTCAGGCAGCGATTTATACAAAAGGATGCGGATAGGAATTAAGCTGCTGTAATGTCAGAGGCTTCTTTGCGTACCCGAGCTGCACAGGAACCCTAAGCACTCTGTCCAGCCCTGCCAAACGGGTAAGATGATGGCCGAACGTCATTGGCAGCATTCCCGGAATCAGCACTTTTACGCAATACAACCCGTTACGCAGCGTTTCGGGTGAAGTCTGATCTACCGCAATCACATCGAGGTTCAATCGGCGAAACACGTTAATCAAGTCCCTCAAATCATTGGTCAGATCCCAATGGTGTACTTTTGGTTTAAATTCTTCATCAAACGTACGCAGTGGACGATGTCTGTCCAACAAGAAGCTCAGCCGCTCTTCCGATTGCGGCAAACCGTACAGCATCACATGATCCTCCATTTGCCATACCCTGTTTGAATCATGAAACATGCCGATGATTTCTTCCCGGCCCGCTTTAAAATTTTCTTGAAGTACAACCATCATGCCGGCTAGTTCGTGAACCGCACTTTTCGCCGCTTGTATAGGATCTACGTGAGCGCCGGCTGCACAGATGATATTCATTTTCTCGGGATGTCCGGCTTTCGCCAATGCCCAAATGCTCGGAATTCCGTTCTCCATCGTAATATTAAATAAATGAATGTGGTATCCAGCTACAGCCTGTATCCTTTGTACCATCAACTGCAATTCTTGATCATTAGCGGAAAAGGCATCAAGACGGGGGACAGCCAGCTTGGCATACCATGTCATCAGGAACGAGTCTCGCTCCACCACTTCCAGCAATCCGTAGAAAATGGCTTCCTCCAAGCTTCCCCCTAAAGCGCACCCGTTGGAACCTTCTTGCACAAAGCCGCCACCGTAGATTGGGCTGTAGTAGGCAAGAGATTCAGGAACAAGTATGGGGTGCTCGTGCAAAAATGAAAAGCCCCATACCCAATTCATCGGGCTGTCCGGGTCAAAGGGCTCGAACGGGAAATCGGACCGGGCGTATTGCTCCTTGGTGTATAAGCCGACCTTGGCGGGATTGATTGCTTGATCGGCAAGCTGGTTAAAGCTGTCGCAGATGACGGTTTTTTTTCCGTGGGGAGCCGATCCGCATCGGCGCTCCAACCCTTCCAGAAGGGCAGACCATTCGCTTCTCGCATAAGAGTGGCTCCGTCCTGCAGTGACCTCGTCTCTCGTTGTGAACGTTGGGAGATTTACAGTTACAGAAGCAAAGGGCGATAGGAGATCATGCATTTTTGCATTAAATAAACCTGTTCTGGAGTCCAGGTAGTCTTTATCCAGAACATCCTTCAGCACCTCGATCGGCCGGCAGCGATAACTTCCGTCGCCGGTCTTGGGTCGGGACTGCAAGGAAATCCGGGCAGCGTCGGATGAATCGTCAGGCAATCGGCCGCATACGTGGCATAATGGATCAGGCAGAAAGAAATGCCGCGAGCTCTCCAGTGTCTTAAGGTCAATGATGTACATATGTTCTTTTGTATGGGCTTGGCTGCCCTTCAGTATTCTCTGCGTCTCTGAAACAAGCAGGTGAGCCGCTTGGAGCAATCCTGAGGGTGAACTTCTTACACTGCGGGGGATGTCCCCAAACAGCGGCAAGTCATCTAGTACGTTTAACATTTCTTTGGACTCGTTTCCCGCCATATAACGACGGGTCTGCGCACATACGGAGCACCCCGGCTTGCCCGGATAAACTAACGGTCCGACTACCCCTTCATCCAATGAAATGTATCCGTGCAGACAAGGTATGCCGGCCTTCTGCAGGATCTCTTCAGACTCGTGATAATCGATAAATTGCCGGTCATTCTGTAACAGTATAACCAGTTCGGCCCCTTCAGGAATTCCTGCGGACAAATCGGTCTGATGAACGGTTTGATATTGCTGAGACACTTCTTTGATTACGATATCGGCTAATAGACCTTCTCCAATGATGGCTGCAACAGCTTTCATTTGGACACATCCTCCCAAAGTAGTATCTTCATCGAAAGGGCTTCGATCAGAAGCTTTTTAAAAATTATTTAAAACCGGTTCATCTGTCCAAACATATTTTGTTATCCATTCATAAGTTGTTGATGTAGTTAAATTCAAGCAAGGAGGTGCTGACCAATGAGTGCTGTTGCTGGTTTTAGCTGTGCAGGTTATGGTGCTACTATTGGAATTATTCTTGTTCTTTTCATCCTTTTGGTTATCATTACCAGAGCATTTTACATCTAATTGCAAAATGCTTGCCGCTGACACAAAAAACGCATCATCTGATTGGCACACAGCAAAAAGCTCCCTTGATCAGGGGGCTTTTTCTATGCTGTGTGTGTTCAGACAATGGCTTAATCGCGGCCCGGTTCAAGATTAGGCGATTTGGCTTTGCGTTGTTGGCAGCATATCCTGATCTTCAATAGGTGAATCCAAAATATCGCTATCTATCATAGTGTTGGCCACGTTGGCGATGAAGCTCAGTCCAAACACCTGACAATTGCCGAACATGGCTTTTCCGTGTGCGCTCCAACCCGGCTGATTATTTTCCCCGACGGAAATCAGGCCTTCCCGGTTTACAGCGTTGACATTGATCGACACAAAGTTAATAGAAAGAGCCATAAGAAACATCCCTTCTTTAATGCCGTTTATGCCTAGTATATTCAATGAGATGTTGTCCTTGGTCATTATTCCGAATTAATTTTTTGGAGAAAAGGACATGTCGCAAGGTTTATATATTCCCGTCGATTCTAAAGGGACTCCGGCATGAGTATGATAAAAATGAATCCCTTTTATTTATTTTTGAAAAGCATCAGGGTGAATCGTACCAGGGCTGGATGACCTGAATAGACTGGGTAGTATGCTTACATTTGGGAGGTGTGCGTATGGCTTTTTCGGTTAATTTTGTTGCCATTAATGTGTATACAATCAACCGGGATGCGACAGTTTCTGTTGGAGAAGTCAATCAACCGGGTTGGAATGCGAACGGAAAGAGTATGTTTGGCAATGCCCAAGTATTTGGTATTAGTCTTAATGCAAACATATTGAACAACTTTATGGATCAAGATTTTATTGATTCGCCTATTCTCGATCAAGATCTCATCCCATCCGCTCAAAATCAAACGGCTTAAACTCAAAACCCCTTACAGTTACAAACGTTTATTTCATAAAGTTACATTTCCCTCAAGGTTGATGGTGTCAAAAATCCGGCGGATTAGACGGATCAAGCACTATTAATAAGGGGGGATTTTTTTATGGGAAAAATGTTCTTGAAAATTTAAAATGAGGGTAGGGATTGTAACGGTAATTTCCCGGGGAATGTCTAAAAACATGGAAATTCGTACATAATTTAATTATTAAGGGTTGTATAATTCTGAATTGAATTGGATTGGATGACGTACATGGACAAGAATGGGTTCGATTAAGCCGGCAAAGGTAAAGTGATGTTATCGAAATTTTAGTGTAAAAGGGGAAACCAGTGTGGATTTCAGTTTTATTTTGGAAGCTTTAGCTGTATTATTTGCCGGATTCTGCTTATTGCGGATTCTTGGCAAAAAAACAGTCGGGGAAATGACGGGCCTCGAGATTATTACGCTTTTGGCGATGGCGTCGGTTACAGGACATGCGGTTTCAGAGGATGGGCTATGGAAAACCATTATGACTCTGTGTGTTTTTGTAGCGCTTTTAATCCTTCTGCAATACCTGTCGATAAAATTTGATTTGATGGAAAAATTGTTTATGGGCAAAGCGACGCTTGTCATTAAAGATGGAAAAATGATAACGGAGAACATGAGGAAGCTGCGTTTGTCCGTCGATCAGTTAGAGGCCAAATTGAGGTCGAAGGGGATTGCTTCTTTTACGGATGTAAAGACGGCTACCATAGAAATGAGCGGGGAGCTCGGATATGAATTAATGAAGCATGCTCAGCCGGTAACCAAAGCGGAAATGGAAAAAATAACGGATCAGTTAAACCTGATTTTGAAACAGCATCAACAAAAATCAAAGGATAACCTGTTTCATGAGGTCATACATCAAGGACATAATAAGCACATTGCTCCAGAGCTGGAGTGACGATGAACATCAGAAATGTAAGGGCTAGGTATGTAACCTGACAGATAAGCCGGGTCAGGTGGATAAAACTAAACGGAACACATTAAATGGAAAACTTACTGAACATAGGCCATAAAAATTTAACCATTCCGATCCCAAAGCGAATTTTTGGCCACATGTTACCTAAAAACCCTTGTCCTCCTGTATTATTGCCCTGAAGAGCCCCTAATGGATTGCTTCCGCCTTGCCCTCCGAAAAGAGACCCTAATAATCCCGATATTTTGGCTTTGTCAGTTGGATACACAGATAACGGGAGGCGACCGTTTCCCTTAACTCCCGATAGAACCATCTTGCCGTTTTTAACATCGATCACATTCCCCATGTAATAACTGCCATCGTTTAATACCGCACAAACGAATTGACCAACCCACATTTTTGCCCTAACTGCTTTTAATCGCCGACGCTTTTTCATGGTATCACCTCATTGTTTTTACCTTAATACAATAATGTATGTGAAAATCGGGTTGATGCTTGTACGATTGTGCATTACTTGGAAAAAAAAGATGGTGAAATCTCTTCATCTTACTGCCGAGGCACAAAAAAACGGAGTTACGCGGTTCTTCGACTCCGTTTGGTCTCATTTCAATTTACGCCTTTAAAATGTTATATTCCTTCATCTTACGATAAAGCGTTGTACGGGAAAGACCCAGATGCTTGGCTGCTTTGCTGATATTGCCCCGATACTGCTTCAGCGCTTCAATGAGAAGTCCGCGTTCTTTTTGCACATCCGCCTTTTTTAATACAAGCTTATGCTCAAACGGTTCCATTTCCCCCGTCATCGTACCGGCCGAATGATGGATGAGATGCTCCGGCAGATGCTCTGCCCTGATGAACTGCGACTGCCCGGCAATATAAAATGCTCGCTCCACCACATTGCGCAGCTCCCTGATATTCCCCGGCCAGCTGTATGACAAAAAGTGCTGCAGCGCTTGATCCGTAATGGTCTTATGGGGTAGAACTGAAGTGCCGTTTAGTTCTTTTACGAAATAAGATGCCAATTCAGGAATGTCATCCATACGGTCACGAAGAGGGAGCAGCTCAATCGTAAAAACATTGAGTCTGTAGTACAAGTCGCTTCGAAATGAACCGCTATAAATGATTTCCTGATTAATTTTTTTGTTAGTGGCGGCTATGATTCTAACATCAACCGGAATCGGTTTATGGCCTCCCACCCGATAGACCTCCCGCTCCTGCAGGACGCGGAGGAGGGTGGCCTGCAGCTCAAGCGGCATATCGCCGATTTCATCAAGAAATAATGTCCCGCCGTTAGCCGCTTCAAATTTCCCGGGATTTCCTCCCCGTCTCGCTCCTGTAAAAGCTCCGTCTACATAACCGAACAGCTCGGCATTAATCAGCTCGCGCGGGATCGCGGCACAGTTTAATGCTACAAACGGCTTATCTCTACGTTCGCTTTCATTATGAATCACCCTGGCAAAAACGTCTTTTCCTGTTCCGCTTTCTCCGAGTATCAATACGTTAGCTTCGATTCTCGCAGCGGACTTGGCCAAATTAACGGCCTGCAGAAACCGGTGGCTCGAGCCTATGATATCTTTGATGAGCAGCTTGTGCTTATCTTTAACCAGCGCAGCTTCGCAGTCGTTACTGAATTGATTGATATAGACGTAATCATAGGCGCCGGAGGGTACTACCCGAATTTCAAACAAATCTTCAGCCGCCCGTTTACGGAGGAACGTTTCGGCTTGAAAAGGAGATTGATTGGAAATCTCCGAGAGAATGGCGCGAACGGTATGGCTGTTTTTCATGAAGAGCTTTTGAGCGGAGCCGCTGCTGAACAGAATCTCATCGCCTTTTATGACAAAAAGGCTTTCCGGTATTAATCCGGATACGTCATGAAGCATCCTTTGGAACGTCTTAGTCAGCTCGTTCTTTTCTATCGTTTCTACACAAGAATGAATAATCCGGGTTAGAGAGCTGACGATCAGATCAAAAGAGGCGTCGGGACCTTTGGACGCCTTATCAAGAAATACGCCCAACACCCCCTGCAGCGTACCTTTGTCTCCTTTAATCGGAATTCCGATGGAAATCATGTTGTCAAGCTCCGGAATGTCGTGTTCCGCCCCTTGCAGGATTACGGTGGTATGACCGGTTAAGGCCAAACCGATGGCGGATTTTTTTAAGGCGGGCTGCAACCAGTCGACATTCGGTTCAAGCTGAGGAATATGAAAGGGAAAAGGGTGCTTCTCATGACCGAACGTTTCCAATAAAGTACCTTCGTTATCGAAATAAGCAAAGGTAAACGGAAAAGCTTGCGTCACGTTTTTTATTTGTTCAATCAGGACTTTGCATTGATTTAATTTGATGTTCAGACGGTCCTGAGCTGTAAAGCGGCCTTCGGCCTCCAATTTGCTGCGGGTAGACAGGTAATCGCTGAATGGCACAGGGCCGATCGGCGAATCCGATTCCCATATGATATCAAATTGCCCGTGCTTGTTCACTTTCCCGATTCGAGTGTTCAGCCATAAATGATGATTTTTCGGATCGACCCGAATCGTACCCTGGGGAGCATTGAGCGCTAACCCTGGCAATGCATGCCGCAGTGCCGTTCTGCCGATCGTTTTGGATTTGCGGAGCGCTTCTGCAAGCAGCAGGACGCTGTTATAGGCGTTCTCCATGGCCGAGCTGATGGTTTCCGTCCCGTAAGTACGGCGGTATTCCGTGACAAATTGCTGATTAACCGGAGATTGAACGGATTTGAAATAGGGAAAGGATGAGTAATGGCCGGCCGCGTACTCGCTTTGGATCGCCTGTATTTCGGTTTCCGCGGTAATCGTGCTGGCAATCGGGCTGGTAAATCCCGCCTGATGATACTGCTGGTAAAAGGCTATGGCGCTTTCTCCGACAAGGGTAGAGAATACGACATCCGGATTCGTTTGTTCGATTTCTTTTAAATGGGTATAAAATTTTTGCGTACCAAGCGGAGCGTAGGATTCGCCGGCGACCGACCCTCCGTGAAATTGGATCAGATTATGAATATGCTTATTGGTTTCCCGGGGATAGATATAGTCCGAACCGATCAAATAAAACGACGTGCCCAAATGAGCAAAAATCCAGGGGATAAAATGAAGCAATTGCTGGTTGGGTAAAGGTCCGCAATAAAAGATGTTCGGGCTCTGTTCTTCCCCTTCATACTGCGTCGGATAGAGCAGCAGGGCATCATGCTTCTCGAGGAGGGGAATAATCATCTTCCGGCAAACGGAAGTATACAGCCCGATCAGAGCGATGACCTTATCCTGGAGAATCAGCTTTTCCGCTTTTTTCGCGGCGAGAAACGGATCGGACGAGATATCTTCCACCACGGGTAGTAAGCGCTTTCCTTTTATTCCGCCTTGTTCATTGATTTGTTTAATGGCCAGCAGAGCGGATTGATATTGTCCGCGTTCCGACACACCGGTCGTTCCCGTTAATGAAAATAGAATTCCGATTTTCACTTCATCCATAACCATTGCAGCCACTATATAAATCCCTCCTTAGATCACCATAAAATGCAGCGGGTACCCATTGAATGATGAAGGAAACGCCTAGCCGGAAATGGTGTAGTCAAGTTTACATACATGGAGTGGTTGAGACAAAGAGGCTGACATGCAGAAGCTTGGTTCGCGGATCGTAACCGATGTATACAAGTAAAACAATATAGCAAAAGATACCAAGTGTCAATTTGATTAGAAGTGAACAGTTCTCAAGCAGCCTGTACACAATATGTGACATTGCTGTCCGAAAGATCAATGATGGGAATGTTATAATGCGGACACAAAGCAGACACAATTAACACCCGATAAACAGGTAAAACCAGAACCGAGAGTGAGGGTGAACAGTTTGTAACACTTTATAGCTGCTGCAGCATGTCGATAAACGGAGAGTGTTGTGTATTTTTTGTTGGCATGATTTTTGCTTAGATAAGATAGGTGTCAGTCCAAATCCAATCGAAAAGAGGTATGTGGAAATGAGACATGGTGACATCTCCAGCAGTAATGATACGGTAGGCGTGGCGGTTGTGAACTATAAAATGCCCCGCCTGCACACCAAAGCAGAGGTTTTGGAAAATGCAAGAAACATCGCCAATATGATCGTCGGGATGAAAAAAGGGCTGCCGGGTATGGATTTGGTCGTGTTTCCGGAGTACAGCACCATGGGAATCATGTATGACGAACAAGAAATGTATGATACGGCGGCTGCCATTCCGGGAGAAGAGACGGAGATTTTTGCGGAAGCCTGCAGACAAGCCAACACATGGGGTGTTTTTTCATTAACGGGGGAAAGGCACGAGGATCATCCCAACAAGGCTCCGTACAATACGCTGATCCTTATGAACAATAAAGGCGAGATCGTTCAAAAATACCGAAAAATCATTCCTTGGGTCCCTATCGAAGGGTGGTACCCCGGAGATTGCACTTATGCTACCGTCGGGCCAAAAGGACTGAAAATCAGTTTAATTATATGCGACGACGGCAATTATCCCGAGATCTGGCGTGACTGCGCAATGCGGGGCGCGGAGCTCATCGTCAGATGTCAAGGATATATGTACCCGGCCAAGGACCAGCAGGTGATGATGGCCAAATCGATGGCATGGGCCAACAACACCTACGTGGCCGTAGCCAACGCCAGCGGATTTGACGGGGTATATTCCTATTTCGGCCATTCGGCTATTATCGGCTTTGACGGACGGACGCTGGGTGAGTGCGGGGAGGAAGAAAACGGAATTCAATATGCGGAGCTTTCCGTTTCGCAGATTCGGGACTTCCGCAAGAACGCGCAATCGCAAAATCACCTGTTTAAACTGCTTCACCGGGGGTATACGGGAACCATCAATTCGGGAGAAGGAGACAAGGGAGTGGCGGAGTGCCCGTTTGAGTTTTACAGAACCTGGGTCATGGATGCGGAAAAAGCCCGCGAGAATGTGGAGGCGATTACAAGGTCTACGGCGGGTACGGCCGAATGTCCAATTGAAGGAATCCCGCATGAGGGTAAGGCTAAGGAAGCCGGAGCCTAAGCTTCAGCGGAGAAGCATTGTTTTGCTGCCGATAATACAGGATTTAGGCGTTCAAGCGGAAAGGAGGAGAAGAAATGCCTTTCATTAATGATAAGCTGCAAGCGATGGCGGTGCAGCAACAGCAAAAGGAGAGGGAAGCCGAACGGAACGCGGGCGAGATCGAGCCGCTGATCCATACGGGCAAAAGAAAACCCCTATCGCGCTTTAAATTTGATGTGGATGAAGTCATGCAGCGGATGAACAGCCGGATTTTCGGTCAGGAAAAAGCCATGACAATCATCGAAAATATGCTGAAGATCGTACGTGCCGATATATCCGATCCGGATAAGCCCCTCTTTATTGCCCTGTTCATGGGCCCTACGGGAGTAGGCAAGACGGAGATCGTCAGGGTGCTTGCGGAAGCCGTTTATGGGAATCGCGATCATTTTTGCCGGGTGGACATGAACACGCTGTCGCTGGATCATTATACCGCTGCTCTTACCGGTTCTCCTCCCGGGTATGTCGGCAGCAAAGAGGGCTCTACAATTCTCGATAAAGAAAAAATCGAAGGGACATTTAGCAGGCCGGGCATCGTTTTGTTTGACGAAATCGAAAAAGCCAGTCCGCAGGTGATTCAAACGTTATTGAACATTTTTGATAACGGGATGATTACCATTGCTTCGGGCGAAGAAAAAATTGATTTTCGGAACGCCATCATTTTTATGACCAGCAACGTAGGAGCACGGGAGATGTTCCATTTTTCCGAAAATCGGTTTTCCTACCTTTTTCAACGAATGCTTCATTATATGAATCCGCGTTATTGGGGCGATCAGGATGGAGCTTTGCTCGATAAAATTTTAAAAAAGAAGCTTGAGCATACGTTTAAGCCCGAATTTATCAACCGGATCGATCAGATCATCACGTTCAATACGCTCAAGCAAAACACTATGCACGATATCGTCGATACGTTGGTCATGCAGCTGAACAGCAGGCTTCGCAAACAGGATTGCCGGCTGGAGCTGGATGAGTCGGCCAGAGCGTTTTTGGTCGAAGAGGGTTATGACAAGCGGTATGGCGCCCGCGCTTTAAAGAGAGCGATGCGCCGGCACGTGGAGGTTCCTCTGGCGGAATTGATGATCGGGTCGGATATTAGCGGTCAGGCAACGATCGTTTTCTCGGGCACCAAAAAAGACGACAGTATATCCATCACAGCTCTGAACCAATGATGGACCTGTGTTGAGGCTGCAATGTCGGTCAAGATCGTATATATATCATTCATTTCAAAGGCCTCCCTTTTTGGAGTTTACTAATTGCAGTGGAGGGTGATGCGGGCATGGGGACGGTTGGCCTTTTATATGTAGGTGCGGTGCTTTTTATTAACAGCCTGATGCTGCTCGGAAAAGTGAATGTCAAAAGTGCCGGCATATTTAATCTTTTTATCGGTACGATGCAGGTGATTACACCCTTTTATTTGATTCTCACCGCGAAAGGAGACGCTTGGGCCATTTTTAACGCATCCGGAGTGTTCTTGTTCGGTCTGACCTATTTATATGTCGGGATCACCAACCTTACAGGGTACGATGGGTCGGGAGTGGGATGGTATTCCTTATGGGTGGCTGTGATGGCTGTCGGTTACGGAATGGTCAGCTTTGTGCAGTTTCAGGATGTAAAGTTCGGCATCATTTGGCTGATGTGGGCTTTTCTTTGGACTTTGTTTTTCCTGCTCCTGGGGCTGAAAAAAGACATTGCGAAATTTACCGGCTGGGTGACTTTAATTCAGGCTTGGATTACCGCGACGATACCCGCTTATCTCACATTGATCGGAATTTGGGATTCGGTCGGGAATGCCGCCGCGTATGGCACCGCCATCCTTTGCGCAGCGTTCTTTGTCATCATCTATTACGGCACACGGGTTAGCGGGAAAACGGGCTTTAAACCAATACAACGGTGATAAGGAGGAGTTTGGAATGGCTGATGTATTGTTTCGTGTGGATTTGAACAAACCGATGGAGGAGCAGGACACTCCCGGGCATAACCGCTGGCATCCCGATATTCCGGCTACCGTCTCCGTCAATCCGGGAACGGAATTTCGCATGGAGTGCAAAGACTGGACGGATGGGCAGATACAGAACAATGACGATCCGTCTGACGTTCGGGATGTCAATTTGCATCGCGTACACGTGTTGAGTGGACCGGTCTGGGTCAACGGTGCGGAGCCGGGAGATTTGCTGGTTGTGGATATCCTGGATATAGGGACATTGGCAGAATCGCAATGGGGGTTTAACGGGATCTTTGCCAAACAGAACGGCGGCGGCTTTCTGACGGATCATTATCCGGATGCGGCGAAATCGATATGGGATTTCCACGGAATATACGCCACCTCCCGCCATATTCCGGGTGTTAAATTCGCAGGCATTTTGCATCCCGGCTTAATCGGAACCGCCCCTTCCCATGCTCTGTTGGATAAATGGAACAAGCGGGAGAAGGATCTTGTAGCCAAAGATCCTAACCGCGTGCCCGGCTTGGCAAATCTGCCTTCACCGGATAGCGCTGTACTCGGCTCGCTGAAAGGAGAGGAGTTCAACCGGATTGCCCGGGAAGCGGCGCGTACGGTGCCTCCCCGGGAGCATGGCGGAAACTGCGATATTAAGAATCTGTCCAAGGGCACGCGCATTTACTTCCCTGTGTTTGTGGATGGCGCCAAGCTTTCCTTAGGAGATCTTCATTTCTCTCAGGGCGATGGTGAGATTTCCTTCTGCGGCGGCATTGAGATGGCCGGTTGGGTGGATCTTCATGTGGATCTTATCAAGGGAGGCATGGCCAAATACAATATCATCGAAAATCCCGTATTTAAACCGGGGCCGGTTGATCCTCATTATTCGGAGTACCTTGTATTTGAGGGGATTTCCGTCCATGAGACAACGGGCGAGCAGCATTATCTTGATGCCCACATAGCGTATCGCCGGGCCTGCTTGAATGCGATCGAGTACCTGAAAACAACAATGGGTTTAACCGGTGAACAAGCATACATGCTGCTCAGTACGGCCCCGGTCGAAGGCCGGATCAGCGGGATCGTCGATGTTCCGAATGCCTGCTGTACCCTTTGGATACCTACCTCAATTTTTGACAGAGATATTCTCCCCAGATAGGTTGAAAAGGAGAGGATGATATGCCGCAGTATGAGTTTTTATGCCAAGACTGTGGGCCGTTTGTACAATGGATGAGCATGAGCAGCATTACGGAAAGTGTTCCTTGCATCACCTGCGAGAATCAAGCCATCCGGATGTACACTCCGCCCGGCGTTTTACTGACGTCTTATGCGCTGCGCCGCCGCGTAGAACAAAGCGCGGTGCCCAAGGTGGTCAAGCGGGAGCAGGGTGACGCTCATCACCATGGACACCATCATAACCACAGTCATTCACACCGTGAAGCCAATCGCCCATGGATGGCAGGGCATTAACATAGCGAGCGGAAAGTATCACGGTGAGTAGTCTGTTCATTTTTACGAAAAGAGGCTTAAGCATTCCTTAAATGGGAAGCTTAAGCCTCTTTTGATTTGGAGTTTTACCGTGCCGCGCTGTGATTTAGAGGATGCACCTATCGGACGGAGTAAATGATCCATCTGAAATATCAGCCTTATAAACCGCCTCATTATATTTAATTGCAGACTGATATCAACCCCCCAAATTTAAAAATAAGCTCGAATGATGTAATACAATCATATCCAATTTTTAAGGAGGGCCGTTATGTACTCCGAATTAAATGAGTTGGTTCAAGTCATGCAAATCGCTAGAACGAAGTCTGATTTCGCTAACAATCGGGCATATGAACTTAGACAAAATGCGATACGGCTGCAATTTATTGCCAACGCAGCAATTGAAACTGCTGCCATAGCGGCTGAGGTCGTTAATGAATGCACGGATCCGCAGCTTTTGCCTAAAGTAATCGCCTATAGTAAAGAAGCTGCACAAAAAGCGGTAGTGGCGGTAGAGCAAGCGGCGGCAGCCGCTGAACAAGCCAATCATGCCGACAAACGGGTCACCCTGGCTTTTCAATCGACCCTGGATGTAGCTGCCAGACTGGCCGAATCGCTTAAAGCTTAGACACTGAATTAAACCGTCGACGATTTCAGATATCTGAACCGGAACCCGAAAGAGGGGCACTTTGACAAAAGGCTCATCTTTCGGGTTCTTTGCATTTGAATTATCAAAATGAGCGGAAATGCGGGACAAATGCTCAGGTGGGTTTTCCGAAAAGTAAGATAGTCCATGATTTGCGGTAAGGATATCCATGGCTTCTTTTTCCTGTCCGAGTTAGCATTAATATAGATTACAATTTCTCTCGAGAGAATATAAGAAATTTAGGGTATTGCATGTCGAACACACATTAAAAGACTCGCTGGACTGGCGTATTGGCGATTTGCATTATTGTCCATATCTTATCTGCCCAAATTATAAAAAAATCGGAAGTGAAGCATGTTGGAACCATGGAAACAGACACTGGTGATTTTGTGGATAGGAGTGCTTTTTTGCAGTTCCAGCTACACGATGGCAGTACCGTTCCTGCCTTTGTTTCTGTTTGATTTGGGTGTCGAGCAGGCCCATGTTCATTTGTGGGCCGGTGTGATCTACTCATCGGCATTCCTGGTAGGCGCGGTTATGGCGCCGTTCTGGGGTTCCATGGCGGATAAGTACGGGAAACGGCGAATGGTGATTCGGGCAGGCTTTTCTCTTGCGGTCGTTTATGCACTATTCGCGCTCGTAACCAATCCATGGGAGCTTATGGGCGCTCGCTTGTTGCACGGTTTTGTGGGAGGGTTCGTCCCGGCGTCTATGGCCATCGTAGCCTCAAGCGTACCGGAGAACAAGATGGGCTTCTCACTTGGCATGATGCAGGCGGGGACCATGACGGGCGGGATTATCGGCCCCTTGTTCGGCGGGCTGCTTGCCCATTGGTTTGGAATGCGGATGTCCTTTGTCGTTTCTGCTTCGATCGTTTTCCTTGCCACGGTAGCCGTACTCCTTTGGGTGAAGGAGACCCGAACGGCTGCGTCGCATGAAAATGTTAAACTGGCCGACAGCTTCAAAATGGCTGTGCGTAATCGCACGTTTATTCAATTATTGTCCGTTCTTGTGGTCTTTCAGTTATGTATCAATATGATCCAGCCTATGCTGACGCTTCATATTGCCGATCTTCAAGGGAACCTGCAAGGAACCGTATTGACCTCCGGAATTATCTTTTCTCTTATTGGGATTGCCGGTATTATAGCTTCACCGTATTGGGGCAAGGCTGGAGAGAAATACGGCTACCGGACGGTGCTGCATCTGGGCTTGATCATCGGAGGAGGAGTCGTTTGTCTGCAATATTTTGTTCAGCAGCTGTGGCTATTTACGATCATTCAGTTCCTGTTCGGTTTTTTTGTCGCTGCGGTAGTGCCTGCAGTCAACACCCTTGCTGTTCGAAGTACGGATCCGGGCTTCCGGGGCAGATCGTTCGGGTTTACCCAGAGCGCGAATCAGCTGGGATCGATGATCGGTCCGCTGCTGGGGGGCGGCATGGGGATGTTCGTCAATATTCATTGGATTTTTGTCGCGACAGGCATGATTCTGATTACATTCGGCACGATGCTGGCCGTTCGCTATCATGCCGCGCCTTCACCGTCGGATTCCACGGTGAAAATCGAAAAGTTCAAATGGAGAGCGGAGAGGAAGTCCGGATGAACCGGGCTTCTTTTTTTACCCGACGTGATTGGAGACAGGATTGACAATACATTTTAAGGTTACTTATACTATGATAATTATCCTATTCCAAGGACGTGTGATTCACTTTTGCTATACGAATTACGGTTTTAGAGTGCTGCACGGTGCCGGCAAAGGAGTGAAACCGATTTGTCGAATCTCAGGGCTTACTTGAAATTTGTCAAACCCTATTGGCCTCTCATATGGATTACCCTCATGATTGGGATTGTCAAGTTTGCTATTCCATTGACTCTGCCTTTAGTCATGAAATATGTCGTGGATGATTTATTGTTAAGCTCCCTTCCAGTCGAGCAAAAAGTTACCCAACTCCTCTATGTCATTGGCGGAGTCTTTGTGTTGTTTGTGGTCGTTCGCTATCCAATAGAATATTACCGTCAGTATTTTGCCCAACTGATTACGAGCCGGGTGTTATACGATATCCGAAACCGGTTATACGATCATATCCACAGACTTTCCTTGCGCTATTATCAAAATCATAAAGTGGGGGAAATCATATCCCGTATGATGAATGATGTGGAGCAGACGAAAAGTTTAGTGGAAACGGGAATGATGAATATCTGGCTAGATATTATTACCTTGTCCATTGCCTTGGTGATTATGTGCTACATGGATTCCTCGCTAACCCTTATTGCCATCGCGATTCTTCCGTTTTACGTCATAGCCGTTAAGAAGCTGTATAAAAGGTTGAAAATGCTGACCAAAGCGCGCTCCCAGTCTCTTGCCGAGATGCAAGGTTATCTGCATGAACGGGTTAACGGAATTTCCGTGATCAAAAGCTTTACTTTGGAGCATTATGAGAAGGAGAAGTTTGGTCACAAAAACAATCAGTTCCTTGAGCGGGCGTTAGCACATACCCGCTGGAATGCTTTGACCAACGGCATTATTAATACACTCACGGATATAGCTCCTTTAATGGTGATCGCATATGGCGGTTACCAGGTTATTCTGGGAAACCTCTCTGTAGGTTCCTTTGTTGCGTTTTTCGGGTATTTGGATCGTATGTATGCTCCCTTGCGCCGGCTGGTGAATTCGTCCACAGAATTAACCCAGGCCAGCGCCTCGCTGGAGCGTGTCCTTGAGTTTTTGAATGAGCCCTATGATATAAAGGATTCATCGGATGCTCAGGCTGCTGGCGCTTTGAAGGGCGACATTCGTTTTAATGGGGTGTGGTTCAAGTACGGGAACGAGACGGAATGGGTATTGAAAAATATTCAATTGGACATTCGGTCCGGCGAAACTGTGGCGCTTGTCGGAATGAGCGGCGGCGGAAAATCCTCCATTATCAGTCTGATCCCGAGGTTTTACGATATTCAGAAGGGCTCCATTTTCATTGATAATCAAGATATAAGACAGATGACGTTAAAAAGCTTACGAAGCCAAATTGGCATTGTCCTGCAGGACAATATTCTATTCAGCGGCACGATCCGTGAAAATATTTTATTCGGGAGACCGGATGCAACCGATGAAGAAGTCGTGGAAGCCGCAAAAGCGGCGAATGCGCACGATTTTATTTTGCAGTTACAGCATGGCTATGAGACGGAAATTGGGGAGCGAGGGGTCAAGCTCTCCGGCGGACAAAAGCAGCGGATTGCCATAGCGCGGGTTTTCCTTAAATCACCTAATATCATCATTCTGGATGAAGCGACTTCCGCACTTGATCTGGAGTCTGAGCATCTGATTCAGGAATCACTTGAGCAATTAGCCAAAAATCGGACCACGATCGTCATAGCGCATCGCCTTTCCACCATTACCCATGCCGACAGGATCATCTTGATTGAACACGGAGAGATTAGAGAACAGGGTACGCATACCGAATTAATGCAGAGCAACGGCGCTTATGCACGATTATATAATATACAGAATGTAGGGGAATATTCTGTTCAATAGTTTCTAAAGCGGCATTCATTCCTGTATGGAATGGGTGCGTTTGATTAGGGTGCCTTTGAATAAATAGCCGGATAAGGATCATCCCTATTCGGCTGTTTGGTATGCCATGGAAAGAACGAAGTTTGATTTTTGCAAACCAGTGGATATGTATAAGCGGAGAAGTCTTCAAACTTTATGTTATAAGAAAAAAGCTTGGCAATGATATAAATTAGATACATAATGTATATGTATAATTTAGAGTTAAATCGCTTAATGGGCATAGTTATTATATATAAATAACCATGATTTATATATTACATCGTTAATATGATACAATTTGTATCTTTTATATCCAAAGCTTCAATGGATATCGATACAATGGTTCAAAAACGGGAAAGAGAATGGAGGTTGGTCCATTTGAAATAGCATACTGCGTTCATTGTGATTTTATTATTTCTAGGAGGGGTAGAAGTGTATCGAGTTCATTCCACATGGTTTAAACAAGTGCTCTCTTTATTCTTAGCGTTTTGCTTGTTATTGATGAGTCTCGGGATTCCATCGTCTGTCTATGCCGCTCGGTCGAAGCTGAGCACGCCGACGAATCTGCAGGTGAACGGAACGACCGTGAGCTGGAGCGCCGTGACTAACGCCACAGGCTACGATGTAAGGGTATTTGAGGAAAAACGCAGGGTAAAAACCATCGGTAACGGGACGAAGGTATCCATCGACTTGTCGGGTCAAGGGTTGCCCGATGGAAAATATACGGTTCGGGTGATGGCCAAGGGCGAAGGAAAAGGCTACTCGAATTCGGATTACTCTGCAAATTCGGGCCAGGTAACTATAGTAAGCACACCCCCAAGCACAAAGCTGAGCACGCCGACCATTCTGCAGGTGAACGGAACGGCCGTGAGCTGGAGCGCCGTTGCGAACGCAGCAGGTTACGAGGTAAGGGTGTATAACGGGAACAGTCTGGTAAAAACCATCGATAACGGAACGAAGGTATCCATCGATTTGTCGGGCCAAAGTTTATCGGAAGGAAGCTACAATGTCAAAATTTTGGCTAAGGGTAACGGGTCTACAACCGTTGATTCCGACGAAACGGAAGGTATCCGGCTGTCTTTGACCAATCCATGGTTTAAGGATGCAGCAAATCTCTCTCATGCTTACGATAAGCATGATTCAACTTACGCTTACATATCCACTAACGAAGGATACATCATCTACAAGCTAGAAACGATGGGAGTTACCGCCGGCGAAATCCAATATAGACTCGGCACCAGTACCGGGAATCCCCATACGATAAACATTGACTATCTGGACAAAGATTTGAATATGATCGGCAGCAGCAATCTGGAAGTGAATGGACTTAACGACTGTTATAACGCTGTGGCGCCAGCCCAAACGATGTTTGTAAGACTAAATGGTGTATCGCAAGCAAATCTGTACATCTACGAAATCTCTAACATCATTACCCCCATTAAGATGCCCGGGTTGTCTAAAAATGCTAACAATCTGGACCATGCTTATGATGGGCGGGATCACACCTCGGCTAATATATTCACTGCCGACGGCTACATTATTTACAAGCTAGCCGATCTGGGGCTTAGTTCCAATGTAAAAGCACAATATCTGCTTGGCACGAGCACCGGCCATGCCTATCCGGTGAAAGTAGAATACCTGGATAGCAGCTTTAATGTAATTGGAAACGGCATTTTGGAGATGAATGGTCATAAAGACACTTATACCGCGTCGGTTCCGTCCAATGCGCTGTATCTGAAAATGAACGGTATTTCGCAAGCGGCCTTGTATATTTATGAAATCTCTGCAACTACAGGAGCGCCTTCTACACCGACACCGGTACCGACACCGATACCGGGCACGACGCCACCGGCATTATCCAAGGATGCGACTAATCTGAGTGAGGCTTATGACAAGCGGGAGCATACTTCGGCCAACATTCTTACGGGGGAGGGCTACATTATCTACAAGCTTTCCGAATTGGGAGTTTGCGGATGCAATGGGTTAGGCCAGATGAAATTCCTAATGGGTGTTTCTGACGGATACAATCACAGTGTAGGGCTGGAATATCTTGATCGCGATTTTAAAACGATGGGCAGCGTTGAACTCAATGTGAATGGGCTTAACAACGAATATACCACTGATGTAAATGCCAATGCCACCTATATTAAAATTCACGGGGTATCAGGGGCAATGATCTACATTTACGAAGCTTCGATCAATTAAGGTAATCGCTACGATATCGGTTAAAAGGAATACAAATAAAAAGACGTGTCTTTGGATAACGCATGATTCCAAAGCACGTCTTCTTTGTTTGACGGAGGCAGTCATTATTATCCACAAGGATATACACAGAATCAACATGCGCTTATGAATTCTGTGTAAAGGATTTCTGTGAAATGTTAACATATCCACAAGAGAGGTTATCCACATGGCATGCTGCGGGTGGCGAAAATAAAATGCGCTTTTTTTAACCTAAAATTGATTTGTGTAAGCAGATTTCTATGATACTATTGTAGTTGATTTGATACAAAATGTAACGAGTGGCGGGGGAACGGCTGACATGCTGCATAAGCAAAATCATATGGCAAGATTCATATCGGCATTGGAATTGCACGAGCTCGTAAGTCTGACCATGATTTTCGTGATGGTCGGTCTGTATGCTTTCGGGCTGCCCCCGGGGCAGTTTCTGGTTGGAGTGCGTCATCTGATTGTCACGGCAGGGATCATCGAAAAAAGCATCTTGTCTTGTTTGGTGTTGTTAGCTATTGGGCTTTGGATCCCTATGCGTCTTCGGCGCTGGGGTAGTCATGCGAAGCTGTTATTTCGGATTTTGGCATCGTTTTTTGTTATGCTGGTGACCTTTGAAGCGGTAGTTTACTTTATAAAAGCCAAGGAGCTTCCGACTTATGATGAGGCATTGCTGAATTGGGACCATCTCCTGTTTTTTGGCAAGCAGCCGGCGGTTTGGATGGAGGCCATCATCTCCAAGCCTTTGACCGCGATTTTAAGCGCCGCTTATTTATCCTGGTTTATCCTGATCTTCAGTACGATTGTGCTCATGATGATATACGGAAAGAAAGCGGCTTTGGAATATACTACTGCCGTACTGCTGACGTTTTATATCGGCTATATCACTTACATGTTCGTACCTGCTTATGGGCCTCTTTATACGTATTCGTTTGAGACGGAAGTAGGCGGCCTTACCGTAATGATGTCGGAGCGGCAGCCCCATGCGGACGTTTTCCCCAGTTTGCATACCGGTACGGCAGTCGTTATGCTGATTCAGGTATGGAGGTTTTGCAGAGTATGGGCCTGGTTGTACGCGCCCGTGACGATGCTCATTCTAATGGCCACGATGTATCTCAGGCTTCATTACGGCATTGATGTGCTCGCGGGCATTATTCTGGCTCTGCTGGTCACCGCAGCATCTCCATCGCTGCTTAGGGTTTGGACACAAAAACGTGCTGCAGCGAGCTTGCGTTATTCTGCGGGGTCCTCATCGTCAGGGCACGTCAATGAGAGAGGCGCCTTCCCGAATCACTAGTGCTTGTACCCATGGCGTTATTTGGACAAGTTCCTAAGGAGATGCATCAGCTCGGCTCGATTGTTGATTTGAAGCTTGCGATAAATGCGCGAGATATAGTTTTTTACCGTTCCTTCGCTTATGTAAAGTTCATCCGCTATCATCCGGTTGGTCCATCCAAGCCAGATGAACCGGACGATTTCGATGTCTTTGTCGTCAAGCGAACGGGATAACAATTCCGTCGTAAAACGAATATTGCTTTTTTGCTCCATTTCCGTAAGCATCTTAAGGCGGACCGACAAAAAGTCCATTAGCCCAGACGGAGCTACAAATTGGCCGTCCAGCAGCAACTGCAGCGCCCGGTCAAAGGCGTCATTATGGATATCCTTCAAAATGTATCCGTTAACCCCCGAGATCAGCCCTTGCTCCATATAGAATTCGCTGTGATAGGAGGTAAGAAGGGCTATTTTGACCGATGGATAGCGTTTTCTAATAAGCCTGGCACAATCGATTCCGTCGAGCTCGGGCATTTGGATATCCAACAGACACAAATCAGGCTGTTCCGAATGGGTTTCGAGGAACTGGAGAGCCTGCCGGCCGTTGTTGACGGCAGCTAGAATGGTGTATCGGGGGTTTGCTTTCAAGAGCTGCTGTACACTATCAAGCATTAATTGTTGATCCTCGGCCAACAGTATTTTTGCTTTATAGGGCATATGACAAGTCCTTTGCCAGAGGCTTTGGACGATGTCCCTCCTCTTTTTAGGTTAAGTCCTTATATTGTACCATTTGCTCCAACAGCCTGTATATTAAATTGCCCGAGAGAATACAAAAATTTAGTTTCCAAGAGGTGTAAGGTTGAGAGGAATATTTATCGTCATGGCGGCTTGCCTTATTCTGCTGACAGGGTGTTCCCCGGCGGCACATGAAGCGCCCCCGTCTATTGAGAAGGGAACGGCTGATTTGAGTTCTACGCCTCTTTCCTCTTCTAACCGGATGACTCCTCTTCAGGGCCAATGGATTTTTGTCCCGGGACAGCTGATCTACCCGTATGAACGGATTCCGATGG
This sequence comes from Paenibacillus sp. F024, assembly GCF_057814255.1. Taxonomy (NCBI): domain Bacteria; kingdom Bacillati; phylum Bacillota; class Bacilli; order Caryophanales; family Paenibacillaceae; genus Paenibacillus; species Paenibacillus sp. F024. The sequence continues at coordinate 27,939 of NZ_JBVASZ010000037.1, forward strand.
ATCGTGCCGTGTTTATTGAGGTGCCGCGAAGCTGGGAATACCTGCATGCCTTACCAGGTTTGAATGGAGGCAGCGGTTTTGGGACATACCGTCTGTCTATCAGACTGCATCCGGATGATGAGGGTCAGACGCTCGGCTTGCTGATTGAGCCCGTAGCTTCCTCGTATACGGTGTGGGTGAATGGAAAGAAGCTGAGGACGGTAGGTGTTGTAGGGACAAGCAGCGGCTCGTCTGTTCCGAGGGAAACCGTAGAGCGGGTTCATTTTGCAGCCTTCGAGCGGGAACTCCAGCTTGATATTCAGGTTTCCAATTTTGCTCAACGCAAAGGCGGGATCTGGAAGGGGCTTTCCATTGGGAGCGGGCCCGCGCTCGAAGCATCCTTTCAACGCGATATGCTGCGGGAGTATGCCAGCGCCGGCGCGCTGCTTATGATGGGATTGTTTTATCTTGCTTTTGCAGCGATGTATCTTCCTGAACGCTCTACATTGTTTCTGGGGGCATTATCGATTTGTTTTGCCCTCCGTATGTTTTTTCTTGGCGAGGCACTTGTGGCTGACTGGTTCCCCGGCTTAAGCTGGGCTTGGCAGGTGAAGCTGGAATACCTGAATGAAATCGCCGCCATATGTTTATTTTCTCATTATTATCGGGCCATGTATCCTCAGGAATATTCACGGCTTGCGATCAACTCGATTCGCGGTCTTGAAGCTGTCTTTGCGGTTATTGTTCTGGCTGCGCCAAGCTCGTTTTTTACTCAATGGATGGTCGTGCACGCGGCCGTGGCGGCCTGCGCCGTTCTCTTTGTGCTGTGCAAGGTTTATCCGGCAGCCATTCGGCACGGGAGAATGGGAGCGCGTTCCGGACTGATCGCGCTTGCGGTCGCACTGCTTGCTCTCATCAACGATACCTTCTATTATTTGGCCGCTCCTCTGACGTCGGAGGAATGGGTTTACGCCGGCTTTTTCGTTTATCTGGTGTCCCAAATGGGTGTCACCATAAGACGCTATGTGGCTTTAAAGCAGGAGTCGGAGGCTTTGACTCTGCGGCTGGCAGCCTCCAATGAAGGGCTTGAGCGTAAGATAACGGAGCGCACAAGGCAGTTGACCGAATCGCATCATGCGAACGCTCGTCTTATGCACAATATCGCCCACGATTTGAGAGCGCCAATCGCTCTTATTCGCCAACGGGCAAAGCAGTTGGAGGCTTATGTGCCCCCGGAGGGTTTACGGGACCTGTCGGTGATTGAACAGCAATCGGAATGGGCGATCAAGCTGGCGCAAAATTTAAACGACCTCGCCAGCTTTCAGGAAAAAGAAATGCGTTTTTCACCCGTTTTCATAAAAGCGATCGATCTGATGCGGTTTTTATATAAACGGACGGAACCGGTGATTCGGGCAAGCGGATTCCAATGGTCGCACAAGCCGCTCGATGAGCTGTTCGAGGGGGACATGCTGATCGTGAGGGGAGACCTTTTTTTGATCGAGCGCTTGATTGATAATTTGGTATCCAACGCTTTAAAATTTACACTTCCCGGACATAGGATGAGTCTGTCCTATCGAATGGACGGGAGGATGCTTGAAATGGTCTTCGAAAACGACGCGAATCGGCTTGACGAACAGACGCTGGAGAGAATGTTCGAACGGTTTTATAAGGAGGGCTCGCCTGAGGTTGGGAGCGGCATCGGACTGGCCGTCTGCAGGGAAATTATCCAATTGCACGGAGGAGAAATCCGCGTCTCCCAGTCGGAAGAGGGCAGGCTCTGTTTTTATATCCGGATGCCGGTGGAGACGATGGAGTCATCGGGTCATTATCAGGCACAGTAAACCCTGGTATCATTCTATCTCTTGATTGTTGAGGCCGTCCCCCGGGGACGGTCTTTTTGGTTATAGGGCGGCATACATATGTAGCAGTTCTTAATCTGGAATTCAGGTGCGCGAAACCGGAGGGATGTCCTATCGAATCGGAGCAGACAAGACTGAAAGCCGAGCTGGAAGACTGGAAAGCGCGTAATCGGACGTTAATGGAAGAGATCCGGCAGATCGAAGAGCAATGCCTATCCGACCGGAAGAATGCTCCTGAAAAAGAGGCCGCCTCTTTGCTGCTGGTATGTCAAGATGAATGCGCGAAAAAGTTATATGCCTTGCTGAAGCAATTGCGAGAAGAAGACATGCTGCACGAACAGCTGCTGCTCGAAAAATATAAGAAGCTGGAAAGCCTGAAGAGTGTTTTGGAGGAGGCATTGAACCTGATCCGTAAAGCGATGGCTGAGTATTAGAGCAGTGCCAAAGGAGGGACTGGCAATGGATTCAAACGAGTGTGAAACGTATCCCGATCTTCTGCAGCTCATAGAAGAAGAGAGGCTGCGGCACGGTAAATTGCTTGCAAGGCTGGTTTCTTTTAAGCATGGGCCTCCGCTTCCCGAAGCGGATAAAGAATATATCGCTTTGCTCCGAAAGAGAACCAAAGCCTCGGTGCTCTTGCTGCAAGGACAGAACGAAGCGGATATGCTGGCTTTAAACGAAAGCTACCAACGAAAAAAAAGGGAGCGCGAGAAAAAAATCGCAATGGTTCAGCAGGAGATTGTTATCATAAAGCAGATGCTAGGCATGCTGCAAAATGAAGTGGAGAAAGCATTGGAGGGCCACCCGCGAATCCAAAAAGAGGATATGGACGAGCTATCCGAGCCTGACAGATTAAAGAAAAGCTATATCGTAGGGAAAAGAACGGGCAAAGATTTGATTGATCAGGAAGGCAAGCAGCTGATCGCAAAAGGCGACCTGATTACGATGGAGTTGATTGAAAAAGCCGAGCAGTCCAACCTTCTCGTGGAGCTTATTCTGCATATGAGGAAGTCGGAAGAAAGTGAGACTTAAGGTTCAGTTCTTTTGAACTATTCATTGGATGAATTGATGACTTGACAAAAAATATGATTCGTGAGATACATATTGTATCGGAATAATTTGGTTCGACTTGGTTCGTCATACGACTCCTAACTAAATAGGAATGGAAGCGTTGAAGTCTACTCTTTATATGGGCACTTGGAGCAGACAGAGCTATTAGTGCAACCGGCCATTTGATCTTCGTGAGGATTTTACGATGGGACGGTGTCCATAATGAATAACAAGCTCACAGTCATGCTTTCAACGGAAGGAACTTACCCCTATTTTCAAGGCGGTGTCAGCACCTGGTGCGATATTTTGGTCCAAAAGCTGAAGATGGTGGATTACGTCATTTTCAGTGTGGTGGCTGACCCGTTCATTACTCCTCAATTCAAGCAGCCTCCCAATACGCAGGTAACCCAAATGCCCCTATGGGGTACTGAGGAGCCCTGCGAGCATTTGAACATTCCATTCTCACAGGTTTACCTTTCCAAAAAAAGAACGGTTCACAAAGTTGTGAAAGAAAAGTTTATTCCTCTATTCACCGATTTGATTAAAGAGATTATCAGCTTGGACAAAAATCCGCTCCGTTTTGGTCAAATCCTCTATGAAATGAATCAATATTTCGGCCATTACGAATATAAGGAAAGCTTTAAGTCCGAAATCACTTGGGACGTTTATAAGGAGATCATCTTATCGTCTTGCAAGGATCAGCGCACTCATTTGCCGGAGCCCGATATTTACGGCTTGATTCAAAGTCTTGGCTGGATTTACCGCTTTTTTAATATTTTGAACAATCCCATTCCCAAAGTTCATGTTTCCCATTCCTCGGCTGCGGCCTTTTGCGGTATCCCGGCCGTGCTGGCAAAACTGGAGCATAAAACGCCATTGCTGTTAACCGAGCATGGAGTTTACCTGCGAGAGCAGTATTTGTCATTATCCAAAAGAGGGTTATCCGCCTTTTTAAATACGTTTTTGATCCGGCTGGTATCCTCGATCGTGAGTCTGAATTACACCTATGCCGATCAGGTCTCTCCGGTATGCGAATATAATACGCGTTGGGAGTCCAGGCTCGGAGTGGAGCCGAGCAAAATTAATGTTATTTATAACGGTGTGGACGAACATGTTTTCAGCGTGGCTCCGATGACGAAAAATGAGCATCCGACGGTCGTTACAGTGGCACGTATTGATCCCTACAAGGACATATTAACACTGATCCGCGCTGCCTCTGCAGTCAAGAGGAAGATCCCGGATGTCCGGTTTGTCATTCACGGAAGCGTAGCCGTACAGGAATACTATGAGGAATGCATCGCTCTGCGGGATCAGCTCGATTTGACGGAGACGGTCATTTTTGCCGGGCATACTCAGGATATGACGGCGGCTTATCACAGCGCAGATGTTATTGCCCTGTCAAGTGTGACGGAAGCCTTCCCTTATGCCGTCGTGGAGGGGATGATGACGGCCAAACCCGTGGTGGCCACGGATGTAGGAGGCATAAAGGAGGCTCTGGGAGATACGGGCTTTGTCGTGACCCCGGGAAAAAGCGAGGAGCTGGCCGATAAAATCACCCTTCTGCTGAACAATTCCGAGTTGAGGAGCGCATTGGGTGAACGGGCAAGGGAACGGGCGATGAGGTTTCTGACGCTGGATAAAGTGCTGGAGAATCATTTGAAAAGCTATATCAAGCTGTCTGTTTATGCACACGAAAACACCGCTGCGGCCCCGGGATTATCTCTTGAGCAGCTTCAAAAGCTTCATGCAGAGCAAGCGTATATTTTAATGTCGCGGGGTTATTACAAAGAGGCGGCGGCCCAGTTTCGTTCAGCCGTCAATATGCAGCCTGCGGCAGTGTTTACCCCCGTGTTGATCGGGGAAATTGCGGCGTGTCATGAAAAGCTTGGAGATCATGAGCATGCGCGGATGGAGCTGGAGAGGATGAAGCTGCTGATGCAGCTGGGTGCAATGAAGAAAACGAACGGTGGTAAGCAAACCGCATAACGATCGCTGGACCTGGGAGGTCAATGGATTGTGGATACGTTATATAAGAAATTGATATCCGACGCGGAGGACGAGCTTAAACAGCTGATCGCTGAAAATGAGCAGTGGAAGCAAAAGCTTGCCGGCGTAAGAGAGCATGATGCCGTGTCATCCGTTTTGGAGGAAGAAATTTCATCTCTCATTATGATGTCCCACCTCGAAAACACCAAGCATATCTACCAGATTACCGAAGAGCTGCGGAAGGAAGAGGAGCAGCTTGAACGTTTAATTATGGAAAAAACCCGGAAATTGCAGCGGTTTAAGCAGCTCTTGCTTGAGACCATTCACAGCGCACGAAGCAAAATGTCGGAGTCTTAAGACGGGGGGGAAGTTTGTGGCTTCAGGTCAAGGACCGGGTATCCCTAAGGATAACGTCAAAAGTTTGTGGAACCAATTTTTTGTCTTGAGACAGCAAATCGAGAGCTTAAAGAAGGAAAACCTTCAGCTGGAAAAGGAATGGAATGCTAAAAAGCATCAAGTTAAACCGCCTGCAGCCACACATGTTTATAAAGATCTGATCCTTAAGAAGACGAAAGATGCCGTCGTGTTGTTAAGTCAACAAAAGGAAGCTGAGCTCGAACGTGTCCGGGCCGAATTTACTGCAAGGAAGGCGGAGAAGGAGGAAAGAGCAAGCCAAATCGATGAAGAGCTGCAGATGGTTCAAAGCATGCTGCAGGCGATGCTGGATGAGCTTGAGAGGGTTGCCCTGCAGCTTGGTGACGGCATGCCGACGGACATGGATATGGAGGCGGGGAGTCCGCAGACGGCTGAAAGCGCAGAAGAGATTCTTCAAGCTCCGGCTCCGGTTACCCAGTTCATGCTTCAACCTGAGGAACCCGAGCGGCAGCCGGAACCATTAAGCGGCTTTTGGGATGACATTAACGAGTACATGGGTGACCTCGATGATCGTCCTCAATCGGGGGGACCTGTGGAGGATGAGGCTGCTCCAAGCTTGGAGCTTAAGGAACACCGGATGGAGACGGGCGTTCCTTCTGAGCTGAACGGCTCCTTGTCGCTTAACCAACCTTTTATTGCCGAACCTCTGGCTGCGGCAGCGGCGGATACTACAGGTCGCGGGAGCAAGGTTGTACCGCTGAAGCTGCAGGGCTCACAGGAAAAAAGAAGCCCCGTGTCTCCATTAAACGAGGAGATCGATCTGATCAAAAACCAGTATATTGTCGGCAATAAGGCGGGTGAAGATCTTTATGACCGCAATGGACAGCTTATTGTCAGTAAGAACGGCATGATTACACCGGAGGCTGTGGCTAAAGCGGAGGCGGAAGGCAGGATGGCGGATCTGATCGTACATATGATTTTACCTGGCTTTGGTGATCAGGAGCATGAGTGAAATCGTAAAGCTTCGTACCAAACCTTTGGTTCAAGAAGAACACAGGGAGCTCTTCAATATATTGATGAATGAGATTCTGAAGAGGAATTTGCAGCCGCAGGACATGTACGAAATTGCCTCTTTGCTTGAATCCATGGGCTGGACCGACCAGAGAACAAAAAAAGAATTCGGAATGAACGATGTCTTTGAATTGGCTGAGGAGCTGTGGAACGCCGTACAAGACAAAATCGTATACAGCCCGTTTTCCAAAATCGAAAAAAACCCGGTGCTGGTTACCGTCGTAGAACTGCTGCGCGCTTTTCTCAGAGGCGTCATCTTCGCTCTGCCGATGGCCATCTCGGTGTTGTCCATGCTGACCTTGAAATTTTCGCTTTGGTCCTTCGAGAACTTATCGGTTGAATTGGCTACAAGCATTGCCATAGGCACGATCCTGAGCTTTATGACGGTAGGAGGCTTTACTCAGGCGATCGCCAGACGCGGGTTCTTTTATATTATCCAAGGGCATTATCATCTGGCTAGAAGAACGACCTATTTATTTATCCGAATCGGGTTCATCGTATCACTGGTATTATCTGCCATTATCTTGGTCACGGATATTTTCTTTACCCTGTTTCCCTACCGGATGCTTTTTTACATCGTTGCTTATTTTATCCTGTTGAATTCCATTTGGCTCACCGTTACGGTGATGTACATTCTCCGCAGGGAGATTACGTTTACCGGCTTCATTATTTTGGGCATCACCATGGTTTATGTTCTTTATAAAATACTTGGCATGGACATCATATGGGCACAATTGCTCTCCATATTGATCATCTCCATCCTGAGCGCTGTTCTTATCAAGTATTACTTTGAAATCGACGAGCGCAAATCGAAGCGAAAGGCGATATCGCAGCTCCCGAGATTTTCGATTACGGTTTACACGACGATGCATTATTTTTTTTATGGATTCTTGTACTTTACCTTTCTCTTTATCGACCGGATCGTGGCATGGTCCACCAATAGCGTCTACATGCCCTATGTCATTTGGTTCAGAGGCGAATACGAGATCGGGCTGGATTTCGCGCTGTTGATGCTGGTGCTGCCGATGGGCTTTTGCGAGGTCAGCGTCTCTTGGTTGATGAAGGATTTGGAGGCGGGACAGAAGTCGTATATGGGCAGTCAAACCTACAAGATGAATAACAATTACTTGCTGATGTATTTTAGAACACAGGGACTGCATATAGTTAACGCCGTGATCAGCGGGTTTATCATTTACGGTGTCGCCTATTATCTGGATTATCAATATTATTTGGCTCCCTCGAAATGATTTGGTTTTCTCACTCAGACTCATGAATTCGCAGGATTTCACCTTTAGTTTAGCGCGAGATAAGAAGGGAACAGAGGAGCCGGTAGCTTGGAACAACTGAAAGGGCATGCAG
>NZ_JBVASZ010000038.1:0-34540 GCF_057814255.1 Paenibacillus sp. F024
AAACTCTTAGTTTGGTGATGATGGCGGAAGGGAACCACGCGTACCCATACCGAACACGACCGTTAAGCCTTCCAGCGTCGATGGTACTTGGACCGCAGGGTCCTGGGAGAGTAGAACGTCGCCAAGCGAGCTTTCCACAAGAGTGGGAATTGCGTTATAAAGATTGTACAGTCGGGCTCGGTAGCTCAGTCGGTAGAGCAGAGGACTGAAAATCCTCGTGTCGGCGGTTCGATTCCGTCCCGAGCCACCATGAACGGCATACATTCTTCTAATTGTGGAGGATTAGCGAAGCGGCCAAACGCAGCAGACTGTAAATCTGTTCTCTGACGAGTTCGGTGGTTCGAATCCATCATCCTCCACCACTTACTCATTATAATATGAGCCATTAGCTCAGTTGGTAGAGCACCTGACTTTTAATCAGGGTGTCGTAGGTTCGAGTCCTACATGGCTCACTTTCAATTGCACATGCGGTTGTGGTGGAATGGCAGACACGCTATCTTGAGGGGGTAGTGGGCGTACGCTCGTGGAGGTTCGAGTCCTCTCAACCGCACCATCATTTCTAATATGCGTTCGTGGCGGAATTGGCAGACGCGCTAGATTCAGGTTCTAGTGGGGTAACAGCCGTGGAGGTTCGAGTCCTCTCGAGCGCATAGCTAAAAAACAAGGAGCCTTAAAATGGGTTCCTTGTTTTTTTGTCTCTATTAAATTTAAATATGGATATATGCAAATTAATAAAATAGATGGATACAGCCACACCAAAAACAAGGGTTACTGAGAGCAGAAAATTAACTTTGTTAAAATTAAACTCAGGGTCTTTGTCGAGAAAGTCCGTTTGCAAGCCAAATCTACGGGGGAATCCCCCTTCGTATCCTCCTGCCCCTGTAGCGTATAAATCCTGATATAAAAAGGGAACGGGAAAACCGAATGCTGCATTTCTAAACTCTTCATAGCTTTCAATATTGTCTCCTAATAACGCGGACATGGAAACTAAGCAAACACTCAACATTAGAAGGATGATGAAAAACATACTTTTCTTTATCATATCTCCCCCTTATGAATTAGGAAACTTAATGTATGTTGCTAGTTATAATATATCACACAATAAAATCGAAGTTGCATTTTGACTCGAATCCTGATATATTAATACCTGTTACTCTATGTAACGGTCTTTGGTCATAGGGTAGAAGTGATGAGCCGGTATGGCGGAATTGGCAGACGCGCGCGACTCAAAATCGTGAGGGAAACCGTGGGGGTTCAAGTCCCTCTACCGGCATAAAATAGATTATCGGGACGTAGCTCAGCTTGGTAGAGCACCTGGTTTGGGACCAGGGGGTCGCATGTTCAAATCGTGTCGTCCCGACCATTTTAATTAAATTGCGGGTGTAGTTCAATGGCAGAACTCCAGCTTCCCAAGCTGGTGGCGTGGGTTCGATTCCCATCACCCGCTTACTGAGAAAACCTTGTTAATCAAGGTTTTTTTTATTCTTATGGGGTGTTACATCTGATCTGAAATGTCATTTGGGGACGGATTGGGGACGAAATTTTTCGGGTTAAACTTTTCTAGCTTGTTTGCTGTGTCCCGAGAGACCTTCTTTGTCACGTGAGCATAAAAATCAGCAGTCACCTCAAACTTGGAATGACCGAGCCGCCCTGAATCGCTTTGAGTGATGCATTTTCTTCGATTAGGAGTGTCGCGGCACTGTGTCTGAGATCATGCAATCGAATTTCTTTTAATTGATGCCTCCTGATGAAAACCTTCCAGTTGTGACTAGGTCTAGAGTAATAATACGGTTTACCATTTCCACTGTGGAATACATACTCTTTATCGCCGCCTAACCAGGAATCACCCTGAAGTTGTTTTTCTTGCAACCATTGATCTCGATAATCCCTTAATTCATTCATATACCAAGCAGGCATATCGACTTCACGAATCGAATAATCGGTTTTAGGCAATTTTTCAATGGCCTGTCCATTTAATGTCAAAGGAATGCTTTTACATATCGTAATCGACGAAAGCCGCCGAGCATACAACCAAGGTAGTAAAGGCGCCATCCCACCGGTACTTTTGAAAGTGCCGCGATTAACTCCCGTGCTTCTTTCTCGTCATAATAATTCATTTTTTTCCTTTGAACTTTGGGCTGTTTTATCTTATCCATTGGATTTTTTTGAAGCAATCTCCATTCTACAGCTTTAGTAATTAAATGTTTTAATACTTTGTAAATGTAAAGCACGGTAGAATCGGACAGTGGTTTAGAATTCGAAACAGATTTGCTAAGATCATTAATAAAAGTTTCAACTTGTATGGTTCTGATTGAGCTGCAAATGGCCAAATTTAGGGAGGATGTGTTGTCTAATATGTTCCATATACACTTTCATTGTGGAGGGGGCTAGGTTCCTTGATGCATATTTTTCTTTCCACTCGTCAACAAAAGCTGATAATGTCATTTTCTCTGGGGAGATATACTCTCCTGCCTCGACCTCTATCTGGAATTTTGCAAGCTCTGACATAGCCTCTTTTTTCGTATTTGTACGAACCGTTTTCATCTTTTTGATCCTTTTACCGTTTGCATCATAACCGGCTTCAACAATGAGTCGGTATGAATTAGGCCCCCTTTTATCGATTGACGCCATAATACCTTTCCTTTCTAAAATTTGATTAATACTATTATCCATTTTGATCAATAATAAAAATTGATACTTGAATATTTTGTTTTATCTAAAAATGATTGGATTTTACTTAGACGATAGGTTATACATTTGTGATATATTTGTTTGGGTAAAATTTCCCGTATGGCATTGCCTTACATACGATGCATGTGGAGTGCTGTGTGTTGCTCATTAAGAAGTAGACTTTAATGCCGCGTTACCGATAACATTGCCTGCCGTGAACAATGCTTCGGCTTTCTTTATGCGGTACCGTGGTCATGCCGCGATCATTGAAGGAGGGAAACGAACATGTCAATGGAATTGTCATCTGAACAACGCGAAGAACTGCTCCGAACATTGAAAGCCCGCTTTGAGAAAAACTTGAACCGCCACAAGGGTCTTGAATGGGCCGAATTACAAGCCAGGCTAGAAGCGAATATCGCAAAACTTTGGCCGCTCAATGAAATGGAAAGAACCGGCGGCGAACCGGATGTTGTTGGTTATGATAATAAGACGGGCGAATACATTTTCTATGATTGTTCGGCGGAAAGTCCTAAAGGTCGCAGAAGCGTTTGTTACGACCGTGAAGCGTTGGAGTCAAGGAAAGAACATAAACCGGATAATAATGCAATTGATATGGCAGCTGACATGGGGATTGAGCTTTTAACAGAAGAACAATACCGGAAACTGCAGCAACATGGAAATTTCGATATGAAAACATCGAGTTGGGTTCAAACGCCTGCCCGTATTCGAAGGCTCGGCGGGGCTCTCTTTTGTGATCGCCGCTACGACACGGTCTTTGTATACCACAATGGAGCAGAATCCTACTATGCTGCTAGGGGGTTCCGTGGCTCGCTAAGGGTCTAAGATCAAGGATTTCGCGGAATTCTGCATATAATCCCGGGATATCCTGTTCCCGCATACGGTGCATGTTTAACACCACCAGCTTAGGGATATGATGGGGACGAATTGGGGACGAAATTAAACATTCGTCCCCAGCTTGAACCCCAATACATCAGAGAGTGGTTTGTATAACCCCAGTAAAATCAAGCTTTTTCGGACTTAATCGGAAATCATCAGACCCGCATTTTCAGCTTTCCAAGCTGGTGGCGTGGGTTCGATTCCCATCACCCGCTTAAAACCGAAACCTTGTAAACTCAAGGTTTTATTTTGTTCATACAAAACAAGAAAGGCGGATAAAATGACTACTTTAAACCAAATTATGAGCAAACTTGAAGAAATGGGATCGGAGCAAACAAAACAGATCTTCATGCGCCACGGGGCGAAAGAGCCTTTGTTTGGAGTTAAGGTAGGCGATTTAAAAAAGCTGGTCAAGGATGTGAAAAAAGACCAGCAGCTTGCACGTGCGTTATATGAAACCGGAAATAGTGATGCAATGTATTTGGCAGGACTCAGCGTTAATCCAAAAACGGCAACAAAAGAAATGCTTCAGGATTGGGTACGAGCAGCCAATTGGTATATGATTGCTGAGTATACGGTAGCTTGGATTGCCGCCGAAAGTCCGCATGCCGTTGAATTAGCGAGAGAATGGATAAGGTCACCAGAGGAAATGATAGCCACTTGCGGCTGGAGCACATATGCGAACTACATCTCGATTACTCCCGACGAGCTTTTGGATATAAATGAAATTAGGCAGCTCTTAAGACAGGTGGAAACGACCGTGCATGATAAAATGAATCGAGTCCGCTATACCATGAATTCATTCGTGATTGCAGTTGGCAGTTATGTAGCCGATTTGCATGAGGATGCATTGAGGGTGGCTGAAGCGATCGGTAAGGTACATGTGGATGTCGGGGCAACCGCTTGCAAAGTTCCGTTGGCGTCGGAATACATTGACAAAGTGAAACAGGCGGGCAAAATCGGCAAGAAGAAAAAGACCTGTATATGTTGAAAAAGCCCGTGCAAGTGATAACCATATCACTGCACGGGTTATTTGATCATATACCTTCAATGAGATTCTTCCATTCGGGATGAAAGAACATATTTGTTCATGGGACGCCCTACACCGTACTGCAGATCGAGGCGTACCTGACCGCTTTTTTCTAAATAATCCAAGTAACGGCGTGCTGTGACCCGGGCGATGCCTACGCCTTCGGCTACTTCTTCTGCTGAAAGCGGATTCACTTGGCCCCATAAAAAATGCAAAATTTGCTTCAAGGTTAAGGCCTGCAGACCTTTAGGCAGTTCTTGAACTGCCGCTGCATCTGAAGCCGCCGCAAATGAAGAGGGTGCTTGCTGAAAACCGTATAGGATTCGGTCAAGCTCGCTTTGGGTTGCCGCGTGCTCGCTTTGGAGCGTTTCTTTCATGCTCCGGTAGTGCTCAAGCGATTGTTTAACACGGTCAAATTTAAACGGCTTTATAATGTAATCGACCGCTCCGTTCTGCAGCATCCGCTCAATGGTACGCATATCGTTAGCTGCGCTGATCACAATAACATCGACAGGCAGCTGCTGCCTTCGAATTTGCATCAACGTTTCGATGCCGTCCTGCACCGGCATGAAAATATCCAGAATCATCAGGTCTGGTTTCATCTCTTTTATCATGCGGAGCCCTTCATCTCCGCTGGAAGCGATGCCGATCACTTGGAAGCCTTCTACCCGCTCGATAAATTGCTGGTTCACCTCTTGAACCATAGGGTCGTCTTCGACCAGCACAACACGGAATAGCTTGAGGTTTGGAAACTTCGTTACATCCATAGGTTCATCCCTGCCTCGTTCTTTATATCAACATTAGTCCATCGGGAACGAGACCACAAATGTGGTTCCTTCCCCAAGGGTGGAGTCGATTTCGATGGTCCCCCCCCCTTTGTCCACCATACCGGCAATCAAATGAAGTCCAATTCCTCGCTCGCTGCCGCCTTTCGTAGTGTAGCCGCGTTCAAAAATCCGCGCGCGGGTAACGGCGTCCATGCCGCAGCCATTATCTTCCACGAGCACGGAGAGGACCTGTTCATCCTGTTCAATGCTGACGAAAATGTGTTTATCCCGTTGAACGTGCTGAAGAGCGTCAAAAGCATTCTCCAACAGGTTTCCGAGCAAAATGACAAAGTCGTGATGATCGAGTCGTTCGGGAAAACGTTCCAATCGGCTTTGACGATCAATCATGACTTCAATGCCAAGCTCGCGTCCGCGGCTGATCTTACCCAAAAGAAGCCCTGTCAGGCTGTCGTCTTGGATACGCTGGGTAAGAAAGCGGGTCAGCTCTTCTTTTTGCACCGTTACGTCAAATAAATAGTCGAGCGCTTTTTTGTTGTTTCCAAGCTGAATCAAGCCTCCTATCGTGTGAAGCTTGTTCATATACTCGTGGTTTTGAACACGGAGGGCATCGACGAAAGCCTTCACGCCGGTCAGCTCCTCGGCCATTCGCGTCACTTCCGTCCGATCCTGAAAAATCGCTACAGCCCCTACCGTACGACCGTTAACCGTTATCGGTACACGAGTGTTCATAATGATATCCGTACCGATGGCCTGCTCCTGATTATAGACGGGATGATTCATTTTGAGTATTTCCGGCAGGCGCGTATCAGGAATCACCTCATTAATCTGTTTGCCGATGACGTCTCCCGATATTTTCAGCATTTGCTTCGCTTTTTCATTAAATATCGTAATTCGCTCATTCTTGTCAATGGCAATGATGCCTTCATGCATCGCATGAAAGGTTGCTGTGCGCTCAACCAGCAGCCTGGCGATTTCGTGCGGCTCCAGCTCAAACATTTGCTGCTTGATGTGCTGGGCCAGCTTCCAGGATCCCCAAAACCCGAATAAAAGAGAGAGAAGCAAAACGATATAAGCTTGACCGGAGAGCTCGAGAAGCACCTGGCCTACCGTCGGCATGATGAGGCCGACCAGCGCGACTCCGATTTGAACATTATCGTGCATGATGGGCACGAACGCGCGCAGCGCCGTACCAAGCTCTCCTTTCGCCTTGGAGATATAGGTGTGTTCCGCGAAGGCGGAGCCCTCGTCCGAGCCGCTGGATATCGTACCGATTCGGCTCTCAACCGGGTGAGAGAGCCGTACCCGATTCATATCCATTACAACGATGTAAGTGACGTCATTGATGATACGAATGCGTTCTACAGCAGGCTGGACACCTGTACGAAGATCAAGCTGGGTAAGGCCGGCAACCACTTCAGGCATCTGGGCCACTGTTCGCGCGGTTACAAGCAGCCGCCAGCCGAGATCCTCCTCTTTCATGCGGATAATGCCGCCCATAAGAACGCTTCCAGCAATGCACAGCGAGAAAAGAACGATACCGAAAGATAAAATGGCGATTTTCCAATTAATTTTTAAACGCTGCAGCATGCTTTGGCAGGAAGTCCCCTTTCCCATTGGTGAATGACTGACAGCCATTATATTCTAATCATACACCAAGCTGAGGCCAATGGGAATAAACATGCCCGTCATTTGAACTCAGGAAAGCACAAAGACGGGCATGGCAGGCCTGTTTTAACTTCCTCCGTTTTGATTGCCATCGCCCTGCTGCTTTTGGCCTTGCTGCTGGCCCGACGATGTCCCTTTTTTATTTGAGCTTGACCACGGATTATTGCCTTTCCGGGCTTTCTCTTGAAATTCGAGCTCACGCTTCAGCATTTCCTGCTGCTGCTTTTGGAGCTTTTTCAGCTGCTGCTTCTCATTTTTTCGTATTTTTTCCTGTTGTTTTAATTCTTCCTGTTTAATTTCCTGGTACATTTTCATGTACTGCTGAAGCTCGGCATCGATCGGTCTGTTATTTTGTTGATTCGAGCTTTGCTGGCTTGGATTTGACGTTTGCTGCTTTTGTCCGCACCCGCTGGCAATAAGCACAATGAGAGAGATACAACAGAGCAGGCGGACAATATAACCTTTAAGCATCATGGGGCTACTCCTCCTCGGACGTTTGGCCGCGGCCGCCAGTGTTTTTGGTTAGTTTAACCGTCAAGCTCTAAATTCATTTGTTCTGCCGGAACGAATGAATTCATGGTATACTGTGCTTAAGTTTTTGAAATCCTGATAAGGGTGGAGGCTGCGGATGTGAGACGGTTGCTCGGAACGATGCTTGTCATATTAATCGGCCTTGCGGCGGCGGTCACTATCGGATTTTATCCCACATTAAGCTCCGCTCCTGTCGTTAGTGATGATGAACAGGAAGGGTTTGAAAAGGAAATCGTCATCAAATTCAGTCACGTGGTTGCGGAAAATACGCCCAAAGGCTTGGCCGCTCAAGATTTTGCCCGCCGCGTTTACCAGAAAACGGACAAGCGCGTCAAGGTTGAGGTGTTCCCCAACGCGGTCCTTTACAACGACACGGACGAAATGGATGCACTGATGAAAGGAAATATTCAGATGATTGCTCCAGCGTTTTCGAAAATTTCCCAATATGTCCCGGCCTGGCAGGCTTTTGACCTTCCTTATGCTTTTATGACGGACGAGGCGGTCCAAGAAGCATTTGATGGAGAAATAGGAAGCATTCTTGCCAAAAAATTAAAGAATAAAAATATGATAGGGCTTTCATACTGGAGCAACGGCTTTAAACAAATGACCTCGGCCCATAGTCCGCTCATTCATCCGGATGATTTTAAAGGACAGCAATTTCGAATCATGCCCAGTGATGTGATTGAAGCCCAGTTTAGATTGTTCGGGGCCAAAGCTGTAGCCATTCCATTCGATGAAGTATATCGCGGATTGGAATCGGGATTCGTTGACGGTGGGGAGAATGCAATCAGCAACATCGATTCCAAAAAATTTTATCAGGTCCAAAAATATATGACGATAAGCAATCACGGGTATTTAGGGTATGCGGTACTGATGAATAAAGAATATTGGGATCATCTCCCTGACGATTTGAAGGTCTTGATCAACGAGGCGCTAAAGGAGACTACGGCTTGGGCGAACCAAAATGCCATCGAGATGAACAAGCGTCAGCTTCAGGAGCTTCGCAACCGGTCCATGATGGAAATCCATATTCAAACGCCGGAGGAAAGGCAGGAATGGATGCGCACTTGGGAGCCGATTTATAAAGAATTTGAAGAAGTTATTGGCAAAGATACTATCGAACGTATCCGTGAGCTTCAAAAAAAATATGGAGGTGACTGAGAGCATTCCCTGAAAGGCGACTCCGGAAACGGAAATGAAATCTTGCAAATCACAGATAAGGGGCTGTCCTTCATGGAGTGATGAGGATAGCCCCCGCGCTGTTTTGTGAAGTTTTTATGCAGGCTGGCGCGAACTAGCCGGTCCGTGCAGCTTCCTTGCCCAAGACATACACTTTAACATTCTTTTTTACGCCAAATTGACGCGCTTTCCGTACATCCTCCATATAGAGGTCTACACGCGAGCCGCGGATCGCGGAACCGGTATCCTCGGCCGTACGAATGCCGATACCGTCGATATATACGGTCGTTCCGATTGGAATAAGCGACGGGTCTACGGCGATCGTCCGTCCTTCTTCGGCCCTGCTCCCGCTGGATGTAATGCCGTAGGCCGGATGGGAGGGAGTTTTACCCGTTGATTCGACTCCGGCAGTATAGGCGGTAAGAGTGGAGGTAAGCACTTGGCTTACCGTATTCATTTGTCCGTCGGGAAGCTGCAGCTTGGCCTCAGCCGTTGGAATATCCAGCAGCTGTCCAATCGTGAGATGTTGGGGCTGAATTGTCGGGTTCGCAGCGAGTAAGTCTTGAAGACGAATGTCGAAGGACCTTGAGATTTTGTATATCGTATCTCCCGACTTGACTTCGTATGATAGGGTTGACGGAACAACAAGCTCGGGAGCCTGGTTCGCATTCTCTCCGGAATAAAAATAGGAGGCGGAAAGGCAGCAAGATTCATAGTATTCGTCATAGCTGCTGTAAGCCGCTGCGGGAACAGCCCCAATGTATATATACAGCAGCAGGTGTAAACATAACATCGTTAGTCGTCTTAACCAGTTCATTCAGTGAATCCTCCTCTGAATCTAAGTTTATAGAAGTGATAGTACTAGATTTGCCCGGATGGACAGAAGATAAACCTGTATCTACCATCGTGGTTGAAAAATTTCAGAAAACATAATAAACGAACAAATTATTGATCTCTTATCTAAATGTTCGGTTATTTGTGATACATAAGCACAATTTATGAATGTTATAAGCAGATATGTATTGAATCTTCCCGACCCATAAGGTATATTACTAATACAAATAGGATGTAAAGATAAACTACGCTCATAGATAAGATCATTGACATAATTTGTTTTGGGCATCTTCAAGCGAATATACCAGCCATTTTTCGTACGGAAGATCCTAGAGGATACGGGGAGAGAAGATATGCGCAGATTAGAGGGAAAGAGAATCGCGCTCACGGGACCGAGGAAGGCCGCCGAGCTGAGCGTTATGGTGGAGAAGCTGGGAGGCATCCCGTTTGTTCGTCCTGCTCAAGGCACGGTAGCCATCGAGAGGGCGAAAGTGGAGAAGGAGATCACTAAGCTTATCGAGAACGGAACGGACTGGATTATCTTCACTACCGGTGTGGGGACGGAGATGCTGGTTCAAGCGGCGGAGTCCATGGGGGTTGCCGATGCGCTCATCGATACTTTAAGGCGTACACAGATTGCGGCCAGAGGGTACAAGACAGTAAAGTACTTGAAGTCTCTTGGATTGGAACCCAAGGTGAGGGATGACGACGGCACAACGGTAGGCATTTTAAGGGCACTGAAGCCGTATGACCTGCACGGCCGCAGGGTAGCGCTGCAGCTGTATGGAGACCATGCGCCTCGTCTGGTGGCATGGCTGCGCGACCAGCAGGCTCAGTACTATGAAATTCTTCCGTATTTGCATGTCCCCCCGGAGTTAACCGTAATTAATCAGCTCTTGTCGGAAATTATAGAAGGGCAGCTGGATGCCGTTACGTTTACAAGCACGCCTCAAGTCCGTTTTCTGATGTCCTATGCCCGCGAGCAGGGCTTGGAGGAGCAGGTGAAGTCGGCGTTCAGCCGCAATGTGGTTGCTCTTGCGGTAGGAAAGGTAACGGCGGAAGCGCTTCGCGATGAAGGGATTTCCCGTGTTGTAGCACCTGCTGAGGAAAGAATGGGCAGTATGATTGTCAGCTTGGCCAAGTATTACGAAGAAAATGAAGGCTAATGGGGACGCTTGGTCATATTCATTAGGTATGGTATACTTTTTCCTGCTGGGAAGAGCGTACCATACTTTTTTTTATCTGGAGGCCATATGAGCAGTCCTTCTGTAATTCAGCTTGAAAGGCTGACGAAGAAGATCGGTTCCAAAACTATTGTTGACGGACTATCCTTTGAAGTCATGCCTGGCGAAGTGTTTGGTTTTCTCGGGCCGAACGGGGCAGGGAAAACAACTACGATTCGGATGATGGTCGGACTGATGTCGATCACTGAAGGAGAAGTGAAGGTCCAAGGCCACAGCGTCCGAACCGAGTTTGAGCAAGCGATGGTGCATGTCGGTGCGATTGTGGAAAATCCGGAATTTTACGGCTTTATGAGCGGTTATCAGAATCTGGTTCATTTTGCCCGGATGATGCCCAATGTTGGACAAGACAGAATAGATGAAGTCGTTGAGCTGGTTCGCTTGGAGAACCGAATTCAGGATAAGGTGAAAACGTACTCACTCGGAATGCGCCAGAGGCTTGGCGTAGCCCAGGCCATCCTCCACCGCCCTTCAGTGCTGGTGCTGGACGAGCCGACCAATGGGCTCGACCCGGAAGGAATCCGTGAGCTGCGCGATTATTTGCGGCGGCTGGCGCGCGAGGAGGGAATTGCGGTTATTGTCTCCAGCCATCTGCTCTCCGAGATGGAGTTAATGTGCGACCGGGTGGCCATCATTCAGAATGGCCGGCTGTTGGACGTCCGTTCCTTCAAAAACGCTCCAATGGAGTCGGAAACCATGGAGGTACGCTTCGAGGTGGACAAGCTTGCCCAGGCTCTCGAAATGCTGGCCGATGAAGTGCCGGCCAGAGCCGACGGCTCGGAGCTCATTGTGACTTTGCCGGGACAGCGGCAGGCTATAGCGGAGCTGAATGCCCGTTTGGTGAACGCGGGAATCGGGGTATACGGTATTCGTACACAGATCAAAACGCTGGAGGATCAATTCCTCGAAGTGACAAGGGGGAATCGGATTGTCTAGCTTTGTCCGGCTTGTACAGAATGAACACATGAAAATCTACACCCGATTGCGCACGTGGGTCATGCTGACGATTTTGGCGCTCTCGGTCATCGCCATGGGCGTACTGATGAAGTATGTTATTGAAACGGGCATGGATCATGTCCTGCAGTTTATGGTTATTGCGACGAGCCTGACCTCGCTTGTTACGATATTTACTGTGATTGTGGCGGGGGATATCGTGGCTGCCGAGTTTACATGGGGGACAATTAAGCTGCTGCTGATCCGACCGTCGTCCCGGGGAAAAATTCTTTGGTCCAAGTATGTGACGGTACTGCTTTTTATAGTTACGCTTTTGCTTGTTTTATTGGTTATTTCTTATTTTACGGGCCTGCTTCTTTTCGGCGTAGGCGGAATCGTTGCTCCGGATAGTACGGTTTCCTCCATTTTACAGACGTACGGGCTGAAGGCCATCCAAATTGTCATGACCGCGACACTGGCCTTTATGATCTCTACCGTTTTCCGCAGCAGCTCGCTTGCGATCGGACTGTCCATATTCCTAATGCTCACGTCTGCGCCGACGATGGCCGTACTGGCCCAGCTCAGGTATACCTGGATAAAATACTTCTTGTTTGCCAACACGGACTTGTCTCCCTACGTGTTCGGCGGAAGTCCGCTGGTTTCGGGCATGACGCTTGGCTTCTCGGTAACCATACTGATCGTTTATTGGATCGTCTTTTACGGTGTCTCCTGGCTGCTTTTTACCAAAAGGGACGTAGCCGGAAGCTGATGAATATATGTGATGGCAGCTGTTCCTAACGGAGCGGGCCATCACTTTTTTGTATTATAAACGCTGTTCCGGAGGATCAGTCCAAAGGAGCGCTGCGAAGGGAGGGATACGGTTTGACCGCAGAATTGCTGATGGTGATCCTATTGACTATAGTGATTCATGCCGCGGAGACGCTGGCTTACGCCGTCAGGCTCGCCGGGATCCGTGCCGGTAAGCTGGCTGTGGCTTTATCTATAACGGGCATCATCCTTTTGGTGTCGCGGACTTCGAATTTGGTGCAGGGGCCGCTTACCGGCGGGTTAATCGATTCGGCCATCCTTGAACCGGGAACTCCGTTGGAATGGCAGTTCCATCTGATTTTGGCGGGGGCTGCGGCGGGCACGCTGCTGGCCATTCTCTTGTTTCCGACGATGGTTTTTATTTCCGTGCGTCTGGTGTCCCGTCTGGAGGCGGCAGGCTCGATTCCCTTGCTTGTGCGGGAATCCGTTTCCGTCGACAAGCTTAGGCGAGTTAAAAGCAATATGCGTTTTCCCCGGTGGGAGATGCTTAAGCGGCTTCGGGTGGGTGGGATACCTAAGCGGCTGCTTCTTTTGAATACGCTGGTTACCGGCATTTACACCGTGGGTGTACTCTCGGCGCTTTATGCATCGTATCTCGTCCCGGAGCATTCTACGGCCGCTTCTCAATCGTCGGGCTTGATCAACGGGGTGGCAACGATCCTGCTGACGGTTTTTATCGACCCGAGGGTAGCGCTGCTCACGGATAAAGCGATGGCAGGCAAAACGAGTTTGAATGAAATGAACAGAATGTTCGGCTTCCTTATGCTGTCCAGGCTTGCAGGTACGCTGTTGGCGCATTTTTTTCTGGCGCCGGGCGCACAGTTTATTGCTTGGTATGTCAGTTAAGTCCGATTGTCCCAAGACCGCGTCGGAGCCGTTTTGTTTTGTTTCATCACCATACTCCTCGTGGTATTACTTACTATAGTTAACCCAGGAGGAGGTTCCACAAATGAATGATAAAAAACATTATTATGTATCCGTTTCGGGCAAATCCGTAGAATACGAGCCTTCAAGAGCGGAACAACTGCAGGTGTTGGCGACGGAAAATGAAATTAATGATTTGCAGATTTTGTTGGATAGGCAGAAGCAAGGTGACGACCATACCCATCTAAGGGCACCTATTCCTTACAAATCGGCCGATCATGATCCGGCCACAGAAGAATTCAACGAGGAAATCATCGATGTTTATCGGGCCATCTACCAGATCGGCACGGAGGAAACCAAGCAGCATATTCGGAGCATGAACATTTTACAGGAGCTGCAAAATACCGATTACAATCACCCCGGATATGAGAAAAAGTGAAATCGACCCGATAAAAAAGCCCCTGCATCAGAGGCTTGGTCACGATTGGAAACAGTCTGCGCTCGCAGACTGTTTCTTTGCGATGCGAGCGAAGGTTACTTTTGACCGGCATCCTTGAAGTATTCGCGAACGATATCGAATTTCCGGTCGTCAGATTTTACGTATCCGCGGTGGGAAAAAATTTCGTAAATGATTTTCGAGCCGTCAGGATCATTCCCTATATCGATGAACGCCTGAGCGATGTTGTCTCGCCAAGCTTGATCCATATCATTGCGGACAGCGATCGTATCGTTGGGGATAGGGGGGGTAAAGGCAAGCACGCGCGTTTGCTGGAACACATCCGGCTTGTCCTTTTTCACCGTATTTCGTGCGTCTTGAATGACGGCGGCCGCGTCCACTTGGCCGTTTAACACGGCGTGCACGCCTTTGTCATGGCCCTTGACTTCGATGCCGGTGACATCTTTCTCCGGATTGATACCGGCTTTTTTCAATTCATGGGCAGGCCATACATAGCCGGCAGAAGAAGCAACGCCTTGCCAGGCTATTTTTTTGCCTATGAGATCCTTCAATTCTTTGATCGGGGAGTTGGCTTTAACGATCACCATGCCTTTGTAAAAATCGACCAGATCCATGGCTTCCGCACCCGTGGCGTCCTCAATGCCATAGCGCTGAGCTTGCAGGAGCAGGTCGGCTGCTTTTTCCCGGTCATGGGCAAGGACGTAAGCCTCCGGAGTCAGGAAGCCGATATCCGCTTGCTTGGAGGACATCGCTTCAATGAGGGTATTGTAGCTTGTCGAAACGGAAACCTCCACAGGGATGTTCAGCTTATCGCTAAGAAGCTTCTCCAGAGGCTTTGCTTTGGCTTCCAGTGTCTCTGTATTCTGTAAGGGGACGAATTGAACCCTCAGTTTTTCTGGAACATAACCGGCTGCGGGAGCTTCCCGCCGATCCTCCTGTGTTACGGACGTATGTCCCTGCTGTAAACTGCATCCAGCTGCAATTCCGGCCATAATAGCCAGAGATAAGCTGATTGTGGCGACTATTTTGAACATATTTATTGACCTCCATGTAAATATATTCAATCCAATGCTTTTAACAATATAACATATTTCGATTTAGCGGTTATACCTATGGTTTGAAAGCCATCTCCTATACTTTATAAACACGTTTCATGCCGGCGATAGCACTTTTACCAATAATTTGATATAGTGAGTCTCAGCCAACGAATACTGGAGTTGATGCAAGGATGTCCACCTGTATAACCATCACGATTTTGGAAACCAGCGACATTCATGGAAATATGCTTCCCATTCAATATGCTAATAATAGCCCGACCGATTCGGGTTTTGCTAAAATCGCTACGCTGATTAGAGAAGAACGGCGCAAGGAAGCTGCCGTGCTGGTCATCGATAACGGCGATCTTATACAAGGAACCCCCCTGGCCTATTACCATGCCAAGCTGAATAAGGATAACCCGAGTCCGATGATTCAAGGCTTAAACGAGCTGGGATACGATGCGGGAATCATTGGCAATCATGAATTTAACTATGGAATCGAATTGCTGAATAAGGCGGTATCGGAATCGGGATTTCCTTGGCTCAGCGCCAATATCGTGAAGGCTGCGACGGGGGAGCCGTATTTTGGAAAGCCCTATATGATCAAAACATACGGCGGGGATTGCAAGGTGGCGGTTCTTGGACTAACGACGCAGTATATCCCCAATTGGGAGAAAGCGGAGCATATTGCGGGCCTGCGGTTCGACGATGCCGTGGATACGGCGCGACGGTGGGTTCGTTATTTGCGGGAAGCGGAAAAAGCGGACGTCGTTATCGTTTCCTATCATGGGGGGTTCGAACGGCATCTGGATACGGGAGACATGGCGGAGCCGCCGACGGGAGAAAATCAGGGCTATGCGCTCTGCTCCGAGGTGGAAGGTATCGATGTGCTCCTTACGGGCCATCAGCACCGAATGCTTGCCGGTAAAGAGATCGGCGGCGTTCTGATTGTGCAGCCGGGAAGCGCGGGAGCCTGCCTTGGGAAAGTCCGGCTGACTTTGTGCAAAGAGGACGGCCGTTACCGGATCATGTCCAAAACATCCGAACTTATACCCGTTAAAGGAATAGAGCCGGATCCGCAGCTTCTTTCGCTCATGCGTCCACACGAAGAACTGACGCAAATCTGGCTGGATCAGCCGATCGGCCGTCTGTTTGGAAACATGAGAATCACCGATCCGATGCAGGTAAGGCTTCAGGAGCATCCGTTGATCGAATTCATCAATAAAGTGCAGATGGAGCTGTCCGGAGCTTCAATCTCCAATACGGCGCTGTTCGATAATATTTCACCGGGCTTTCCCGAGCATATTACGATGCGCGATATTGTATCGAATTACATTTATCCGAATACTCTGCAGGTCATCAGGGTGACGGGACAGGACATCAAGGATGCTTTGGAGAGGTCCGGCGCCTATTTTGAGCGGTACGACGGACACGGTCCCATTAAAGTAAGTCCCGAGTTTAGCGACCCGAAGCCGCAGCATTATAACTACGATATGTGGGAAGGCATCGAATACCGGATTAACATCTCACGTCCGGTCGGGGAGCGGGTGGTGCAGTTAACCTATCAAGGCCGCTCGATCGATCCCTTAGCGGAATATGACGTGGTTATGAACAATTATCGTGCAGGCGGGGGAGGAAATTATCCCATGTTCCAAAGGAAGCCCGTGATCACGGATATTCCTACGGACATGGCGGAGCTGCTGGCCGGCTATATCATGGAGCGGGGTACGATTGAGGCGACGCTGAACCGGAACTGGGAAGTGGTATGGGATTGAGCGAGGCGATCCGGATCGCAAGCGAAGATTGATACGGCTGGACATCTCGAAAGGTCCGGTTTATGAATGAAACTGGGGAAGCGGCCTTCTCCGGTTTTTTTTGTTGCCGTTAGGCGGAGCGGTTGAAAACCGTTTATGAAATACCGCTTTTATAGTATGATTTGGGAAACGATCCTAGCCATATTTGCCATGATGGAGGTGTTTGGAATGAGTATTTTGCTGCGGCCTGAAGGAGCACCGGGGGCGCTGGGCGAAGAGCTTGAGGACAAGCCGACGCTCGTTCCATACATAGTGGAAAGCGAGAAGCGGGCTTGCGCTGTGGTGGTTTGCCCGGGAGGCGGTTATACGCGAAGAGCTGCACATGAAGGTGGTTTGTCCAACGAGAAGAGGGTATCCCCGGATACGCCGCCGACGTTTCTGTGGCATACGGCAGACGATGCATCCGTTCCGGTAGAGAACTCGTTATTGTTTGCATCCGCGCTAAGCCGAAATCATGTGCCTTTCGATCTTCATGTATATGAGAGCGGACGTCACGGATTGGGACTCGCTGAGGATCATCTCCAGGCGCACTCATGGACGCAGGTTTGCGGTGCCTGGCTTCGCAAGAGAGGTTTTTAGGAGATGCAGGTACGTGATTATGGCGCCTATGAACTATATCCGCTTGGGGAACAGGCGGCCGTCATTCGCTGGAAAGGCGTTGTCTCGGAACGGAATCGGAGACTGGTGGATGATACGGTGCGCAGGATCGCCGAGCATCCGCCGGCAGCCGTAGTAGAGTGGGTACGGGCTTATACGACGGTGACGGTGTATTACGATTCCTGGCTTGTATATAAGGAAGGTCTTGAAGGACATCGTTCGGGTCTGAACGGGAGTATGACGGATGACTCCCCTTATGACCAGGTATGCGCATGGATTCATCGTCGCTTGCTTGGCTTATCGGAAGAAAATGCGGGTGATCAGGGCGATGCTCCGGTTATCATCCCCGCTTGCTTTGGTGGCGGCTATGGAGTGGACCTTGAGGAGATTGCGGCTCATGCCGGGTTGACGGAAGAGCGTATGGTTGAACTGTTTTGCTCCTATACATATACGGTGTATTTGATCGGATTTATGCCCGGGTTTGCCTATATGGGAGGACTTCCGGACCGGTTATGCTATCCCCGTCTGGAAAGGCCGCGTCCGCACGTGCCTGCCGGTTCGGTCGGCATAGCCGGAACGCAGACGGGTGTTTATCCATTCGCGTCTCCGGGCGGCTGGCGGATTATCGGCCGAACGCCGGAAACGCTGTTCGATCCGCATCGTGATCGTCCGAGTCTTCTGCAGCCGGGGGACCGGGTACGTTTTGAGCCGTTGTCTCCTAAACGGTATGAAGAGCTTGAGCGGGAGCTGAAGCAGGCTGCAAGCAGATCGGGAAAAATTGGAGGAGGAGACCAATGAGCATCATGGTGGAAAAGCCGGGTATGCTCACGACGGTACAGGACGCCGGAAGGTTCGGCCGTCGCGGCATCGGAGTCGTGACCGGCGGCGCCGTAGATCTGTTCGCCCTTCGGGCGGCGAATGCGCTTGTGGCGAACGCGCCGGGCGCGGCGGTGCTGGAGATGACCTTGACCGGCGCCGCTCTTCGCTTTGAGCAGGAGGCGGTTGTGGCCTTCTGCGGCGCGGAGATGGATGCGCATGCGGAGGACGGGGCGCCGTTGCCGGGCTGGCGGCCGGTGCTCGTACGCAGCGGTACGGTGCTGCGCTTTGGCTCCGCGCGCTCGGGCATGCGCGCGTATCTCGCGGTGGCGGGCGGCTTGGCCGTACCCGCCGTGCTGGACAGCCGGAGCACGTATGTGCCGGCGGGGTTTGGCGGCTTCGCCGGCCGGGCCCTGCAGGCGGGCGACCGCCTGCCCGTAGGCCCGTTTCCGGCGTCGGCCGCCGCGCTCCGCGAGCGCCTCGCTGCCGCGGCTGCGCTTGGGGCCGCGCTCTCGCCCGCGCCGTGGGCGCTTGCGCGAGCGCCGCGTCCGCCGTATGCGGAGCATCCGGCGCTCCGCGCGGTGCTCGGGCGCGAGGCCGAAAGCTTCGAGGCTGGCAGCCTCGAAGCTTTCTTCTCCGCGCCCTACCGCGTCACCGTCCAGTCGGACCGCATGGGCTGCCGGCTGGACGGGGAACGGCTTGTCCTGAGGTCGCCGCTCGAAATGATTTCCGAGGCCGTCACGCCGGGCACCATTCAGGTGCCTCCGGACGGACAGCCGATCGTGCTGCTCGCGGATGCGCAGACGACCGGAGGCTATCCGCGCATCGCGCAGATCGCAGCCGTCGATCTGCCGCTTGTCGCGCAAGCGCGGCCGGGCAGCATGCTGTGCTTCACCGAAATTACGGCACCGGAAGCGCAGGCGCTGTACCTTTTTCGCGAGCTGGCGCTTTCTCAGCTGGCCGCGGCTGTAAAAGCAAGGATAGAATCGTTATAATCAACGATGACATTAACCGGAGCGCTCTTTGCGTATGCGTGGAGCCCGAGTTGCAAGGCTGTGCTTACGAAGCCGGATTTGGATGTCAGGCGAAGGGAGGACCGTTCATGATCTTGAAGCCATTATTCATCGATTTGAATGGAGATATGGGAGAAAGTTTTGGAGCCTATCGGATCGGACAGGATGAGGAGCTTGTAAAGTTGGTGACTTCAGCCAATATCGCTTGTGGATTTCATGCGGGAGACCCGTCGGTCATGCGGCGTACAGTAGAGCTCTGCTTGGAGCATAGTGTGGAGATTGGGGCGCATCCGGGACTTCCAGACCTGACAGGGTTTGGACGCAGAGCAATGCAGATCACACCCGGGGAGACGTACGATCTGATGCTGTATCAGGTCGGCGCGCTGCAGGGGTTTGTCCGTGCCGCAGGAGGACGGATGCGGCATGTAAAGCCGCATGGCGCTTTATACAATATGGCGGCTGTACAGCGTCCGCTGGCGGAATCCATCGCCATGGCGGTCTACCGCTTGGATCCGGAGCTCATCTTGTTCGGTCTGGCCGGCAGCGAGCTGATTCGAGCGGCGGAAGCCATTGGTCTTAGAGCGGCGGCAGAAGCGTTCGCCGATCGGACTTACCGGGCGGATGGAACGCTGACACCAAGGACCGAGCCTGGAGCGGTGATTCACGATACGCAGCAGGCAGCGGATCAAGCGATTCGAATGGTCCGTGAAGGAAAGGTAATGACGCTGCAAGGGGAGGAAGTCGTCCTTGCAGCGGATACCCTTTGCATCCACGGTGACGGACCGGAAGCACTGGCGTTAGCCGCGCTGATTAGGGAGCGATTCCGGCAGGCAGGTATCGGCATACGCCCCTATGGGGGTTAGGTGCTTGCCGGATCAGCTTAAGACTGCTGATAACCTTGCGACTTTAAAGTCGTCAGATCAGCTTGATACCGCTGATAACACTGCGACTTTAAAGTCGTCAGATCAGCTTGATACCGCTGATAACACTGCGACTTTAAAGTCGTCAGATCAGCTTGATACCGCTGATAAGTATGATGGTCGCCATTACGGTACGCAGCGGCTTGCCGGGAACCTTGGCCGAAAGGCTGCTGCCGACCAGTACGCCGGGGATCGAACCGGCCAATAAATTGAAGGCGAGCGGATAATTGATATTCCCCAAGCCCGCATGCATTAAGCCTGCGGCGGATACAAGCACGAAGGCGTGCACGATATCCGTGCCGACAAGCTCTGCTGTCTTTAAACGGTAAAAAAACATCATGGCCAGCGCAAAGAGGGAACCCGACCCGATGGAGGTCAATCCGACCATGAAACCGAGCAGGATGCCGATGCCGATGCTGAGCGTCTTCTTTTCTTCAAGCGGTTTGTCTTGGAAGGAGTTACTCCGGTCTTTGATCAACCATTGCTTGGCGATGCTGAGCAGAGCCACGATGATAAGGACGAATCCGAGTGCGTGCTTGATAATCGTATCCTGATAAGCATACAGCGGCGGATAGAAGCGAAGAAGCAGAACAGCTGCGACCGCTGAAGGGACACTTCCCGCAGCCAGATAAAGGACCAGCTTGGTGTGTACGGTCCGCTGCCGGATATGCTGGATGCTGCCGAACAGCTTAGTGATGGAGTTGTAAAATAAGTCCGTTGCTACCGCAACCATCGGTTGGATTCCTAGTAGGACTAACAGCGGTGTGAGCAAAGCCGCACCTCCTACACCGGTCAAACCAACCAGCAATCCAACGAACGCCCCCATCACAACGATGCTTAACTCCATGAATCATTCACCTCAACCCTTTTTGTTTCGATTGTAAAGCCGCGGCTCGACAATACGAACGTTATTTACAACAACGGAGCATGAGATAAACCTGCTCACTCCCGTCAATCATGCTTGCGGGTTAAAAACCTACCGGCTGAATTTACTATATGTATGCCTATGCCCAGCTGTGCGGCATTTCGTTATAAATTGGGCAGCGCGGCCGGTTGTCCATTCCGCCGTGAACGCGAAAACGCCGCTCCTTTTGAAGCGGCGCTCTCTTACCTGACCGGCTTTACTGTAGCGGTTGTCCTGATGCTTTCCGAAGCTCGTTGGCAAGGCGGTTAAATTCCGCCCGGGCTTCCGCGGAGTCGGTGCAAAAATAAGCGGCTGACAAAAAGCGGATGATTTTGTTAGCATCCTCCGGACTAAGCAAGACGCTCCCTCCTTTCATCGGCTCCTTCGCTTGTATTCAGATTATGCGGAGAGTGACGGTTTGTCACAGCGATGCGATTTTAGCGAACAAAAAGGACTATCATTGGCTGCGGCCGTTTATGATATGATAAGGCCATCGATAACGGATAACGGAGGACGGAAATTTTTGATACCTGTATTTGTTTATGGAACACTGCTTGTAGGCGGGACGAACCACCACGTCGTTTCTCCCCATGTATTATCGGTACAGTCCGGAGCAGTTCAAGGATTATTATACGATGCCGGGTCATATCCTGCGCTTGTACTGACCCAAGAGCCTGCGGGCTCTCTTGTTGAAGGCCAATGGCTGACGGTAACCGAGGAAGGCCTGGAACGCATGGATGAGCTGGAGGAATACTATGGTCCGGGTGCAGTTAACGACTATGAAAGGGTGTGGGTCCGGGATAGGCTGAACCGTGAGCGGGAGGGGTGGGTCTATGTCTGGACGGATTCGCGCAATTGCCTGCTTGTGGAAGGAGGGTCTTGGAGAAGACATATCCGGGAAAAACAAAAAAGCCCAACCGATTTCGATTAAGCTTGTAAACGCCATATTATGCCCTTCTGGAATAAGGCCGCCAGTCGTCTTTTTCCGACTTTTTGATAATTTCGGTCATACGCATCAGAATGTTGTTGGAATCTTCATCGCCGATGGAGCTTTTTAATTGATCATATGACAAATTGTCCTTCAGAAGCTTCCTCGTCACATTGCTCTCACGGTACCAGGCTTCGGTGATGGCGAATTCTCCATCTTTTTTTAGCCAAATTTCATGATAATAATGCTCTTGTTCGTTTTTCGATTGAATCGTCAAGTAGTAAGCCTGCATTGGAATTCGAGGATCCGAAATGCGCTGATTTACCAAGGATCCGGAAGAAACCGGTTGTCCGAACGATACGTATCTGGAAACTTTTTTGATGAGGTGCTCCACTGAGCTCATACGTTATCATTCCTTCCGTTAGGTCTTGATGCCTAAGTTTCATAAAGTTTTTCTAAATAAATTTGTATTCACATATTAACATAGTTCCAACACCTCAAACATGGTGCTTTAGACCTATAAAATTTACACTTTCCCGAATTTTTCTCGTACTATTATTGTCGAAAATGATATAATGAGAGTAATTTGATTAGACACGTAAGGAGTGCTCATGACCTCATGGGAAATTTGAAAATATTGCTGGCGGACGATGAAGCGGCGCTGCGTTTTTTGCTGTCAGAGACGTTGGCGGACGAAGGATATGAGATTACGGAATCGGAAGATGGCTTGGAAGCGATTGAGCATTTACAATCCGGCCGTTTTGACATGGTCATATTGGATTATATGATGCCGGAAAAAACGGGGGTAGAGGTATGCGAATGGCTGCGAGGCAGCCTGAATCCAAACCGGGAGGCACCGGTGATCTTGCTCACGGCCAAAGCTTTGGAAAAAGACCGGGAACGAGCCAAAAATGCCGGTGTGACGCAGTATATCGTCAAGCCGTTTAGTCCGCTTCAGCTATTGGATACCGTCCATGAGCTGATACATAACGACGGGCGGACCCAGGCGGAATGAATATACCTGAGAACGGAAGTGAATGGGAGTGGAACGCTGCAATGCGGATCGGGCGGCCAGAGAAAAGCTACTGCTCAAGGAAGGGAAAAAAAAGTATATCGTATTGCTTGTGAATCAGATTGAGCAGTTGAAAAAGTGGAGCCTCGATTCAAAACAAGACGATTTTACGGAAACGGCGAAACAATTTTACCGGCTTGCCCACACATTGAAGGGGAGCGCACCGATGTTTGGTTTTGTTCGCATCGGGGACACTGCCGCCAAGCTTACCGAGCAGTGGGAGTGGGCGGATCAAGACATCGTCGGTTCTTCACTGCTTAAGATAAAGGAGCAATACCGCGCAGTCTCCGCTGCTTCCCTTCCGCTTGTGCTCGAGCTGGAGAGGGAGGCGGTTATGTATTCCCGGGAGCTGAAGCTGGATGAGCAGCAGGATAGCCTTCTGCATACGGTCAATCCTCTGCGGGGACAGCGGCTCCTCGTCATTGACGACGATGATGTGCTGCGCAATTACTTGATACGCAGGCTTAAGCTTGACGGGTATGAAGTTGACGATGCCGCCGATATCACGACGGCAAAGAAATTCCTTCGCGAACGAACCTACCATTTAGTCATGCTCGATCTGATGATGCATCCGATCAGCGGCTATGAGCTATTCGAATTTTTGAAAAGCGATCCGAATTTAAAATGGCTGCCGCTGATCGTTTTATCCGGACGCAACGAAATACATGATAAGGTCCGGTGCTTTTATCTGGGAGCTGACGATTACGTGATGAAGCCCTTCGAATATGAGGAACTGAACGCACGGGTCTACAGCCTGCTCCAACGGACGAAAACATTCGAGCAAATGGCGTTTCGGGATCCGCTCACGGGAGTCTACAACCGGCGGTTTTTCGATCACCAGATCCAGGTGGAGCTGCAGCGGGTAAACCGGTATCCGGCCCCAATCTCACTCGTATTTATTGATATCGACCGGTTCAAGGCTATTAACGATACTTATGGGCACAGTGTAGGCGATCTTGTACTTCAAGGCTTGGCGCATCTGCTTCAAGGCAATCTCCGTTCTACGGATTTGTTGGCCCGTTTAGGAGGGGAAGAATTTGTCGTCGTTCTGCCGAATACATCCGGCGAGGATGCTTTGAAGGCGATGGAAGGCATTCTCGCGCAGACCCGTTTGGAGCCTGTGGCGCAAAACGAAGGTCAACCCTTCTTCATTACCTTTTCGGCGGGTGTTCGCGAGTGGAAACCGGGGATGTCGGTGGAAGAGTGGATTGCGGCCTCAGACGACGGGATGTACAAAGCAAAGCAGAGCGGCCGCAACCGGGTTGTGCTGCATACGGGGATCCCGCAGCATGATTCGGGAGTGGTGACGTCGGCTATACATACGCGCAAAAAGGTGCTCATTGCCGATGACGACAAAATACTGCGTTCCATTCTGATCGCGAAGCTGAAGCACCTGCCTGTTGAATTCGCGGAAGCCGTAGATGGAGAAGAGGCCTATCAGTCCTTGTTAAGCGAGCCGGCGGATTTATGTATTCTTGACGGGATTATGCCTCGACTGGACGGATACGGCATGCTTGAGAGGCTGAGGGACCGCGGAACATGGCCGGACGCAACGAAGATACTGATTCTCTCCGGACGAAGTGGAGAGGAAGATATCAGCAAGGGGCTGAAGCTTGGAGCCCATGCTTATCTGCGCAAGCCTTTTTCCATGGTGGAGCTGGAGCTCAAGGTGAAGGAGCTTTTGAATATCGGTTGAAAATAAACGCGAGCCCGGGACGGATAGATCTTCGTTCCGGGCTCGTGCTGGTTGAAGAGCTTGGCTGGCTGAAGCTTACAGGTCATCCCAATTCAGGTTCGAGGATTTGCTGTAGTTCGTCACCTTTTGCTCGAAAAAGTCTGTTTTGATGCTGTTCATGTTGCTGAAGTTTTCCACCCATTTCATCGGATGCTCAACAACTTCAGGGAACAAAATTTCAAGTCCAAGGTTTTTCAAACGCTCATTGGAAAGGTATTTAATGTATTGATCGATAATATCGTTGCTCAGGCCGTTAATCTTATTATTGGTAATGTATTGACCCCATTCGATCTCGTGCTGTACGGCGGTTTGCATCATGCTGCGCAGCTCATCGATTAACTCATCGGTAAACAAATCAGGATTTTCCTTGCGGATTTCGCGGAAAATGTTTTGGAACAGCGCCAAATGGGTCAATTCGTCACGCTGGATATATTTGATTTCCGACACGGTACCGAGCATCTTTCCCTGACGGCCGAGCGCATAGAAGAAGCTGAATCCGCTGTAGAAGTAGATGCCTTCGAGGATATAGTTGGCCATGATGGTGCGCATCAGATTTTCGGTTGACGGCGATTCGATAAACTGTTCATACAGGTCGGTTATAAACCGGTTGCGGCGCAGCAGATGCTTGTCCTCACGCCACTGGTTATAGATATCGTCGCGTACCTCCGCAGAACAAACGCTGTCGAGAATATAGGAGTAGCTCTGGCTGTGCACCGCTTCCTGGAACGTTTGGACGGTGAGGCACAGGTTGACCTCCGGAGCCGTGATGTATTCGTTGATATTCGGCAGGTTGGCCGTCTGCAGCGAATCAAGGAAGATGAGGAAAGAAATGATTTTATCGTAGCTTTGGCGCTCCTCCGGCGAAAGAAACTTGTAATCCTTCGCGTCTTGAGCAAGAGGGATTTCCTCCGGGATCCAGAAATTATTCATCATCGTACGGTACATTTTGGTTGCCCAATCGTATTTCACATTGTTGAGCTCGATCAAATTGGTCGTATTGCCTCCGATGATCCGTCGCTTACCCCAATCGCGGTCTCCGTGCTCGTTAAACAGCTTCTTTTTTTGAAGTTCCATTCGATTTCGTTTGCCTCCTGCATCTTTCAGGTGTAAAAATAGAGGATCGCCAGGCCTATTGAGCGCCTGTCGATCCGTTAAGCTTAATTGTTCATATTATGCGCTGCAGCTGACGCAGTCCTCTACCTCCAAGCTCTGGTTGCGGACATAGTAAACGGTTTTTAGCCCGTTTTTCCATGCGGCCATGTACAGCTCGAGGAATTCGCGAGCGGACAGATCGGGCGTGATGTACAGATTGAACGACTGCGACTGGTCGATGTGCCGTTGACGTACGCCTGCGGCACGGATGCTCCAGTGCTGATCGATCCGGTGCGCTTCCTTGTAGTACCACATGGTATCCGGGTTCAGGTTCGGCGCAGTTTGCGGAATGACGGCGTTTTTCTTCTCCTCAACGAAAAACTTATTGAAGATCGGGTCGATGCCAGCCGTCGATCCGGCGATCAGGGAAGTGGATGCCGTCGGCGCGATGGCGAACATCCAGCCGTTGCGCACGCCGTACTTGGCTACCTGCTCTTTGAGCTCCAGCCATTCGGGACTGCTATAACCACGGTCTTCAAAGTACGCCCCGGTCTGCCATTCGCTGCCTTCGAATACAGGATATGCGCCTTTTTCCTTGGCGATTTCCATGGATGCTTTAATGGCGTAGTAGTTCATCCACTCGTAGACTTCGTCAGCCTTTTGCACATGCTCGTCGGATTCCCACTGGATATGGAGCTGGGCCATCATCTGATGGTAGCCGCTGGAGCCAAGGCCTACGGCACGGTATTTTTTATTGGTAATTTCCGCCTGCGGAATCGGATAGTAGTTCAAGTCGATGACGTTGTCCATCATCCGCATTTGCGTTGTTACGACACGTTCAATGTCTTCTTTGGTATACACGCGGCCCAGGTTGGTGGACGACAGATTGCAAACGACAAAATCGCCGCTCTTCACCTGCGAGGTGATGATGCCGTCTTCGTGTGTCGTCTGGATCATTTCCGTCGGACTCATGTTTTGGCAGATTTCCGTACACAGATTCGAGCAGTAAATCATGCCCTTATGCTTGTTCGGATTGGCGCGGTTCACCGTGTCGCGGAAGAACACGAATGGAGTGCCCGTTTCGAAAGCGCTGGTCAGGATGCGCTTCATGATGTCGATCGCCGGAATTTCATCCTTGGAAAGCTTATCGTCATTCACGCAATCCAAGTAACGGCGTTCCCACTCCTCACCGTAAGAATCCTCAATGGAATATCCTTTGACTTTGCGAACCTCGTGCGGATCGAATAAATACCAGCTGCCGCGTTCCTCTACCGTTTTCATGAACAAATCGGGAATACATACCCCCGGGAAAATATCGTGGGCTTTCATCCGGTCGTCCCCGTTGTTTGTTTTGAGGTTCAGGAAATCCAGAATGTCTTTATGCCATACGTCCAGATAAACCGCCACCGCTCCGGAACGGACACCAAGCTGGTCGACGGCAATCGCCGTGTTGTTGTAGTTTTTAATCCATGGAATGACGCCTCCGGCCACTCCCTTATAGCCCCGAATGTTCGAACCGCGGCTGCGGACTTTACCTACATAAATTCCCATGCCGCCTCCGTGCTTGGACACTTGCGCAAAGCTTTGGTCTACGTTGTAGATGCCCCACAGGTTATCCGGTACGGTATCGATAAAGCAGCTGGACAGCTGATGCAGCGGCTTACGGGCATTGGCGAGCGTAGGGGTGGCGACCGTCATTTCCAGGTTGCTGAGCACATCGTAAAAGCGCTTGGCCCAGTAAAGCTTGTCCGATTCTTTCATTGCCAGATGCATCGCAACGCCCATGAACAGCTCCTGCGGCAGCTCGAGCACTTCTTTATCGAGCCCTTTGATCAAGTAACGATCCGTGAGCGTCTTCAGGCCGATATAGTTCAGCAAATAGTCTCTTTCCGGTTTGATATAGCTGCCGAGATCCCGGATCTCTTCTTTCGTATAGTGTTCGAGAATATATTCGCCGTACAGGCCGACTTGTGTTAAATAGGTGATCAGGGAATAAAGATCGCCATATCCGAAATGGCCGTATTTGCGGTTTAACTGGGCTTCTTTGTATAGGTCGTAGGTCAACAGCTTGGCGGCTACATACTGCCAATTAGGCTGCTCAACGCTTGTTTTTTCTACTGCGACTTGAATCAGCAGACGCTGAATTTCCTTGGTCGAAATTTCATTGCGAAATAATGGCAGTAACGCTGTCTCGAGCTCCAATGGATCACATCCGGGAAAAGACTCGCAAGCAAAGTCAATGACTTTTTTCATTTTGGAGAATACGAGCTCTTCCTTCGTGCCGTCTCGTTTGACGATAATCATGTATAAACAGCTCCCCTTCATCAAGTAAAAAGCATGCCTTCGCCCGTTTCCTCAGACGAAGCATGCCGACGATCCGTCTTAAGCATACCCCTAATTTTTATAGGGTACATCATCGTACCAAAGAAGCGAGCAGGTCTCCCGGTTCCGGAGAGCAGCACTTTTTTGGCTGTCTTCCGCGTCGAAAGATGGCGAATCCGGCCGATAGTGCCCCTTACCAGCGGCTGGACTGCGCCGGAATCACACCGGCTTCTCATTTTTAATCTTCCACAATATATCGTAGTGAATGACTATCGCATCTACCATATGTAGTTATTTTTAATGCGCGATAGTATGAATTTAACCCATTATCGCTCTGATTGTCAATGTATGATTTTATACAATATTCGACAAGTTTGCGAGTATTCCCTAGCCCTGACTCTGTATTTGGTTTCTGCAAGTCATTTATGCTACATTTAGTTGGGGACCTATTCAAGGGGGGCTTTATCATGCATTTCAGAACTTTCACAGCCCGGATGCTGCACCGTCCGGTCTATTGGTTATTATTGTGCTGGGTAATCATACTCGCATTCGGAGGGGCGTCGCGCGCGGACGCTCATGCAAGCCTGGTGGAAGCTGTGCCTGCAGCGGGCAGCGAGCTTGTACAAGCTCCTGAACAGGCTGTGCTTACTTTTAATGAACAGTTGGAAAAAGAACTCTATCAATTAAGGGTGTACGATAAGGATAAACGGTTGGTCACGGAACAAGCTCCGGTGATGAACGATAATCAAACCAAGCTGGCGCTGGATCTGCCGCAGCTTGGACAAGGGACTTATTTGGTAACGTATCACGTGATTTCAGCCGACGGACATCCGGTGAACGGAACGTACCTGTTTGCCGTAGGCGAAAGCTTGAGCGGGCCGGCGACGGTACCCGGGACCGGAACTGGCATGGAGGAGCATCTTCACTATCACGAGAACGGGCCATTGGACCGCTTTGGAGTGAAGGATGTACTGCAGTTTGCTTCGCGAATCGCATTTTACTTCACGATGCTGGGCTTTACGGGATTGCTTTTGTGGCTTCGTTGGTTCGGGACGGGCAGTCCGTTAGAGACAAAGAACCGTTTGCGGCAAAACGCAGAGCGCTGGCAGCAGGCTTATCTCATTGTTTATATTTTGTTCATGTGGGCCCATATGGGCGATTTAATCGGTGAAGGCGGGGCGGATGCGTTTGTGCGTCTGCTAACGCAAACGACCATCGGCTATGCATGGCTCGGAGGACTTCTGCTCGCCCTGCTTTCATTTGTTATCCTGCATCGAAATGCGCTGCTGGACTATGTTTGGGTTGCTGCCGTCTGGTTCGCCAAAAGCATGCTTGGCCATGCTGCCGCTTACCAGCCTGCCAGGGAGACATTGACTTTGGACTTTATGCATCTCGGAGCGTCTTCCGTCTGGATTGGAGGGCTGCTGACGATGCTTTTGCTATGGCGCCATGACCGGGAGCAGGCAAGGAGGATGTATCCGTTTTTTTCTATGGCTGCGTTGATCGGTATTCTGGTGCTGGTCGTCTCAGGAGCGCTGATGACCTTCATTTTTCTGCCGGATATTCGCTATCTCGTAGAAACATGGTGGGGCAAGCTGCTGATCGTCAAGACGGGACTGGTGCTGACGGTGGTCGTCATCGCATCGCTAATCCGTTATTTTTACCGGAAGAACCATGAGCAAAGCACCCGGCGCTTGATGCGTGCGGACGCGCTGTTGATGGCGCTGATTTTGGGGATTGTCGGCATTTTTACTTATTTACCGCCGGCTCCTGCCAATGAGCCGCTGAATTGGCATGTGATGGGCGAAAAGATTCACATGACGGCGCAGATTAGTCCCAATAATCCGGGAGTGAATGATTTTACGGTGAAGGTGTGGCTGCCTGAGAAGCTCGGCAAGCCGAAGCAGGTCATCATGAAGCTGCAATCGGTCGATAGTCCGGAAATCGCTCCGTTAGGTGTTCCTTTGGAATATTTTGAGGATCCGAGCTTTGAGGAATCATTCGGGATGAAAAGGTACAGCTACAAGGCTCGGGGAGCCTATCTCCCATACCCCGGACATTGGAAACTGGAGATACGGGTCATGGACAGCAATGATGATGAAACGGTATATGAAAAGGAAGAAAGAATCTTCTAAAGCTCCATTCGACATAAAAAGACAAAGGAACACATAGGACTTTTCAGCTAAAACATCTTGTCCTTTTGAAATCGGGGAATTAGAATAGAGATATACCCTTCAGGAGGTAAGCAGAGAATGAACAGCAATCTTCGAAGTCCTGTGGGAACATTTTGGACAAGAAAACCATCGCAAGGAAACAAGCTACTGCGAAATGCTTCGTTTCTGCGTCTATGGCTTACTATGATAGGAGCGCAAGCCGGGCTGTTCTCGATCAGGGGCGTGTTCGGCCTTCCTTATGATCAAATAGATTGGATTGCACTAGGGTTTATCTCGATAGCCGCCGGACCGGTGCTATATGTGTCTTTAAATAAAAAAGCGAATCAACTGACAACGACCTGGTATGCGGCTTTGAGTTTGCTGCTATTGTCGGAATGTGTTGAGGTGGCGGTCCGATATATCTACGAAGGATGGAACGGCTGGCTGATCCACTTGGCGGATGCGGCGGGTATGATTCTGCTGGCGGCCCCTTTGTTGTATTTTTCCATCGCCGATCTCCGAAATAGAGAAGAAACGGAACGGAGGTTACATGATTTAACCTATCATGACCAGCTTACCGGATTGCCGAACAGAGAGAAATTCCAGCAGTCCCTTGAGACTTCCATTGAAGCCGCCCGATTAGTCCGATCCAAGCTGGCTGTCCTGTTCATTAATCTCGACCGGTTTAAGAATATAAACGATACGTTCGGTCATGCCTTCGGTGACCGGTTGCTCATAGAAGCGGCGGAACGGTTGAAGAATGGATTAAACAGCAGCGCCAGCGTGTCAAGACAGGAGGGCGACAAGTTTACCGTAACGATTGAGGATGCGGGGCAAGCTTCCTATGTAGAGATGGTGGTGCAAAAGATCGTTCATCTGTTCAGCAAGCCGTTTTCCATTGACGGTCATGAGCTTCGTGTGGGCTGCAGTATCGGCATAGCGAAATATCCTCAGGACGGAGACGATCCGATTACGCTGATGAAGAATGCGGCTACGGCCATGTCCCGGGCCAAGGATTACGGTACGACCGGCTACCGCTTTTATACCGCTGATATGAACGATGCGGTCATCCAGAAGCTGGTTATGGAGGAGTGGATGAACAAAGCGCTGGAGCAGGATGAATTCGTACTGTATTTTCAGCCTCAAGTGGATATATTCGATCATCGTTTAAACGGGATGGAAGCTCTTCTTCGTTGGAACCATCCGCGGCTCGGCTTCATATCTCCGGGAGATTTCATTCCTCTTGCGGAAGAAACAGGGTTGATTATTCCGATCGGGAAATGGGTGCTGCGAACGGCCTGCATGCAAAATAAAGCATGGCAGATTGCAGGATTCCCGCCGCTGAAGATGGCGGTCAACATTTCACCGGTTCAGTTCTATCAGGATGACTTTGTACAGGTCGTATTAGAAGCGCTCCAAGACAGCGGACTGGAGCCGCAATATCTGGAGCTCGAAATTACCGAGGGCATCGCTATGTATCAGCTGGACCAGGTGATAGACAAGCTGGATACGCTGCGGGGGATGGGAGTACATATTTCGATAGATGATTTTGGCACAGGGTTTTCTTCACTGAATTACTTGAAAAAATTCCCGATCGACAAGCTGAAAATCGCGCAGCAATTCGTAAGGGATATTACCGAAGACCCGGATGATGCCGCGATCGTACAGGCGATCATGGCGATGGCGCAAAGCTTGAAGCTGAATGTCATAGCGGAAGGGGTAGAGACGCAAGATCAGCTCTCGTTTCTGCTTGATGTCAATTGCAGGGAAATTCAAGGCTACATATACAGCAAACCGGTTTCGGCAGATGAGTTTCACGCTTTGCTGCAGAGGAACCTGGTGGCGTAAAATAACGGCCCCGCCTTCAATGGCGATAGGGCCGTTTTGGTTTGAGGATGCCAATCCTCTGATTGCCGGCCGAACTTTTACGCAAACTAGCCCGGGGTTACCCGCTTGCACAACAGACGACTGGCATATCGCGGGTCCAAGCCCCATCCCATGGACGATTCGAGTCCAAAACATGGGTATATAGCGTTTGGTTATGGGGTTACTGTTTCCAGCTTTGAGGGTGCCCCTCGCCGACGTAACGGGCCGCGGCAGCGTTGGCGATCACCTGCTGCGGGCTCTTGCAGCCGGGTATGACGGCAGTAACAGCGGGATGCTTTAGACACCAGGCCAGCGCCCAAGTGGCCATGTCCATACCGGCCGGCAGTTCTTTTTCCTGAATGCGTTCAACCTCTTGAAGCTTGAGGAGCGTTTGTTCAGGATCGTGCCGCTGCCGGACGTCGTTGTCGGCAAATACGGCCCCCGGCTTGTACTTGCCGCTTAAGTATCCGCTCGCCAGCGGCACACGGGCCAGTACGCCAAGCCCCTGCCGCTCGCAGGAAGGAAAGACCCGTTGCTCAGGCACACGGTCCAGACGGTTATAAACGACTTGAATGACCTTCGAGCCCACGCGTGAGGAAGCATCGGTTTGATGCAGATTATCGTTGCTTCCAATAGATGTGCCGAGATGGCGGATTTTACCCGCTTGTACCTGTTTGTCCAGCAGAGTCCACAAGTCATCTTGATCAAACGCCTCGTCCGACCCCGAATGAAATTGGTATAGATCTATGTAATCCGTATGAAGCGCTTTTAAGGAAGCGTCGAGTTGTTCAAGCACCTCTTGAGGGGACCAGTGCTGAGTGCGATCCATATGCGAGTGAAAGCGGTGGCCGAACTTGGTGGCGATCACCCAATCCTCCCGGCGTCCGCGGGAAACATAGCTTCCGATCAGCGATTCGGACGTATGGTCGCCGTAGCATTCTGCGGTATCGATGAAATTGATCCCGCTATCCTTCGCCTGATCGAGAATGCCGTCTACTTCGGTTTGCGTGAAAGGCTTGCCCCATTCGCCTCCGAACTGCCAAGTTCCTACGCCGATGACGGATACCTTCAGATTCGTTGCTCCGAGCTTGCGATATTTCATTGAGATTCCTCCTTGGATAAATGGTTTGGGGATGATATTCGAGCGGTTCAGTCTATTCCCGATTGTACAAAAACGCATGGTGATATTCAAACCGGTTAATGAAGCAACAAACGATGAATCCTCAAAGTCGCTGCTGCGAACAACGTTCTCACTAAAATCGCCAAGTATAATTTACTAATTTTTAACAATAATAATAGTAAGACATGATTACAAAGGAGATCAGCTATGGAATCCAGTATGAGTGTTGTTGATGTTATATCGCAAATCCAAGCATTAAAAACAAGCGGACAGCCGCTAAATAAGAAGAAATTAAAACAATCGCATCCGGAATTGCTGCAAAATGCATTGTTTTATTTTCCAAGCTGGGAGCATGCTTTACAAACCGCCGATTCTAAATAACAGATGTAAGCCTGATCCGCAACCCGCTCAGGCGTTTTGACGAAATCGATCAGATAAGTCTGGTGGAGAGCAACGCTAAAGAACACAGCCGCTTGTACGCCCTTTGCAATATCATCGGGCTTTAGGAGTGGCTGTGTTTTTTTATTCCGTATTCCATAAGCTGTTAATGATCCCTAGCGGTAGAGCTTCCTTTTTATGACCTGTTAGCTTCACCATATTCTTTCCCGCTTTTTATGAAAGTGAAACTGATGGTGGACATTGAGAGGACAACCATGCTATCATTAATTCGATTTTACCCAATACGCCGATAGCTTTATATTTTTAATAGATCAGGTACCGATTCCGTTTGTATTGACGGTCTCGGTTTAAAAGGGAAGCCGGTGCAAGTCCGGCACGGTCCCGCCACTGTAAGCGAGAAGCTTTTCTGTGTGTATTACGCCACTGTCAATGGATGGGAAGGCTGCAGAAAAGCGTTGAGACGCAAGTCAGGAGACCTGCCTGTTCTGTTGCAGCCGTTCCATCGGATATTGCGATGGCAGTTGACAACGAAGTCACCACAACACCTACGCGGATAGGATGGTGTACGAGAGCGGTAGTAGCCATGCAGGATTAACCGTCTTTATCGAACGCAGCCGAACAGGCGACAGCCATTGCGTGATATAAAGCCGCACTGCTGGTTTCCCATCCATTGTCGTCAAGCATCTTCCGGAA
This sequence comes from Paenibacillus sp. F024, assembly GCF_057814255.1. Lineage (NCBI taxonomy): Bacteria > Bacillati > Bacillota > Bacilli > Caryophanales > Paenibacillaceae > Paenibacillus > Paenibacillus sp. F024. The sequence goes on from NZ_JBVASZ010000038.1 coordinate 34,399, forward strand.
GGAGGATGCTTTTTTTTTGTAGTACGCCCAGCATGGGCGTCATCTTTAGGGTGAAAGTCCTGAACGGGGGCTGGCGAGCGCCTACCGTAGCCAAGGGCAAGGGTGTCCGTCGCGAGGCGGAATCTGAAGGAAGCCGGAGGCA
>NZ_JBVASZ010000039.1:0-34190 GCF_057814255.1 Paenibacillus sp. F024
CCTGGCCAAGAAGGCAAAGTAGAGGGCGATTGATGTTTCAGAGGACGAAAGAATATTTAAATACGTCCTCTCGTCACGTATCTTTTGAATTCAGAAGCAAAAAAAACCACTTTTCTCAACGATCTGAGGAACCGGATAATCCGGTTCCTTTTGTTTATCCTATGGAAATAAAGAAAGATAACGGAGGAGTGCCCGAATGAAGCAAATTTTAGGATTACTTATACTGGTGTTGGTAGCTGCTTGTACTGCTCAGCAGCAGCCGAAAGAGCATGCTTTACATTCAAGCGATACGCCTCGTGCTCCAAAAGAAGGCGCTCCAGTTCAAAGCGATAGCGGCCCGAACAATGAATCTCCCGCACCCGAGTCGAATCAGCAGGGGCAGGCTGCTTCCTCCGATGAAGTGATGCTGGATGTTCCGATCATTCCCCAGAAGCCCGAGTTGAAATTCGGCTGTGAGGTTACCAGTTTAACGATGGTTCTGCAGCATGCAGGCATTCAAGTCGACAAGATGAAGCTGGCTGGTGAATTGCCGAAAGATAACGATCCGGCAGTCAAAACAAAATCCGGAGACATCACCCGTTGGGGCAATCCCGAGCACGGGTTTGTAGGAGATATCACGGGACGGACAAAGGGGTATGCCGTTTATGTAAAGCCGGTAGAAGCGCTTATGAAACAATATTTACCCGATCGTACAGTGAATTTAACAGGAGGCTCCTTCGACGAGGTGATCGCAAAGCTCAGGGAAGGCAAACCGGTGGTTGTATGGACGACCGGCGATTATAAACTGCCTGATCGATGGGAATCGTGGAAGCATGGACAGGAAGAGATCACGACACCACTTGATTTGCATGCCGTCGTGCTTGTTGGATTTAATGGAGATCACGTCTTTGTGAATGACCCGTTAACAGGCCAAAAAGCTCATAAAGTAAACAAGAAGATGTTTATCGACACCTGGATCACGATGGGCAAACAGGCGTTAACTTACCGGTAAGCACCTGGCTGCCGCATTCTATGGGCCTTAGGCTAACCGGTTGACAAGGCGTGAGATTTTGAACAGGAGGGCAAAGGTATGAAGATCCGGCTCTTATTCCGGGAGCTTTGGACACAATTTAAGCAGGATGACGTGCTGAGCCTGGCCGCCCAATGCGCATACTTTTTTCTATTCTCCCTATTTCCTTTTCTCATTTTTATCATGAGCCTTTTGGGATATTTGCCGATCGCCGTAAAAGATGTACTTCGATTGATCAAAGAATATATACCGGCGAGTGCAGCAGCGGGGATTGAGGACCAATTGAGAAGTGTGTTGGAGATCAAACGGGGAGGAGCGCTCTCCTTCGGTCTCGTCTTCTCTCTTGTCACCGCAAGCGCGGCGATGAATTCGATCGTATCGGTTGTCAATAAAGCCTATGGTCTTCCTCCTCGCAAAAGCTTCATTCATTCTCGAATATTGGCTATTGCTCTGACGGCGGGCATGCTGACGGTTGTGGCATCGGCGCTTTTGTTCAGCGTGTTTGGCCAGCTTATCGGCGAATGGATGTATATTCACCTGCATTTGCCCTGGAATCAGATTGAATTGTGGAATGTGCTGAGCTGGCTCGTTCATTTTGTCATTTTATTTCTGGTGCTGACCGCGGTGTATTATATTGCTCCCAATACGTGTCTTACTTGCAAGGATGTTCTTCCCGGAGCGATCATGGCGGCTGTCGGCTGGCAGCTTACGTCCTGGGGTTTTTCTTACTATGTGCATCACTTCGGAAACTATAGCGCTACGTACGGTAGCCTGGGAGGAGTCATTGTGCTGCTGTCCTGGTTCTATATATCCGCGCTGCTGATTATCGTGGGCGGGGAACTCAATGCGCTGGCTTATCTTTATAAGAAACGGACTTGAGGAGAAACGGGGTCGATTTGTTTCACTGACGAGGGGAACGGATAAAAAATAGTGTAAGGCTTATCGAGAGGAGGATTGTTTCATGCCTTGGAATAACCGAAATTATCCGCCGTCGCTGAAAAATCTGGAGCCTCGGGTTAGGAACAAAGCGATCGAGATTGCCAACGTCCTCTTGGAGGATGGATCGGAAGAAGGCAGGGCGATCGCCATCGCTACCGCCAAGGCCAAGGAGAGGGATGAGAATCATCCGGAGAAAAACTAAAGCGAAGGGAGAGGGAGCGGGTGAGTGCACTTCTATCCGACAAGCAAACCATGCCGCCGCAGGAGCAGGACCGCAGACCGGGGCTTGAAACAGATATGCATCCCAAGCCCAAAGCCTTTGACCGAAAGTACAAGGGCAGCGGCAAATTATTTGGCAAAGCCGCTTTGATTACCGGAGGAGATAGCGGTATAGGCCGTGCTGCAGCGGTCTGCTATGCCGCAGAAGGCGCCGATGTTGCGATCGTTTACCTAAACGAGAATGCGGACGCGGAAGAAACCAAGCGTCTGGTCGAGGAAGAGGGTGGACGATGCCTGATGATTGCGGGAGATATCGGTGAGGAGCAATTTTGCAAGGATGCCGTAAAGAAGGTGGTAGATACGTTCGGCCGGCTGGACATCTTGGTGAATAACGCCGCCGAACAGCATCCGAAAGGGTGCATAACTGAAATCGATCAGAATCAGCTGGAACGTACATTTAAGACGAATATTTTTTCTTTTTTTTATTTGACAAAGGCCGCTTTGCCCCATTTGAAAGAAGGCTCTAGCATTATTAATACCTCTTCTGTTACCGCTTATCGCGGCCATCCCGAGCTTATCGATTACTCATCTACAAAAGGAGCTATCGTCGCCTTTACCCGATCGCTGTCTATGAATTTGGTCGATAAGGGCATCCGGGTAAACGGCGTGGCGCCCGGTCCGATTTGGACACCGCTGATTCCATCGACCTTCGATAAGGACAAGGTGGCCGAGTTCGGAGCCAATTCACCGATGAAACGGCCCGGTCAGCCGGAAGAGCTTGGCCCGGCTTACGTTTTCCTGGCCTCTGATGATTCCTCCTATATGTCAGGACAGTTCCTTCATATTAACGGAGGCGAAATTATCAACGGCTAGGTTCATATCCATGAGACCGTCCCGCGCAAGTGAAGGGGCGGTTTATTTTTATGTTTCTCGGTGGCAGTCTCTGAATCATCTTAAGGAGTGATGCTCAGAGTTAGAAGCACCGACATCATATTTTAACTTGCCAAATGCCGGATCATTTGGTTTGATGATAGAGACCGATTATCGGAGAATAAGCCTAAAGGAGTTCTTTATCGTATGTCTTCATCTGAGAAACCGAAAGCAAAGAAGGATCTTCCTAAATCCAGGGCGACGGTTCTGATGGAAATCCTGGGAGTGTCCGCCAAGCTGGGATTGACTTCCTTCGGAGGGCCGATCGCGCATTTGGGTTACTTTCGGGACGAATATGTCGTACGCCGCAAATGGATGGATGAACGGGCGTATGCCGATCTGGTAGCGCTCGGCCAGTTTCTTCCCGGTCCTGCCAGCAGTCAAGTCGGTATCGGCATAGGGGTGATACGCGGCGGGCTGCTTGGCGGCCTGACTGCATGGCTGGGATTTACGCTTCCGTCTGTGCTTGCACTTGTTGTATTCGCTTATGCCATGCAGGGCTTCGGGCTTAGCGATGCGGGTTGGATTCACGGGCTGAAGCTAGTGGCCGTAGCAGTCGTAGCACAGGCCGTTCTGGGCATGGGTCGTCAGTTGGCACCCGATCGCACACGGGCCACGTTGGCCATTGTAACCGCCGCCGTCTGTTTGCTCTGGCAAACCGCGCTCACACAGGTGCTGCTGATCTCATCCGCGGCTTTGCTTGGCGCATGGTGGTACCGTGATAGTAAAGCTGCGGAACCGAACCGCCTCCAGATTCCGATAAGCCGAACTGCGGGAATGCTGTGTCTGATCCTCTTTGCCGTTCTGCTGCTGGGCTTGCCGATATTACGGCAGCTTACAGGCCATATAGGGGTGGCGATGTTCGACAGCTTCTACAGAGCCGGCGCTCTGGTGTTTGGCGGCGGCCACGTCGTTCTTCCGCTGCTGGAGCGTGAGATTGTGCCTCTTGGCTGGATCAGCAAGGAAGATTTTCTGGCGGGTTACGGCGTTGCGCAGGCGATTCCGGGCCCCATGTTTACGTTTGCTTCTTATGTGGGAACCATAGCCGGCGGCTTGGCGGGTGCGATGATTGCGACGATCGCCATATTTTTGCCTGCATTCCTGCTTATCATCGGTGCGCTTCCCTTTTGGAATACTTTACGCACCCAACCTCGTATGCAGGGGGCGCTTAGCGGCATGAATGCGGCCGTTGTCGGCATTTTGCTGGCTGCGCTGTACGATCCGATCTGGACGACTGCGGTGCTGCGTCCTATTGATTTTACTTTGGTGGCAGTGCTGTTCGGCATGCTGGTATTTTGGAAGCTGCCTGCCTTGTATGTTGTAGTTATCGGTGCAGTCATGGGAGCAATCCTTCAGTTGTTCACCGTGTGAACGTCTAAAAGGTGAAGAAGAAAGTGCAGTCGATCCGGCTGTGCTTTTTCGGCTATTTATGATTTCCGCATCACAATGCTTATAGAGGGGAAGAGTCCTCAGTATTGCGAAAAGGCAGCGTTTGATATAGCTTGTCTAAGTCTACCTCCGCAGGACTATTATCAAACTGTAAGATGTCAATGCCTTCCCATAAACATTGCTTTTCTTGAATGCCTTGGATAAAGGCGTCCCGATTACTGAATTTCCAAGCATCTCTTTGCAGTGCACGGGTTTGCATTCTTTCTTTTAGTATTGAGAAATCGACGGTAACTTGCAGAACGAATGGGTTGATATTCTGCCACTCATATTTTTCTTTTAGCTCGTAAATATAATTTCGGTTTTAAAGCGCGCAGTTGGATGGAAAACGCGGGGTTATACGCTGGGGAACCGTGCCTGGATTTATAACGGGTTTAATCCTCGGTACGAACTCTGTTATTCGAGCTCTTCTTTCTTATTCCATGGTGAAGAGAATTGCCAAGGATCCATCCCGTTTCGGAAAGGGTGCTATCGAATGGGTTGCCGGTCCTGAAACCGCTGGGCAATTCCGGAGCAGGCTCGATCTGGCACGTTGCAGCCAGCGCATTTGCCAATAGCACAGGCGTTGTATTCAATGATATCCCTTTTGATGGGGCTGCTCCGGCAGTAACCGCATTAATGGGTGGACATGTCGATGCTGTTATGGTCGGGATCGGAGAAGTGAAAAGCGGTGTAGAGGCCAAAAAGCTCAAGGTTCTTGCCGTGATGACGGCTGAACGGGATAAAAATTTCCCGGATGTGCCGACGCTGAAAGAAAAAGGGTTTAATGTCGAGTTTGCAGGCTGGGGCGGTTTTGTTGTACCGAAGGGTACTCCTGAAGAAGTAAAAACGGTGTTGGCTGACGCTTTGAAATCTGCGGTAGAGTCGGATGCATTCAAAAAATTTGCAGACGAACGGAGTATCATTGCAACGTATAAAGGTCCAGCAGATTTTGGCAAGTTTGCTGACGATCAATTCAAATATTTTTCCGAATTGATTCCTACGATGAAGCTTAAGTAATTTCCTCACTAGTATGAATTTTAAATCAAAAAACGAACTGATCAAGGTATTGTCCTTGTCCAGTTCGTTTTTTATGTGCCGTCGGTATCTATGTAGCTTCTCAGGTTGGATTTTCAATGGCTTCCACGACCTTATCGGCTGTACTTTTACTGGACTGAGGATTCTGACCGGTCACAAGATTGTCGTCCCTGACGGAGAAGTCAGACCATTTTGGGCCTGAATGAAACTGCGCTCCCCGTTCGCGGAGTGTAGTTTCAAGCAAAAACGGCATGTATTTGTCGAGTTGCACCTCCATTTCCTCTTCGTCAGTAAATGCACTGACTTTTTTGTCTTTCACGATTGGTGTGCCATCTTTGTAGGTTGCATTGACCAAACCGGCCGGCCCGTGACAGACTGCACCGATCACTTTACCGTCTTCCGCGTACTGCTGAACAATATTTTTTAATATTTCATTATCCGGAAAATCAAACATCGTGCCGTGTCCGCCGGGTAGGAAAACCGCATCAAAGCCGTGGGCATCCTCATGGCTAAGCTTGGCGGTATTTGTCAACTCATTTTCAGCTTGAGCCCATGCCTCGTTCTTCTCCTCCCCGATGCTGTTGGGGTCAAGCGGCACCTCACCGCCGAGGATACTGGCAACCTTCACCTCATAGCCCCGGTCTTTGAATACATTGTATGGCACCGCAAACTCCTCCAGCCACAATCCGGTTTTGTGATCGTCCGTGATCGTGGTATGGTTCGTTACTACCATCAAGATTCTTTTTGTCATCGTAAGTCCTCCTTCGGATTGACTGATTGGTATGGGCTGAGCAACCGCCCGAACGACTTCAGCATGTTTATTCTATGTGTCGTGTTATAGTTTATTCAGGTCACTCGTCAATTCAAAGCACCACACGCTGAAGATGGTGTCGTTTTGTGAATGATTACTTATACCCCATTCGCGGGCATATGACACACCGTGATGTTTAATATTTGTTCTTATGAAAAAGCCTGATCCCGACAGCTTGTTTCATCGGTACACTCGCACTCTTTCGCATGCAAAAGTATTTGCTATATGTGTTGTCACCTATACAGTTAGCCCAATTGACTGGATTCCAGCTAGAGGAAATCGTATCAAATCATCCAGACTGTCTATATTGGTTCGCCTTAGAAATATCTAATTCAATGACTGCATTCCTTTGACCTCTCCCATAGATAAATTTACAGGCAGCCCAGGCTACTGATCACGCATGTTATTCCAGTTCGTTGCGGCAAATAGGTTCTTGTCTGACGGTTTTTACAAGGACATGCGTCGTTAAAACAAAAAATCGGCGATTTACGCGGATCTGATGCATGAAGGCTTGAGTGACTACAGACTACATCGGGGGTTCCATCACAAATGGCACTGCCACCATTAAGTTAAGGCCCGAATTTTTCTGAGTAAGGCGCGGTAAGGTTTGCCTTTCAAAGCATATACCTTTCTTGAAGTGCGGACGAACGTACGGTAATCGATCTGTTTCTTTGTGAGGATACGCATGCCGTTGTTTCGGGCGATTCGCAGATAGCGCGGGTTGTTTCGCGTGAGGAAGTTTCTTTCTGCGTCACGGCCGATCGCTGCGGCGTGCAAAATCTTTCGCCTCGTGACATAGGAGAAGCCGTCAAATTTGTCTTTATTCATGACAAATAGCGCAGGACCGTAGATATGACCGGTCAAACTTAAATATTTCTGAACGTGATCGAATCGATTTGGAACAATGATCCCCAATGGATTTTCTTGTCCCTGCACCGTTCCTTTCTTCAGTGCCTCAAAGAGCTGCGAAAAAGGGATCGAGCTCAGGCGAGTTTTCCATACGGTGCTAAACAGCGTGCGGTAAATCTCATTATCCAAAGTCCGAAATTTGAGGCTCTTGAGATCGCTTGGCTTTCGGATAGCCTTGTTTGAAGTCGTGATATGCCGGAAGCCGTTCTCCCACCAAGCCAAATTTTTCAAGCCGACTTTCTCGATTTTTCGATTCACGAAGCTGCCGATCTCTCCATCCAATACGCGAAAGGCATGCCGGCGACTTCGAAATAGATAGGGAAAATCAAAAACATTCGTCTCCGGTACGAGCGTCCCCAAAGAGCCGGAGGCGGTAATGCCGATATCGAGCTTCCCTTGTCTCACGGCCTCAATGAGCTGGGTTCCGCCTAAGTTCAGATTCGGAAGGATCCGGACCGTAATGTGAGCATTCGTCGATTTCTCCAGCACCCGTTTAAATACTTCGGCTCCCCGCTGGTAAGGTGATTTCGGCGGATTTAAATGTCCGACGGTTATGTCCATGACCCACACACCTCTTATCTGCTTATGCTTCGTAACACTTCTTGCCATTATATGACTTCCAGAGGGGTGAAGTGCAGACCTGTGCGGAATGAAGCCAAATCATTGCCTGGCGTCGCCTTCTTGCTTCACGTCGCGTTCGGCAAGCGATGTATGTACTTGTCCTTTGTCGGGAAACAATGGTCTGACGGCTGTCATACATCGCAACACCGCGCTTGGAGCCGGCGATAAGGATCAACCTTGACCCGTTGTTGATGCGCGACAAAAACCTGTCCCTTATGCAGGCAACTCTCAGCACCGAACGAGCAGGTTAGTGTGATGGTTTTATTTGGTGCATGTTAAAGTTAGATAAAGAGTAAATGGAATCAAATACAATGAGGAGCAGTACTATGGAGGGAATTATTCGGGACTGTCGGGGCAGGTGTTAGCATTGAACATAATTTTCATTGCGATTTAGCTGCAACATACATGTCGGTAACAACTTTTATGCAGGCATCTACCGGCAAACACGGTTGTCGCAGGGAATCCAGCGAAATTCTTCAAGCATATAACTGAATGATTAACGCAAAACACTACTTCAAACCGGCAGCCGGGACAACGGCAGCCTTTTCCTCTAACGGGAGGTAACATTGTTTTTAAATCATTTATGCTCGAACATTATTGATCATTTAGTAGAAATTCGGTTTGAAGGATCTATGAAAGTACACAATTTTATCCATCGGGAATACTGGAAATCAAATGAAGATAGAGATAAAACATAAATACCTTCCCATGGCTATAACAATGGTTTAGAGCAAGGGGAAAATGTACTAGGAGTTGTATCAAGAGTACCAATTATTTAGCGGCAATGTTTATCGATATTAAAAAAGGATACGGAAAAAGATTATTAGATTGTGTTAAACAGGAGAATGAAACAGTTGAACTAAAAGTTTTCCAAATCTGCTGAAGTGGATGGGATTTTGGAAAAGATTACTATAAATTTAGGTTGTTCCATCTGTTATACGGTTTAATACCATATGTGGTGTTGAACTAGGGTTTAATTGTGCATTGACGGAATAGGGATCCCCGTAATAAAATTATACATTATTGCTTTAAAGCATATTATCGGTATGATTAGGAGGTCAACATTCTTTGAAAACAAAAACTAAAATCTTATCTTTGCTGCTTACCGTACCTCTGGTTCTAACAGCCGCGGGCTGCGGGTCAAAGCCAGAAGCCCCTAATAACGCTGGGGGAAGCGCCGCCAATTCCCAAGATAAAAAAGTGGTTAAAATCGGCATTACCCAAATCGTCGAGCATCCGTCTCTTAACGCAACGCGCGAGGGCTTCCTGGCTGCGCTGAAAGACGGCGGATTCGTTGACAAAGACAATCTTCAGGTGGATTATCAGAATGCACAAGGGGATGCCGCGGCGAATTTGACCATTGCCCAAAAATTTGCCGCAGATAAGAAGGATCTTGTGGTTGCCATCGCTACTCCGTCCGCACAAGCGGTGGTGCAAAACGTGAAAGACACGCCGGTGGTCTTTGCAGCGGTTACCGATCCGGTCAGCGCGAAGCTTGTTGCCAGCTTGGATAAGCCTGGAGCGAATGTGACCGGTGCGGCTGATACACATCCGGATGCTGTACCGAAGCTGGCGGATTTTATCGCAGCGGAGTTTCCTAACGTGAAAAACATCGGGATCGTCACTAATGAAGGAGAACCAAACTCCGCATTCATGCTGGAGACGGCTGAAAAAGCGTTCGCGAAGCACAATATCAAGATCGTCAAAGCAGCTGTTGCGAACAGCTCGGAAGTAAAACAAGCGGCAGAATCGCTTGTAGGTCGTGTAGATGCATTCTACATCACGTTGGATAACACGGTGGTCAGCGCCGTAGAAACGATCATTAAGATTGCCAATGATAAGAAGATTCCATTCTTCTCCAGTGACCGGGATACAGTAGAGAAGGGGGCATTGGCCACCTACGGATTTAAATACTACGATCATGGATACCAAGCGGGTAAAATGGCCGTGGAGATCCTTAAAAACGGCACCAAGCCGCAGGATATAAAGGTTACTTATCCTGACAAGCTGGATCTGATTATCAATCAAGACGCTGCCAAGGCTCAGGGTGTTGAAATTACCGAATCGATGAAAAGCAAAATGCAGAACAAGGAAAACTTGATCAGCGGTTCTGCGAAATAATTTTAAGTACCGGGTGACCTTTCTTTCATTTGGGGGTCACTCTTCATTCTTTATAGGGGGATGGACCCATGCTTCTTGCATTAACAGGTTCTCTGGAGTCAGGTTTGATCTATGCCATCATGGCTCTTGGAGTTTACATTACGTTTCGAATTTTAAATTTTCCCGACTTGACGGTAGACGGCAGCTTTACTACCGGCGCGGCTATTGCCGCGGTTATGATCACAAGCGGCACATCGCCTGTAATCGCTACGGTAGCGGCGTTTATCGGAGGTCTGATCGCAGGGGCCTGTACAGGACTTTTGCATACGAAAGGGAAGATCAATGCGCTTCTTGCCGGGATTTTGATGATGATTGCATTGTATTCCATTAATCTTCGGATTATGGGGAAATCCAATATCCCTATGCTTGGAATGGACACGCTGCTTACGAACGTAAAGCTGCTGATCGTCCTTCCTATTGCCGTGCTGTTGATCAAATTTGCACTGGATTGGTTTTTGCGTACGGATCTTGGTCTTGCTCTCCGGGCAACCGGCGACAATCCCCGAATGATCCGCAGCTTTGGAGTAAACACCGATAACACCATCATCATTGGAGTCAGTTTGTCCAATGGACTTGTAGCTTTGTCCGGCGCACTGATCGCGCAGTACTCGGCTTTTACCGAAATCACGATGGGCGTGGGAATGATCGTCATCGGTCTGGCCTCGGTCATTATCGGTGAAGCGCTGTTTGGCGCACGGACCGTGGCTCGCGCTACACTTGCGGTCTTGTTCGGAGCTGTTGTCTACCGCATTATTGTAGCCTTGGCGCTGCGCGTCGGGTTGGAGGCAACGGATATGAAGCTGATGACCGCTTTGATCGTCATCATTGCGTTGACACTGCCGATGGTCCGAACATCGATGCGCCAAAAAGCGCTTATCCGCAAAAGAGCGGCGGAGCTTGACCAAGCAGGTTCCGCAGATACAGCACGGGGAGGTGGGTTCTGATGCTGAAGATTGAAGCCGTATCGAAGCTGTTTAATCCGGGGACTCCGGATGAGAAAGTGGCGCTTTCACGGATTAACCTGGACTTGAAAGACGGCGATTTTGTCACAGTCATTGGCAGTAACGGCGCCGGCAAATCGACGTTAATGAATATCATCTCCGGAGTCATGACCCCGGATTTGGGGAAAGTGTGGATTGATGGAAAACAGGTAGAGTCCTTTCCTGAATACCGCCGTACTGAATGGATCGGACGCGTGTTTCAGGATCCGATGGCAGGTACCGCTCCCACGATGACGATTGAAGAGAACCTGGCCATGGCTTACGCGCGCAGCAAGACTAGGGGTCTATCGATTGGCGTGAACGCAAAGAAGAGAAAGCTGTTTATCGAGCAGCTTAGCCGTCTTGGTATCGGCCTGGAGAGCCGGTTAAGCGCCAAGGTCGGTCTGCTGTCCGGCGGTGAGCGTCAGGCGCTCAGCCTGCTCATGGCGACCTTTACGGAGCCGCGCATTCTGCTGCTTGACGAGCATACCGCCGCATTGGACCCTTCCAGGGCGGAACTCATCACCACGCTGACCGAGCAGATTGTCTCGGAGCTGAAGCTGACGACCTTAATGGTCACGCACAATATGGAACAGGCCATCCGTCTGGGCAACCGTTTGATTATGATGGACAAGGGCCGCATTATCTTGGACGTACCGGAGCAGGAGAAGCAGGGGCTCACCGTAGAAGGGCTGCTGCACGAATTCGAGCGTATTCGCGGCGCCAAATTCGCCGACGATCGCGTTGTACTGGGATAAGGAAAGACCGCTAAGTCTCTGAAGTGACCCCAAAAAGTTAGACAATATTTATTTAGGCAGCCTGTTGGGCATGTGTTCGGTATCGTACCGGGCTCATGCCCTTTAGCTTGGACTTAATCCGTTTGTGATTATAGTAGTGGATGTACTGTTCGAGCTCTGCTTTAAAATGTTCAGTGTCTTCAAATGTCTGCGTGTATAAGAACTCGGATTTTAATATGCCAAGAAGTTCTCCATAACAGCATTGTTGTAACAATTTCCTTTGCGTGACATGCTTTGTGTTATGCCTCGTTGCTTCAAAACCTGTTGATATTGCGGCATTTGATAGTGCCATCCCTGATCGGAATGAATCAATAGGTTGTCCTCGTCTTTCTTACGTTCCAGAGCTTGATCCAGCATGTCAGAGACAAGAGAATAAACGGGACGCGAATGCATAGTGTACGTTATGATCTCGCCGTTAAACAAGTCAAGCATAGGCGACAAATATAGCTTCTCACCAAACCATTTGAACTCTGTAATGTCTGTTACCCACTTCTCATTTGGCTTTACTGCCTGGAAATTTCGATCTAGGATGTTTGGTGAGCCCTTATACGAACGATATTTTTTCATGCGCACGTTGCACTTTAAGCCAAGCTCTTGCATAAGGCGTTGTACCTTTTTATGGTTGACTGTGACGTCCTTATTTCGAAGCTCATCCCTAATCCTACGATATCCGTATCGACCTTTGTGTTCGTGGAATATCGCTGTGATTTGCGATTTGAGGTCGATATCTTTGTCAAGACGATCGAACGTACCAATCATGTAATAATACGTGCTACGGGGCAACTGAGCCAACTGCAGCAATGATGTGATCGGGTAATCGTGCCTTAGTTCAAATACTACTTGCGCCTTGTCTTGTTTTGTAACTTTTCTTTGCTTTGAACTAAGGCATTCAACTTTTTTAAGTAGGCGTTCTCCATTCGTAAACGTTCTATTTCTGCTTGTAATGCTTCGACAGAACCTTTTGCTGGAGTTGGCTTCTTTGATTCTTTTTTCATCGATGGACGCCCCTTTTTCTTTGAAATAAAGGCGTCTGCACCTTCTGTCTCAAGCTCTTTCTTCCAACGGGATAACAGAGAATGTGTTGGAATATTAAAGATCGCAGCTGCTTCGCGGAGGGACGTCCCATGTTCGGATATATAATTGAGCACTTTCAGTTTATAATCCGTAGAGTAGGTTGTATAGCCCTTTTTAAAGGAACTTTCTCCGTGATGCTGATACTGTCGTATCCACGTTTGAAGTATGGCTTTTGATCCTCCAACGCTTTCGGCTATGGCGTTCTGCCCTTCCTTCCCTTCAAGATACCTTTTTACAGCTTGAATTTTTTCTTCCTCTGTAAATTTAGCCATAAAAAAATGCACCCCAATCGTTAGATGATGTCTAACAATTGGGGTGCAGTTCACTCATCTTATGGGACTGCGGTCTTTTTTTTGCGAGTTCGGAAGCTGGAGGAGTCCCTGCTTCGAGGCAAGGCCAATTCTGGAAGCTGGTTTGTGCCGTATACGATAATCCGGTTTTCGGGTAGGATTGTGACGGAAAATCATATTTTAATTCCTGCCTCACAAAGGGTATACTGGTTAGGAAAGGATGTGGTTTATCATGGATACCATGAAAGCGATAGGACTTACCCGGTACCTCCCCATTGAAAATCCAGACAGCCTGATAGATCTGGTAGTAGAAAAACCAAAAGCGGCGGGACGCGACATTTTGGTCAAGGTTGTTGCTGTGTCGGTCAATCCCGTGGATACCAAGGTACGGGCGCCTAAAGACAAAGTTGAAGATTCTCCCAAAATTTTAGGCTGGGATGTAGCTGGAATTGTTGAACAGGTTGGCCCTGATTGCGCGTTGTTCCGCCCGGGGGATGAAGTGTTTTATGCCGGCAGCATTGCAAGACAAGGAGGTAACAGCGAGTACCATCTGGTCGACGAACGAATCGTAGGGCGCAAGCCTGCTTCTCTGAGTTTCGCAGAAGCGGCGGCCCTTCCTTTAACCTCAATCACAGCTTGGGAAGCGTTATTTGCCCGAATGTTGATTTCTCAGGATCCTGGCGCCAATGAAGGAAAGTCCCTGCTGATCATCGGGGCCGCCGGGGGTGTAGGGTCCATTGCCATTCAGCTTGCCAAACACGTAGGCCTTACCGTAATCGGTACGGCATCCCGGCCGGAAACCGTAGAGTGGGTGAAATCGATGGGTGCCGATTATACCATCAATCACCACGAACCGCTCCAGCCGCAGCTTCAAGCCATTGGGTTTCCAAGCGTTCCTTACATATTCTGCCTGAATGCGCTGGAGAAACACTGGACAGGCATTAGCGAAGCCGTTTCTCCTCAAGGGGTCGTATGCGCTATTGATGATCCGGTCTCTCCGCTTAACCTTAAGCTGCTGAAGCAAAAAAGCGTCACCTTCGTGTGGGAATTTATGTTTACACGTTCGCTTTTTGAAACCGACGATATGATTGAGCAGCATTTGCTCCTGAATCGGATCGCGGATGCCGTGGATCATCAAAAATTGAAAACCACACTCACCCAAGTGCTTGGACCGATCACAGCGGAGAATCTTCGCCAAGCCCACAAGCAATTGGAAAGCAACCAGACGATTGGCAAGGTCGTTCTGGAGGGTTTTGTTTAAAAGTCTGTTTTGTAAAAGCAAGAATTCATTGAACGGCGCTGTCTGATATATCCGTGACGAGACTTTTCAACCGAAATTCAATTGAATGGTTGGCTGCTGATTTCAGTCAGCCTGAAATACATACAAAATAAATTAAATTCGATTAAATGAAAAGGACCCCCATTCACTGAAGGTGTGAAGGGGATCTTTTTTTATGTTACCACATGCTTGGAAGCAGCCTGATTTCCCGGTCCAGCGTAGGGAGGAAGGCGTAGTTTGGATTAAACGTAAAGATCCTTTTCAATTGGTAAGACAGCATCACTACAGCCGTCATGGCTTCATTCAGCGAGAACTGGGACTTCGGGAAATCAAGGATGAGCCGTTTGGATTCCTGCTCGAGCTCCGGGCTTCCCGGAATGACGGTCAGTACGCCTTGCTGCACCGCTTTGTCAACCGTATTCAGGAAAAATTGCGCATCTGCGTAATCAAAATGGTTTCGCAGCCATTGGTGCGTTTCAAAAATTACATAGTTGGTCGTAGCCAGACGCCGATCCAGGTCGTGCATATCGAAGAAAATCGTACGTGCCTTCAAATAATACGGATCCTCCGGATTCATAAAGGCCATCAAGGCGGATTGCTCTAAAAAGATGTCCTGCTGAAGATTCGTATGGTTATGTACGATCATATTCCTGTGCCTCCTCCGGGTTAAAAGGTACTTTACGCTTGGTTAGCGCGTCGAGTTGGAGCAGCGGATTTTGATCTTTCTGTTCTACCGTCGCTTGAAACAAGGTCTCGTGAGCGCGACCGGCAAAATATTGCTCGATCATATAATGTACAGCCGCGGATACGGTTGTATTCTGGGCTTGGGCCATTTGCCGGCATTTCTCGTAATATTCGGGCTCAAGTTCGATGGCATACGCTTCCGTAACTACCTCCTCCGATGATATGAATCCCGCTGCGGCGTTTTTCCATTTTTTTAATTGGCTTTGCATAAAATCTCTGGAATTGTTCACGATCTTCACCTTCCATAACGATTTGTGATGTGATGTAGTGATTCAGAATGGGGTTCGGGATCCTCCATCTTCCATAAATCTGCTGAGAGGGCGTACTTCCATAGAATTCGACAGGAGCCTCTAAATTCTGTCTTTAAGACGAAACGTTCACCGTTTGATCATACTTATTTAAACTTCCGGTCAAGGTTTCAAAACATTTTGAACATGTTTTTATCTTATATTGAAACTTGTAAGGCGATCACCGATTCTGGAAAGGAGCATAAGCATGAGAAAATGGTTTGTAAGTGTATTGGGCGGAATGTTGATTTTAGGGATGCTCTCCGGCTGCTCGGGTGGAGACGGAACGAGTGAAGCACCTGCGGATTCAACGCCGTCTGGAAATACAGGAACAACGACCCCCGCACCAGGAATTGATTCCAAACAAGGTGATTTAGGCACAGGCTCTCCATCCACGACACCGGAAGTAAAAGATGGCGCTGGAGGCGCCGGCACGACGGAACTGCCGCAAGCCAAATAAGAACCCCGGAGGCTGTTTCCATCATGTTCCTGCATGAGGAAACAGCTTCCTTTTTCTTGTTTCCCCCCGCAAATTCAAAGGTGAAGGAGAATTCTATAAGGTAAAGACCTTATATATAGACAAAGGAGCTGAACTGATGAATCCCTGGAAGGTGCTTGTAGCCGATGACGATCCAAATGTACGGGAGATCATCCGGCTCTATTTCGAAAAGCAGCATATTGAGATGGTGGAAGCCCAGGACGGGGAAGCCGCACTGCAAATGGTGGAAAAAGAGTCTCCGGACATTATTATATTGGACGTTATGATGCCCAAAATAGACGGGTACGAAGCGTGCCGGGAAATATTGAAACGCTACGATATTCCGATTATCATGCTGACGGCTAAAGGCGAGGAGATCGACAGGGTGATCGGACTTGAGCTTGGCGCAGACGATTATGTGACGAAGCCGTTCAGCCCCAGAGAGCTGGTAGCACGCATAAAAGCCATATTTCGGCGGATGCAGCCCAGAAAAAGCACGGAGGAACAGGAGCAATCCTATACTTTTGACGGCTTGTCTATTCATCCGGACCGCCGGGAGGTGCTTGCAGGGGAAGAAAAACTTACGCTGCGACCTAAGGAGTTCGATCTGCTTACTCATTTGGCAAAGTCGCCCGGGACGGTATACACCCGCGAGCAGCTTTTGGAGCAGGTGTGGGGCTATGATTTTATTGGAGACATTCGGACGGTGGACGTACATGTCAAAAAGCTGCGGGAGAAGCTGAATCCGTATAAGAAAGAATGCATCCAGACCATTTGGGGCGTCGGGTATAAATTTGAGGCGGAACGATGATTTTCGGTGTTCATAAAAGCATTTTCCGGCGGCTGTTGTTCAGTTATATGTTTACCGTTCTGCTCGGACTTTGCGCGGTCGGCCTGCTATTGTCATTTTGGACTAAGGATTATATCGTCGATACCCAGCGGGAAGAGCTGCTTCGCAAGGCCAAGCGCGTGAATCTGACCATTCAGGATTTTCAGAAATCGGATCAGCGAATGAAGGATCTGCTCATTTTTTTCGACCAATCGTTCGATACGCGAATTTGGACCTTTGACCGCAGCGGCCGCATTGTGGCCACATCCAGTAAGGATGAAGTGTATATCGGGAAATCCGTTGAATCTTCCATTGTACGTAAAGTGCTTAACGGAGAGGATGCTACGCTGAATCTGCAGTTTGAAGGCCTGAAGGAATCCATGCTGTCGGTTGCCGTTCCTTGGGGAAAGGACAATATTGTCTATGGCGGGATCGTGCTGCATGCGCCGGTTGTCGGCATGAACCAAACTATTACGAATATGAGGGAGACGATTCTGTGGGTAACGCTGATTGGGATGATGCTGTCCGCAGCGATCGCTTCCTATTTATCTTGGTCGATTTCCCGTCCTTTGCGTGAAATTGATAAGGTAGCCTCCAAAATCGGCCACGGTGATTACGGCGAACGGATCGATATTCCTTCCAAGGATGAAATTGGCGATTTGGCGGCGACGATCAATCAAATGGGAGAGAAACTGGAAAAAATCGACTATGAAAAAAGAAAGCTGGAGCAAATCCGGCAGGATTTTCTCGCTAACGTATCCCACGAGCTGCGGACGCCGCTGACGGCGATGCAGGGATTTCTGGAGGCGCTGCAGGACGATCTGATCGATGATGCGGCCAAGCCGAGATACTACGACATCATTTATAAAGAAACGCTCCATATGAACCGGCTGGTGGACGATATCATGGATCTGATCAAGCTGGAAAATAACGAAATCACATTGGCACGAAGCCCTGTGGATGTGTATCGGGTGATGTCGCATGTGGCATCGACCTTTGAGCCTGAGGCCGCCGATAAAAACACGGTGATTGATGTATCCGTGGAAGAAGAGCTGCCTAAAATCTATGCAGATCCTGACCGGTTGGAGCAAATTTTAAAAAATCTGGTGAAAAATGCGGTTAAGTTTACAGAAGACGGCCGCATAACGTTAAAAGCCCGAAGCGAGCCAGGTTTTATTCATCTTTTCGTTTCGGATACGGGCATCGGCATCTCTCCGGATGATCAAGAGATGATCTGGGAGCGTTTCTTCAAGGTGGACCGGGGACGTACCAGAAAGAACCGTGGCACCGGCCTGGGCCTCGCCATTGTTCGTGAGCTTGTTGATTTACACGGAGGAACCGTCTCCGTACGAAGTGAAATCGGCAAAGGCACCGTATTCGAGCTCCGGCTGCCTACGATTCATACAGCCCTTGAAGGAGGAAATTCATCATGTTAAAACGATTTGATATGCTTTATGGAATTGACCTTGGTACATCCAACACAGTAATTTATCAGCAGGGGAAAGGTATTGTGCTGCGTGAGCCTTCTGTCGTGGCGATTCGCCAGGATACGGGAGAGATCGCTGCGGTCGGGGCGGAAGCGCAGGCGATGATCGGGCGTACGCCGGGCAATATCGATATTATTTATCCACTAATGGACGGTGTGATCGCTAATTTTGATGTGACCAGCTCGATGCTGCAGCATTTCATTAAAAAGGTTCAAGGACGGACTCCATGGTTTAGAAGCTCCCAGGTATATATTTCCGTTCCGTGCGGCATTACGAATGTGCAAAAACGTGCCGTCGAGGAGACGGTCATACATAAAGGGGCAAAGAAGGCGGTGGCGGTAGAGGAACCGCTTGCGGCTGCGTTGGGTGCCGGCCTGCCGGTGGACGAGCCGATCGGCAACCTGGTGCTTGATATCGGAGGCGGTACAAGCCAGGTGGCCGTCCTATCGCTGGGCGGGATAGTAGTGAGCCATACGGTCAGACGGGCGGGAATGTCCCTCGACAAGGATATCATCGATTATGTCAAGCGCACCTACAATATGGCTATCGGGGAGCGGACGGCCGAAGACATCAAGATGCGGATCGGATCGGTATTGAACCCGGATGGCGAGAAGGGGATGGATATCCGGGGACGCGATCTGATCGACGGTCTTCCACGCTCGCTTCGCCTGACCTCGAAAGAAATTTCTTCGTTGATGGACGATTTCCTGATAACCATTCTCGATGCGATCCGGGTGACGCTGGAAAAATGCCCGCCGGAGCTGGCAGGCGATGTGATGGATCGGGGCATATTGCTGTGCGGCGGCGGCGCGCTGCTTCACGGTCTGGATGAGCGGATTCAGCAGGAAACCGGAGTGCCGGTGCATATTGCGGACCAGCCGATGGACTGCACGGCATTAGGCGCCGGCCGGATGCTGGATTACCAGAACGGGCGTCTGTACAAAGACAAGCGTTCGGCGGCTGTACGAGAGACGGCGGCAGCAAAGGCGGAACAGGAAACGGCAAGGAGCGAGGCATAATTCAACCAAGAGAGCAGGGGAGAAGGGCTCTCAAAATACAATGAGCGGCCCATTTGACAAGGCTTCCGTCATCCGGCATCATAGCATCATAGGGATTGCCGATACGGAAATGAAGGAGCTGCGCCGATGATAAAGCAAGTGTTGCGGGGCGGCGTGGTGTTCTACAGGAAGTTTATCTCTCCGTTGAAACCGCCGACCTGCAGGTTTTATCCCACCTGCTCCGCGTATGCGCTGGAAGCGCTGGAGCGCCATGGAGCGGCACGCGGGTCATGGCTTGCCGTCAAACGGATATGCAAATGCCATCCGTTTCATCCCGGGGGTGTAGACCATGTGCCTTGACATGGGCAGGGGATTTTCGATATATTTGGCTTATCATCCCATGAACGGATAAGTACTTTGCGTGAAGCCGCACAGAGAGCCGGAGAAGCTGAGAACCGGCGGGCCGATGCAGAGGAAAATGGTCCCGGAGGATATGAAGGTGAGCCGATGGATCGCAGGAGCATCTGCCGATGAGCACACACGTAACGTCGGGAGATCGGATCCCTATGCCTTTGGTAAGCTTTCATCGCAATTCCGGCGTTAACGGGAGGTCGTCATTGACCGCTGAGCCTCGAACGGCGAGCATGGGGTGGGTACCCTGTGCTAACGAACGTAATCGGGGGAAGTTGGGTGGTACCACGTGAGCAGAAGCTTTCGTCCCAAAGGGATGAGGGCTTTTTTGTGCAGTTCAGAGACAATAAACGCTGCATTTTACTAATTTGGGAGGTTGCATCCATGTCTGAAATGAAGAAAAAGAGCTTCTACATCACAACACCGATTTATTATCCGAGTGACAAGCTGCACATCGGCCATGCCTATTCCACGGTAGCCGGCGATGTCATGGCGCGGTACAAGCGGCTGCGCGGCTACGATGTTATGTACTTGACGGGGACGGACGAGCACGGTCAGAAGATTGAGCGTAAAGCGCAGGAAACGGGTAAAACCCCACAGCAATTCGTTGACGATATTGTCGCGGGAATCAAAGAACTGTGGAAAAAGCTCGACATCTCCTATGATGACTTCATTCGCACGACAGAGCCGCGGCACAAGGAAGCGGTGGAAAAAATATTCACAAAGCTGATGGAACAAGACGACATTTACCTGGGTCACTATGAAGGCTGGTACTGTACACCGTGCGAATCGTTCTTCCTGGAAAACAAGCTGGTGGACGGTAAATGTCCGGACTGCGGACGTCCGGTGGAGTGGGTCAAGGAGGAAAGCTATTTCTTCCGCCTGAGCAAGTATGCCGACCGGCTGATCCAATTCTATGAGGAGCATCCGGATTTTATTCAACCGGAATCCCGCCGCAATGAGATGATCAATAACTTCATCAAGCCGGGACTCGAGGATTTGGCGGTATCCCGCACCACCTTCGAATGGGGGATCCGAGTACCCGGCAATCCGAAGCACGTGATTTATGTATGGATTGATGCGCTTTCCAACTACATCACAGCGCTTGGTTATGGAAGCGGGGACGACAGCCGTTACCAAAAATACTGGCCTGCGGATGTGCATCTGATGAGCAAGGAAATCGTGCGTTTCCATACGATTATTTGGCCGATCATGCTGATGGCGCTGGATCTGCCGCTGCCCAAGAAGGTATTCAGCCACGGCTGGCTCCTGATGAAGGACGGCAAAATGTCCAAGTCCAAGGGTAACGTCGTAGATCCGGTGACGCTCATTGACCGCTATGGCCTCGATGCGCTTCGCTACTACTTAATGCGGGAGGTGCCTTTTGGCTCCGACGGTACGTTCACGCCGGAAAGCTTCGTGGAAAGAGTTAATTTCGATCTCGCCAACGACCTCGGCAACCTGCTCAGCAGAACCGTCGTGATGATTGACAAATATTTCAACGGTTCCATTCAGCCTTATATCGAGGGCGCTACGGAATATGATGCGAATATGCTTGAGACTGTGCGCGCTTCGGTTGCCAAAGTAGAGGAAGCGATGGAGAAGCTCGAATTTTCCGTGGCCTTGACTTCGATTTGGCAGCTGATCAGCCGTACGAACAAATATATCGACGAGACACAGCCGTGGATGCTGGTCAAGGACGAAGCCAAGCGTCCTGTGCTTGGTTCGGTGCTCTATTGTCTGGCGGAGTCCCTGCGCATCGCTTCCGTGCTGCTGCAGCCGTTCATGACCGAGACGCCGCGTAAAATGTGGCAGCAGCTCGGGATCGAAGACGCATCTCTCACCGCGTGGGATACGATCCATCACTTTGGTACGCTGCCATCCGGCACGCGGGTTGCCAAAGGCGAGGTGATGTTCCCGCGTCTTGAGGCGGAGAAGGAAATCGCCTATATCGCCGATTCGATGGGCGGAGGAGCGAAGCCGGCCGAGCCTGAGGCGGCGCCCGCGGCATCGACAGCGCCGGCGGCTGAAGCAGAAGAGCAAACGGCTCCTGAAATCTCCATTGACGATTTCTTTAAGGTGGAGCTGCGCGTGGCGCAGGTGATCGCGGCGGAGCCGGTGAAAAAAGCCGATAAGCTGCTGAAGCTGCAGCTGGATCTCGGCTTTGAGCAGCGGCAGGTCGTCTCCGGTATTGCCAAATATTACACGCCGGAGCAGATGATTGGGCGCAAGGTGATTTGCGTAACCAACCTGAAACCGGTCAAGCTCCGCGGTGAGCTGTCCCAAGGAATGATTTTGGCGGCTTCTCAGGGAGATCAATTGACTTTGGCGACAGTTGCCGATTCTATTCCTAACGGGTCTATTGTAAAATAAGGACGGCCTCCGGACGGGGATACGACAACGCAACGAGCACGCGTGCTAAGCTGAGCTTTGTTTTATGGAGCGGAAACAAGCGCTTTATATCGAATGAATATGGTTCCGATCATATGACCCTATGGACCGGCTCCTGCAGCCGGCCCGCAGGGTCTTTTATATCCTGTTTTATCGCTCAATCGTAATTTCTACATTTACCGTTGACAACAAGCTGAGAGGGGGGTATAATCTTCGTTGTTGGTCCATAAATAAAAAAAATTACGATTTACATAAAGGGGAGAAATGATTGATGCCGTTTCAAAAGATGTACAAACGTACAGCAATGCCGTTTATTTTTGCACTTATACTATCCGTCGTATTATCGGGCTGCAGCAGCAGCCAGAGTCAGCCGCAGCAAGCCATGGAGGATGGGAAAATCAATGTCGTGGCAAGCTTCTATCCGCTGTATGATTTTGCCTCCAAAATTGGCGGAGAGCATGTGAATGTCATCAATCTGGTTCCTACAGGAGTTGAGCCACACGATTGGTCCCCTAAGGGGCAGGATATGTCCAATCTGTCCAAGGCTGATGTATTCTTCTATTTGGGAGCCGGGTTCGAAGGCTGGGTTAATCAGACGTTAAGCAGCTTGGATAAGAATTCCAAAGTAACCGCTGTGGAAGCAAGCAAAGGAATCAAGCTCATCCCGGGTACGGATGACGGGCATGACCATGGTCATGAGGAAGAGGCTCATGGACAGGACAATGCTGCTCATGATGCCCATCAAGATGAGCATAAGGACGAACACAAAGGTGAGCAGCAAGACGCCCACAAAGACGAACAGCATGATGACCACAATGAATCGGGTATGGACCCTCACGTTTGGTTGAGTCCGGTCAACGCCAAGATCATCGCGCAAAATGTGAAAGACGCTCTTGTCAAAGCGGACGCAGCGAACCAGGCAGACTACGAAGCCAATTTCAAAAAGCTCTCCGATCAGCTGGATGACCTTCATAACCAATACAAAGAGAAGCTGTCAGGCACCTCCAAGAAAGAAATCGTCGTCACGCATCAATCGTTTGGCTACCTGGCCAAAGAGTACGGCTTGACACAAAAAGCGATTATGGGCCTGACGGCGGACGCCGAGCCTACATCGAAGGATATGCAATCCATTCTTCAATTCATAAAAGACAACCAGCTCAAATATATATTCTTTGAGGAGCTGGTCTCGGATAAGATGGCCAAGACGCTGGCTAACGATGCGGGAGTGGAAACGCTGGTCCTCAGTCCGATTGAAGGTTTGACGGAGGAACAGGTCAAGCAAGGTGAGGATTATGTGTCAATTATGCAAAACAATTTGAATAATTTATTAAAAGCATTACAATAGAAGGGAGACCTTCGACTAAGGAGCTTTGCTATGCTAACCAACAATGCTCAATCCGGATGTCATCAGGAGATCGTTACGATCGATGACGTCTTTTTTTCTTATGAGAATAAAACGGTTATTCAAAATCTGAGCTATTCGATTCTCGAGCGCGATTTTGTCGGCTTGATCGGCGCTAACGGCGCCGGCAAAACCACGCTGCTCAAAATGATCGTAGGCCTGCTGAAGCCCACCTCCGGTGAGATTCGCTTGTTCGGCCAGTCGATCAAAGAGTTTCGGGATTGGGAGAGGATCGGCTACGTACCGCAGAAGAACGCCCTCAATCCGTTATTCCCGGCAACCGTCCGCGAGGTCGTCACCTCAGGCCTGTACGGGAAGAAAAACCTGTTTCGGAGGCTGACGAAGCAGCAGCGGAGCAAATGCGACGATGCACTGTATGCAATGCGGATTGAAGATCTGGCTGACCGTCGAATCGGTCAATTGTCCGGAGGTCAGCAGCAGCGGGTGTTTCTGGCCAGAGCGCTCGTCAACAATCCGGAGCTGCTTATTTTGGACGAGCCTACCGTGGGAATCGATGCGGAAACGCAGGCCGGATTTTTCCGGATGATCCGCCATATGCACCAGCATCACCATATTACGTTCCTGATGGTTTCTCATGATATGGATATGATGGAATCGTATCTAGGGGACGAGCCGGCGGAGAAGAACGGAGGGCTGTCTTTCTATGTCAAGCACACGCATGAGCCCGAAAATTGCAAGGAAACGGATTTGACCCATTCCATGCAGCAGCTCAGAGAAAAGATAGAAGTACTAACATAGCATTGTGATGCAGCTGCCTGTTGGTTCAGAAGATAGGAGAGAAAAGGGTTGGATATATTTACCGAATATTTTTTTCAGCGTGCGCTGCTCGGCGGCCTGCTGATCGGATTGACGGCTCCGCTTATGGGGGTATTTTTAGTGCTGCGCCGTCTGTCCATGATCGGGGATACACTCGCTCATGTGTCCATTGCCGGTGTGGCCCTCGGATTCTTGATTAACGTATACCCGATTGGAGTAGGGCTGTTATTTGCGCTGCTTGCTTCTTTTGCAATCGAGTGGCTGCGCAAGGCTTACAAAACGTATGCGGAGCTGTCAATCGCCATTATTATGTCCGGCGGTATCGCGCTCGCTACGTTTCTTTTTACGATGGGCAAAGGCTTCAACATTAACGTGATGAGTTATTTCTTCGGCAGTATTTATACGTTAGACAGCACCGATTTATGGGTGGTCGGCTGTGTAGCCGCGCTGGTCGCGGCATTTGTGCTTATCAATTATAAAGAAATGTTTCTGCTGTTCTTCGACGAGGATGCCGCAGGAGTCAGCGGTCTGCCGCTGCGTTTCTATAACATCATGATTACGATGCTCACGGCGCTGGTGATCAGCGTCTCCATCAAGATCGTCGGGGCCCTGCTGGTATCCTCTTTATTGACCATTCCGGTCGCATGCAGCTTGCTTGTGGCGCGAAGCTTCAAGCACTCGATTTTCTGGTCGATTTTTTTTGCGGAAATGGCGGTGCTAATCGGGTTAGCCTCCGCGGGGGTATGGGATTTGGCTCCGGGAGCTACGGTAGTGCTTGTTTTGATCTTCATGCTGATCGGCATTATGTTTGTAAAAAGAGGATTGCGGTCCTAGCACCATAAAGGGGGGAATTTGAACCTGTGGAATTAAACATCTGGATTGCGCTTTGGGCGGGTTTTTTATCCTTTATTTCACCATGCAGCTTGCCTTTGTATCCTTCTTATTTATCCTACATTACCGGTGTATCGGTTAATCAGCTGAAAAATGATCAGTCCACGCGTGACATCCGCTTTAAAATGGTCACCCATACCATAAGCTTTATCATCGGCTTTTCTATCGTGTTTTACAGCTTAGGATTCGGTGCAAGCGCGATTTCCAACCTGTTTATCGATTACCGCGATTTAATGAGACAGCTGTCTGCTATTTTTATTTTCGCTATGGGTTTGTTTATGCTTGGGATTTTTCAGCCTCAATGGCTCTTGAAGGAGCGTAAGATGAAGGTAAGAACAAAGCCGGCTAGCTATATCGGATCGCTATTGATCGGTATCGGATTTGCCGCGGGCTGGTCCCCGTGTATTGGCCCGATTTTGTCTTCGATCCTTTTATTAGCGGCAACGGAACCCGATTCCTGGCTCCCTCTCATTACTGCCTATTCGCTGGGATTTGCCATTCCATTCTTTATCCTGGCCTTCTTTATCGGCTCGACCCGATGGATTCTGCGCTATTCCTCCACTTTGATGAAAGTGGGCGGGGGATTGATGATTCTTATCGGAATTTTGCTTTATACAGACCAAATGACCAGAATCACGATTTGGCTGCAGCAAATTACCCCCGCCTGGATGGGTTAAATGCTTTAGGTAAAATAATCGATATTGGATTTCGGGAAATGAGTGAAGATTTGCTCGGTAATAAATTCTCTTAGCGCATCGGCCTGTTCATCAGGATAGACGTATTTTCCTTGCCCCCAGCGCCCCCATTTATATTTGCGCTTTTCCTCGTCCATCTCCAGTTTGGTCTTGGGATAGCGGCGTTGGATGACATTTTTGGCGGTTTTGGTAAATCGGTGCTGGATTAATTCAAAGGTCAAATCAGAGGTCGCTTCCGGCGGAAGGGCCTCTTTTAATTTGCGCAGTAGCTCGCTGTAGCCTTCCTCCCAGCCTTCGTGCCAAATGATTGGAGCGATGATAAAACCAAGCGGATATCCTGCTTTGGCTACCTTGCCCGCGGCTGTAATCCGTTCCTGGAAGCTGGAGGTCGCCGGCTCGAAATTCTTGATCACATAATCGGCGTTCACGCTGAACCGAAAGCGGGTGTGGCCGTTATGCTTTGCATCCAGCAGCGGCTCCACATGATGAAACTTGGTGACAAAACGGAGCCGGCCAAGTGGTTGTTCCGCCATAAATTCGATTAATTCCTTCAGGGATCCGCTGATATGCTCAAGACCTACGGGGTCTGAGGTACAGGCTGCTTCAAACCGGGTGATTTCCGGGGCGCGTTCTTCGATGTACTGCTTGGCTTGGTTCAAAATATCATCCATATTCACGTAAACGCGAATATAAGGCTTGGCTCCCAGGGTGGTTTGCAAATAACAGTAATGACAATGCGCCATGCAGCCTGTAGCGATAGGAATGGCATATTCCGCGGACGGCTTTGACGTATCGAATTTCAATGTCTTGCGGATGCCGACGACGAGCGTTCTTTTGGCGATTCGGTATTTCTCCAATTCGCCTTCACCCGGCAGGTTCGTAATCCGGTTGTGCGAGGTGGTCATATGAATAGGCAGGCCTTCTTTTTTGGCCCATTCAAGGATTTTTTGCCCCTTGGGGTATTCCAATGCATCGGGCTCAAAATAAACGAGCTCCGGAATAAAGACTTGCGTACCCCTTATGGGGGGAGACAGCAGTTCGGTAGCCATGGGTTCCCTCCTTTAGAATGCTCGGACTTGCTTCACTATGGATGCTGTGTTATAGTAAAGAACGCTTATGATGACCCTAGGATATGCTTGCCCGCATATTCTCACACATGGGAATTGCAGAGTTCTGCAGACTTGCCTTGTGAAAATGAAACAGTGTATCATTAAAGTGATGATACAAGATCGTCTTGGATTACAGGAGGAACGCAAATGGCTACACCGAGCATGGAAGATTACCTGGAGAAAATATATAAATTAATTGATGAAAAAGGCTACGCTCGCGTGTCCGACATTGCTGAGGGGCTGGAGGTTCACCCTTCTTCGGTTACCAAGATGATTCAGAAGCTGGATAAAGACAACTATCTGATTTATGAGAAATACCGCGGCCTGGTGCTGACGTCCAAAGGACAGCGGGTCGGCAAGCGGCTGGTAGACCGGCATCATCTATTAGAAGAGTTTTTAACGCTGATCGGCGTATCCGATGAGCATATATACAAGGACGTAGAAGGCATTGAGCACCATCTCAGCTGGGATTCGATCACCTGCATTGAGACGCTGCTGGAATATTTTAAACGGGATGCCTCCAGGGCCGACGATTTGATGCGTCTCAAGAAAGAATTGGAAGAAGCGTAATGAAGAGCTCCGACATGATGTCGGGGCTTATTTTTGTTTGCCTGACGCATATGTACAATCTGTTCCTTCATACATACTCTATGAGATGGTATGGAGAAAGAGGGGATGCGGGGTGAGAATCAATGCCGTATTCGAGGGCGGCGGAGTAAAAGGCATCGCATTGGCAGGCGCTGTAGCGGGGGTCGAACAGCTGGGCTACACCTTTCATCAGGTGGCGGGAACGTCATCCGGTGCTATTATCGCTTCTTTGGTAGCAGCGGGATATAAGGCGAATGAGCTGCGGGAAGTGATTGAGGCTAGCCCGTTTCGCGCCTTTTTGCAGCGGTCGGCGATCTTCGACACTAAATTTATCGGTCCTCTGTCCAGATTGTTTATTAAAAAGGGGTTGTATTCCGGGCAAGCGCTTGAACATTGGGTATACCAGCTGCTGCTGGCTAAAGGCATTCGAACGTTCGGCGATTTAAAGCACGGTCAGCTGCGAATTGTAGCTTCTGATATTTCCAGCCGCAAGCTGCTTGTTTTACCCGATGATATTGCCCAATACGGTGTGGATCCGACACGATTTCTAGTGGCTAAGGCCGTTCGGATGAGCACGAGCATCCCTTACTTTTTCGACCCTGTCATTATCCGTAAAGCGGTAAACAAAAGAAGGACCATCGATAAAAATTTTGCAGATCAATTCGTTTATATCGTGGATGGGGGGCTGCTGAGCAACTTTCCGCTGTGGCTGTTCGATTCCGACGAGATTCCGGCTTTAGACAAGATGATTCCTACCATCGGATTTCAGCTTGTCGGCCGCGGCGCAGGTAAGCCAAACCAGATATTCGGACCGGTCACTATGCTTAGGGCACTGTTCTCCACGATGCTGGATGCCCATGACGAGAGATATATTCAAGTGCATAACCGTTTCCGTACGGTTAAAATACCGACGTTGGGGGTAAGCAACACCGACTTCGATATTACACATGAGCAGAGCTTGAAGCTGTTTGAATCGGGGCTTCAATCCACTCATGCTTTCTTTGGCAAATGGAAGCTTACCGACTACAAGCAGCATTATTTGACTCACATACGCCGTAAGATTAAAGAAAATAAAGAAGAGGATCAAAGAATACATGCATAAAAAAGCAGGCTCAAGTGAACCTGCTGCACGGAAGAAACTTAATATTCAATGGTATTTGGGCGGTTCGTCAGAACTGTCCTTACTGCCGTTAATGACCCGAAAGGTCGCGTTTTTACGTTTGGCTTTACTGCTGCTGAAGCGCGGAGGCGTGAACGATTTCGCTCTGCTTCTGCCCCGGCCGGGCGGATACTTGTACAGCCAGAAGATGACCCCAAAGACCAGAAGCGGGATGATCAGGGTGCCCGGTCTGGTTAGAACGGTGAACAAAATGCCGATCGCGATCAACCCGAAGATGACATAGGCCATCGTGCTGTTACGGTGTCTCATTCCAAACCCTCCTTATGTTAATGGAACTATTAGAACGTTCAAGCCTGCATTTGCTTATCCAGTTCCCTCATGCGGTTGAACGAAGCTATCGATACTTCCACTTGAGAATCATCGGGCTCTTTCGTTGTAAGAAGCTGCAGCCAAAGCCCGGGATACCCGAGGTAGCGCAGGACGGGAACGTCGCGCAGGCTGTTGGTGAAACGCAGAACCTCATAAGAAACGCCGAGGACCACAGGAATTAAAACAATACGCTGGATGATGCGTTCTGTGAACGTATCATAATGAAAGAACGAATAAATCACCACGCCGACAATGACCGTAAATACGATGAAGCTGCTGCCGCAGCGGTAATGAAGGGTGCTGAATTTCTGCACATTTTTGACCGTTAATTCCACGCCGGCTTCATAAGCGCTGATTACTTTATGCTCAGCCCCGTGATATTGGAACAGCCTTTTGATCATCGGGGTGAAGGAGATAAAATATATATAGGCCACGAGCAGGATGATTTTGATGAGTCCTTCGATCAGATTGTGTGCGATTTGTTTGTCAACAAACATCTTCCCGAACAAAAACTGCTCGATCGCCGTTGGAACAAGCGTAAATACAAATTTGCCAAATAAAAAGGAAAGTATACCTACAAACGCGACGCCGAGAATCATCGACATTTTGCTTGCGAGCGTTTCTTTCTTTTCTTCCTTGATTTCGCCGTCTTCTTCCGCAAACACTTCTGCAGAGAAATTCAAATGCTGTGATCCCTTTGCGCTTGCTTCAATGATGCCTACAATGCCGCGGATGAAAGGGATTTTCTTGAGCGTTTGCACCCAGCCGATTTCCTTCTTGGGAACCTCAAGATAATGAATGGTGTTATCTTTACGGCGTACTGCCGTTACATGAACCTTTTGACCGGCGAACATGACGCCTTCAATGACGGCTTGCCCGCCGTAAATTGCATTCTGCTGCTTTTCAGACAAAACGATGCACCTTCTTCTGATTTAAATAAAGTTATGAATGGTGTAGGAAATAAGGCTCCTTTAACATTATTGTAACGAATCGGACGGGATAAAGCTACTTGTTTATCCATGGGACTTTTGAACATACTAAGGATTATTCCGAATGCAAATCAGGAGGTTTGGCGGCATGCATGCGATCAAGAACAAAACAAAACCCGTAACCAATAAGTGGCTGTTTTCTCTGTATATCGGTTTTTTTGCGGGATTGTTATGGGGCGGCCTGAAAATGATTCAACACTACCTTCATTTTACAGTGTTATCTCCGGCTTTTCTCATTGAGCCTTTCTATAAGCATTCCTACCTTATGACATGGCGGGGAGCTATACTCGGATGGTTTTTTTATATCCTGTTCTCCATTGGTGCGGCGCTGCTGTATGCGCTGCTGCTGGCCAAAGCGAAGGGGCCTTGGTATGGTCTTGGCTACGGTCTGGCATGGTGGGGGATACTTTATTTGTTTATCGGGCCGGCGACCGGTATGATGCATAGGATCGGCTTGCTGGACTGGAATACAATCCTGACTGATTTCAGCTTGTTTTTGCTGTGGGGATTGTTCATCGGATACTCCATTAGCTTCGAATTCACGGATGAGCGGATTCGTGAACCGCTTGATATTAGGGGGAGTCATCCGACATCCAACTCCTAATACTTTATTGCATTAATACGGAGATTGACGAAAGTTCTCAAACCGGGGAAATGTATGGTAAAATGGGTAAGCATGTGCTGTTTGATCGGTTGGGGGGAAATCGTATGAAGCAAATATTATTGTTGAACGGGCCCAATTTGAATATGCTCGGTATCCGGGAACCCGGGGTTTACGGTTCGCTGTCGCTTCAATCGATCACGGACAGGGTAACGAAACTGGCAGCAGAGCTTGGAGTAGGGCTTGAAGCATTCCAGTCCAATCATGAAGGTGAGCTGATCGATCGTATTCAAGCAGCCTATGGAACAAAGGATGGGATCCTGTTTAATCCGGGAGCCTTTACTCATTACAGCTATGCGATCCGTGATGCCGTAAGTGCCGTCCATATTCCATTGGTTGAAGTGCATATTTCCAACATTCATAAAAGGGAATCGTTCCGCCATGTTTCCGTGATTGCACCGGTAGCCGTCGGACAGATTGCGGGGTTTGGTGCGGACGGTTATGAATTGGGTCTCAGAGCATTGGTCCAATATATTGAACGTTCGGAGGGATAGCTTGATGCAGGAGGAACGGATTCGGCGGCTTCGCGGTTTGATGCAGGAGAAGGGGCTTGAGGCGCTGCTCATTACGAATGCGACCAATCGCACGTACATGACAGGGTTCACCGGATCATCGGGCTACGTGCTCATGACGGAGAACCATGCCATACTGCTTACGGATTTCCGCTACATGACTCAGGCGCCCCAGCAAGCGATCGGCTATGAAGTCATCGAACATGCGCCTAAAGCAATGGAGACGGTCAAAGATCTACTTGGTCAAGCCGGTCTAACTAAGCTCGGCTTCGAACAGAACGATATGACCTATGGTGTGTATCAAGCATGCGCCGGCACGCTTAGCGGCATAGAGCTTGTTCCGACGGATTCTCTGGTAGAGAATCTTCGGATGGTCAAGGACGAGGGCGAGCTTGCGATCATGCAGGAAGCCGCGGATTTGGCAGACCGTACGTTTGAGTA
Source organism: Paenibacillus sp. F024 (assembly GCF_057814255.1). Classification (NCBI taxonomy): domain Bacteria; kingdom Bacillati; phylum Bacillota; class Bacilli; order Caryophanales; family Paenibacillaceae; genus Paenibacillus; species Paenibacillus sp. F024. The sequence goes on from NZ_JBVASZ010000039.1 coordinate 31,661, forward strand.
CGTGCTCGGTTTGTTGAAACCGGGCATGAGGGAACTTGACATTGCACTCGAGATTGAGATGTATGTTCGTGCTCATGGCGCGGCCTCAACATCGTTCGAAACGATTGTTGCCTCCGGTGAACGCTCCGCCCTGCCTCATGGTAAGGCCAGCGATAAAATCATCGGTACGAATCAATTCGTCAAGCTGGATTTTGGAGCCTATTATAAAGGCTACTGCTCCGATATTACCCGTACGGTTGTGCTCGGCACGCCTACGGACAAGCATCGCGAGATCTACAACATCGTGCTGGAAGCTCAGCTGGAAACACTGGAACGAATTCGCCCCGGCATGACCGGACGCGAGGCGGATGCAATCGCCCGTGATGTGATTAAGCGTTACGGCTATGGCGACCTTTTCGGTCACGGCACCGGTCACGGACTCGGGATGGAAATCCATGAGGCGCCGCGGCTTTCCATGACAGGGGATGTGGTCCTCACACCGGGAATGACCGTTACCGTAGAGCCCGGCATCTATGTGCCCGGCTTCGGAGGCGTTCGCATCGAGGACGACATTGTTATTACCGATACAGGCCATCGTAGGTTAACACAATCAAGCAAAGACTTGATCGTGATTCCATAACTTATTCAACTTGGTAGCGGCAAGCTGTTTGTGCCGCGGGTTTCCGCGTATTCTTCGGGACTGCCGTCTGCTCACATTTCAGGGAGGTTTTTGTAGTGATTTCAGTTAACGATTTTAAAACAGGCTTGACCATCGACGTAGACGGGGATTTGTTCGCCGTTATCGATTTCCAACACGTAAAACCGGGCAAAGGCGCTGCATTCGTCCGTTCCAAGCTGAAAAACCTTCGCAACGGCAACACCGTTGAGCGTACTTTCCGTGCCGGCGAGAACGTTAGCCGCGCTCACATCGAGAACCGTCAAATGCAATATCTGTATGCCAGCGGTAAAGAGCATACGTTCATGGATACGGAAACGTTCGATCAAATTACCCTTGACGAGAAGCAAATCGAGTGGGAGCTGAACTTCCTGCGCGAGAACATGATGATCAACATCATGAGCTTCCAAGGAGAAATCCTGGGTATCAACCTGCCGAACAGCGTTGAGCTGAAGGTTGTTGAAACCGAGCCGGGCATCAAAGGCAACACCGCAACCGGCGCAACCAAGAACGCTAAAGTGGAAACCGGCCTGAATGTACAGGTGCCTCTCTTCATCAACGAAGGCGACGTGCTCCTGATCGACACCCGTGAAGGCAAATACATTTCCCGCGCGTAACATTTTTTACGGCAATATTCTCATAGGAACTTTAAAGCATAAGATCCTTATCCCATGGTCCACAGGTGACCGGGGATGAGGATCTTTTTTTGTTCTTTGAGGGGCTGTGGGGTATGATTGTTGTTGAAGTATGGGATGCGCGTATTAGAGACATGACACAGTACGAACGTTGAATTGGTACTACGGCTTTACTTGATGGATATACAAGAGAAGCAGTATCTAGTTTGGCATCCTCTTTGGAAAGGTTTTATGAGTAGATCCTTGAATTACTTTAATTCATAACGGTGCTAAGAGTTGGATAAAATGTGGAAACAAATTAGTCATCATTCAGAGAGACAAATTGGCGCTTTTAATGCAATCTACCTCCTGAATTTCAAAGAAGTGCCAGGAAGATTTCCACAGAAAATGATCGAGTTCAGAAATGATGCTATACATAAAGGGCTTATTCCTTCATCTAGAAGACGCAAACTTAATATTGATTACAATGCAGGAGTAGTTTGTATTGTAAGAGATTTTCAGGTTATTCGGGGGAACTTTTCGATCCTTCAGATAACACCACATTCACGCTGCGAGGCCTGACGGCCTTGGTCTGCCCGAGGTTTTCGGGGAAGTGAAATCAGGCAGACAACCCTGCACTGACTAAGTCTGACGACCCGCCGCTACGCGGCTTAAGCCGGTGAGGGTTCGCGAATGCAAGAGACGTTATAAGAAATAATATGAACTGGATTTAAGAACAGGGGATGAGCATTATTAATAAGTGGTTTGAAAAAAATTATGATCGCTTGATGAAACCGTTAGAAAAGAAAATTTTTACACAGATAAGAAGAGATCTGATAAATAAAACAGAAGGGGAAGTATTAGAGATCGGTTGCGGCACAGGAATTAATTTCCCTTTTTATAAGCAAGTTTCGGTAACAGCCATTGAACCTAATGAAGTCTTTAGGGACTCGGCTAATGAAAGGGCTTATCGGACGGAAACACCCATTCATGTAGTAGAAGGAAGCGCCGAGAAATTACCATTTCGGGACAATACATTTGACACTGTGGTTGGAACGTTGGTTTTTTGCACAATACCCGATCCGAAGAAGGCCGTTAGAGAAATGATGAGAGTATGCAAACCAAGAGGAAAAATTTGCTTCTTCGCTATAGTTCGTTGCTGAGGTCTGCTTAATAGGTTGATTGTCAATACTGCTGAGTAAGAACATTACTAGGGCGGGATGAACAATGTGGACCTCCGCAAGCAGTAAGGATAATCTGA
>NZ_JBVASZ010000040.1:0-32569 GCF_057814255.1 Paenibacillus sp. F024
AAAGGGCTGAGAAGTTTGCTTTCTCGTTATTTAGAGCTTTGTTAACCTTTTGGAACCGCCGTATGCGGACCCGCATGTACGGTGGTGTGAGAGGTCGGGGGCTAGGCGCCCCCTCCTACTCGATTATCCGAATTTATATGCTTGACCTGAACGACAACGCTTTGATATCGACCACATGCTATAAAGAGGATAAGCGAACGTCCCGCTATTGAGCATAGCAGGACGTGTCGTTATCATTAATTTTCAAATATCCATTCGATATATGCTTACGAAGCAGGAAAAGCAGAAGAAGACGGGGAAGTAAAAACCAGGTATGGATGAACAGTAAATAAACTAAATACATAGGTGCTAGCCACGGATAGAAGCATCCTAAAATAATAAGGACGATCCACAACGTATGAAGATGAAGCCGGACAACTTTGGCCAATGAGATATGGCTGTTGGGGGTGTATCCAAGCCAAGGGAATCGAAAGGACCATCTCCATGTTCCGAGTATATATTTTTCTTTGGTTTGGAGTAGCAAGTGAATAATAAAGGCTTGCAGGCTGGGGATCCCGACACAACCAACCAATACCGCTGCAGGATGAAGCAGAAAAAAAGAGAGTATCGGTACTATAACCGTCACTGACCAGAAGATATAAGAATAAATGGGTTTATTATGAATCCGCTTTAGCAGACGATAGTGGTAGATGGTCGACTCTTTGGATAAGGCTCTATCATTAGGTTTATTATAGGTATTCACAGCTGCATCCACCTATCTATCGAATAGTTGATTTCATACTTTATATCGGTAAGCTTTACTCAAATGTTAAGGAACATCGCACCTGAGAGGCACGATAACATAAAGATACTTTAGAACAGTTTATTCTTGAGAGAAGCGGACATACTGATAGATAAAAGAATAGAGGTGATTGAAATGGGCGATGCGCTGCAGCAAGAAAGTACAGGCCCCTGCATCATCTGTGGACGGGATAAGAAACAAGGCATCATGATTATATCGGAATTCATATGTGAGGATTGTGAGAACGAGATGGTCAGAACAGATGTCAGCGACCCCAAATATCCGTTTTTCATTCACCAAATGAGGCAAATTTGTTATAAAAAAAATGCATGAAGCATAGCGTGCATCAGCTCATTTTGTCCTGAATAAGGATGGAAGTGGGCTTTTTTGTTTGGTACAATACGTGTAATATCGGTTAGTGAAATGAGGATTTTCATGGGATTACATCATAGAGCACCGCTCTTCGATCAACTTGCGGCACATATACGAAGGGATGCGGTCAGCCTGCACGTACCTGGTCATAAATCGAGGGTTCATTCGTATTTAAACGCCGGGGAGCATTACGGGAGCGTACTGAATATAGACCTGACGGAAATTCCCGGACTGGATGATCTGTACCACCCGGAAGAAGCGATTAAAGAAGCGCAGGAGCTGGCTGCAGATTGCTTTGGCGCGGAAGAAACGTTATTCCTGGTAGGCGGCAGTACGGCTGGGAACCTCGCTATGATTATGGCCGCATGTCGTCCGGGAGATCTGCTGCTTGTACAAAGAGATGTGCACAAGTCGGTCATTCACGGGCTTACCCTGGCGGGAGCGCGGGCTGTTTTTATTACTCCGCAGTACGAGGAGCAATCGGGATTAACGATCGGCCTTCGCATTCGGGACGTGGAACAGGCTCTGCATCGTTATCCCGAAGCCAAAGGGCTGTTTGTGACGAATCCAAGCTATTACGGGATTGCTGCAGACCTTACTTCTCTGGCCCAATTGCTGCATGGCCAAGAAAAGCTTCTGCTTGTAGATGAAGCACACGGCGCTCATTTTGGGTTTCATCCGGCTTTGCCGGCTTCGGCGCTGGCTGCGGGGGCGGATGTGGTAGTGCAATCTACTCACAAAATGCTCACCGCGATGACGATGGGGGCTATGCTGCATGTACAGGGTGAACGGCTTAACCGCCGTTTGCTCCGAAAATCGCTCGCTATGCTTCAGAGTTCGAGTCCTTCTTATCCTATCATGGCAAGTCTTGATGTAAGCCGGAGGTTGATGGCGAAGCAAGGTACGGAAGTAATGGAGCAAGGGCTGCAGACGATGAACGACATTCGCAATCTCCTTAACACGCAGAAGCGTTGGAAGCTGAGTGCCGTGCCGCAGCGTTTATTATCCGGGTACAGCTGTAAACAGGACCCGTTCAAAATGGTGTTAAGCGATAGGACAAATCAGCTTTCAGGCTATGCCTTAAAAGAGCAGCTGGAGCTTCGCGGCTGTTACCCGGAATTAGCGGATCCGAAGCATGTGCTGTGTATATTCAGCATAGCCACTACGCTCCGGGACGGAGAACGCTTATCCGAAGCGCTTAACGACATCGACAAGGATTCATCAAACTTTCCTGCATCAGAGCCGGTCTTTCAGCGGGTGGAGAGCGAGGTGTTGGCGTGGGGCATTTCTGAGCCTGTAGCGTTCGGCTGGGATCAAGATCACTTTGATTCCTATGAGGTGGAGATCATACCGGCTGCCGAGTGCGCAGGCCGAAGGGCCGCGGAGATGATCGTTCCCTATCCGCCGGGGATCCCGGTGCTGTATCCGGGAGAGACGATTACGAAACAGACAGCGGCCTATTTGGAACGTCTTGCGGCACTTGGTTCCCGGTTTCATGGGTATGATGTGGCAAAGTCAGGAAGCGTGCCGGTTATCAAGCAGGGGAATGAGGAGACTGGATCGTGAGACAAGGATTTTTTATAACGGTGGAGGGCGGCGAAGGAGCCGGGAAAACATCGGCGATCGGCGCTATTATAGATCAAGCGGTTGAACGCGGCTATGAAGTCGTATCGACCCGAGAACCTGGCGGTATTCCAATTGCAGAACATATTCGTACCATTATATTGGACAAAAGCCATACAGCTATGGATGCCCGCACCGAAGCGCTGCTTTACGCGGCAGCACGACGTCAGCATTTGGTTGAAAAAGTCATTCCGGCATTGCAAGCGGGCAAGGTGGTCGTATGCGACCGGTTTATCGACAGCAGCTTGGCCTACCAAGGGTATGCCCGGGGTCTGGGCCTCAATGATATACAGGCCATTAATCGTTTTGCCGTTGAAGAATGGATGCCTGATCTTACGCTTTTTATGGATGTGAAGCCGGAGACGGGGCTTGCCCGGATTCGTGCAGATCAAGGGCGGGAGATCAATCGGCTGGATTTGGAATCGATGACGTTTCATCATAAGGTCAGGGAAGGCTATCTGCAGCTGCTGGAGCGATATCCGAATCGGATCATAAGGTTGGATGCGGAGCAGGGGCTAGATGATGTGCTCCGTGAGCTGAAGCAAATCGTGAACCTAAAACTCCCTGGGAGAGTATAATATAACAAAACAATGTGATAGAAAATCGAGCCTATATTATATAATAGAAGGAATTAGTGTATTCGTTGTCTAATTATTAATGTAGGGAAGCGGATGATCATTCATTTGGCAAAGGAGGCTGGATGTATGAAGTTGGTTATTGCCGTTGTGCAGGACAAAGACAGCAATCGTTTGTCCAACGCATTGATTAAAGAAGGCTTTCGCGCTACGAAGCTGGCAAGTACAGGGGGGTTCTTACGCGCGGGGAATACGACGTTTATGATCGGTACGGAAGACGAACGGGTGAATGAGGCTCTTCAGGTCATTAACGCCAACTGCAAAATCAGGGAGCAGATGGTTACCCCGGTATCTCCGATGGGAGGAACAACCGATTCATATATTCCGTTCCCGGTCGAGGTTCAGGTGGGGGGAGCCGCGGTATTCGTGCTTCCAGTCGAGCGTTTTGAACACTTTTAAGAAAAAAGGATGCGGATGATGTGAAAATCAACCCGGGCTGGCGGCCTTTCGGTAAAGAAATCATAAGAAGCGAGAACAATTCATCTCAGCAGCTTCAGCAAAAGTCGTTTAGCGATATGATGCAGCATCAGGACGAAAGAGCTACCCGGGAGCAGCTTCAACGCATTTTGCAGCAAATTGAGCAGCAGGGGCAGCGGCTGGCCAAATCGATGACCGTACGGGAGCTGCGGCAGTATAAGCTGCTTGTCAAGCAGTACCTGGAGGAAACCGCGCGCCGCGGTGTACATCTGCGGGAGACACGCGGCTGGGACCGGCGCGGCAGGGCTAAACGGTACAAGCTTCTTGAGGAGATTGACCGGGGACTGCTTGGTTTGGCCGAGGATTTACTGGATAGTGAGCAAGGACGCATTGATTTACTCCAGAAAATCGGTGAAATTCGCGGCCTCCTCATCAATTTGTCTTTTTAAGCGGAAAGGAATAGAGACAGTCATGTCTTTTCAATCCATAGCAGGACAGGAACGTGTAAAGCGTATTTTGCAAAACAGTCTCCGAATGGATAAGATATCGCATGCCTACATTTTCACCGGCCCGTCAGGAACGGGACGACGGGCGATGGCCAAAGCCTTTGCACAAGCGATTTATTGCAAGGTGCTGACCGATGATGCCTGCGGGCAATGCCTAGACTGCCGCAAGGTAGAGCATGGAAACCATCCCGATTTGCACGAAGTAAAGCCGGACGGGGCTTCCATTAAGATTGAGCAGATCAGGGAGCTGCAAAAGCAATTCGCTTACCGTGCCTCGGCTTCGGGAATCAAGATGTATATCATCGAGGATGCCGAAAAAATGACCGTTCAGGCTGCGAACAGCTTGCTTAAATTTTTGGAAGAGCCTGCATCCCGGGTTGTGGCCATTCTGATTACGGATAACGGTCAAGCCTTGCTTCCGACCATCCGTTCGAGATCACAGTGGATACCCTTTACGCCAATGGGGAGAAGTGAGATGCAAATGGCGCTCATGCAAGAAGGGCATCCGGCTGTTCTGGTGCAAGCCGCTGTGCATATGGCGGCGGGAACCGAGGCGGCACGCAGGCTGATTCAAGGAAATGGGTTTGCAGAACTTCGAAACCTAGTGATACAATTAGTAAGAGAAAGCTTGACCCGGCTGCCTGCCGCTCTGCTGACCGCACAGCAGAAGCTTGCAAAGGGCGAATTTTCTGAACAACTGCCAAAATTTATGGACATGCTCATATTATGGCTCAAGGATATGGTACAGCTTAGCCTAGGCAATAAGAACGAACTGATTTATTCGGATCAGGCCGATTGGATGTCGAAGCAAGCCTTATCTTACCCGATCGAGCATTGGATCGCCTGTCTCGAGCAGGCGGTAGAGACGCAGAAGCGATTGCGTTTTAATGCCAATTCCCAGCTGGCGCTGGAAAATATATTTATGAAGCTTAAGGGGGTGTAGGATTGTTCTCCGTAGTAGGTGTTCGCTTCAAAAAAGCGGGCAAAATTTATTACTTTGACCCAAGTGATCTTCAGGTCGACCAAGATAGTGCCGTCATCGTGGAAACCGCTCGCGGCGTTGAATACGGGAAGGTTGTGATCGGCCGCAGGACGGTTGGGGAGTCGGATGTGGTGCTTCCGCTGAAGAAAGTTATTCGCATTGCTGACCAGCAAGACGCCAAGCTGGTAGAGGATAATAAGCAGGCGGCCCATAATGCATTTGCCATTTGTCAGGAAAAGATTAAGGATCACCAGCTTCGTATGAAGCTGGTAGATGTTGAATATACATTTGATCGCAATAAGATTATTTTTTATTTTACAGCGGAAGGGCGAGTGGACTTCCGTGAGCTGGTAAAGGACCTGGCCGGGATTTTCCGGACGCGCATCGAGCTGCGCCAAATCGGTGTCAGAGACGAAGCCAAGATGCTGGGAGGCATCGGGCCATGCGGACGCATTCTGTGCTGCTCTTCGTTCTTGGGAGATTTTGAGCCGGTATCGATCAAAATGGCCAAAGATCAAAATTTGTCGCTTAACCCGACAAAAATATCCGGTCTTTGCGGACGATTAATGTGCTGCTTGAAATATGAGCATGATAATTACGAAAGTGCCAAGGATGATTTGCCTCGTATTGGCAGCGAAGTGATTACATCATTCGGAAACGGTAGACTGATTTCATTAAACGTGTCCGAACGCACGGCAAAGGTACAAATTTTTGAACTCAAAAAAGTGATGGATCTTCCTTTGGATGATGTGGTGGAGCAGCTCTAAGCTTGTTGCTGCTTCTGCGGCTTGAGGTGAAGAAAGAGTGAATAAAAGAGATATATTCGTACAAATCGAACAGTTGGAAGAGCAAACGGGTGCGATTCATTCCGAGCTCGGATCTTTGAAGCGGCAAATTGTTGAGCTGCTCGAAGAAAACAAGCGGCTGAGTATTGAAAATCAGCAGCTGCGTAAGCTGTTAAAGAAAGAGACGGAGCCGGTCACTCCAGCTCTTCAGGCGGTAGGTAAAGTCGCGGACGCAAGTGCGGATACTGCGGCCGCTTCCGTTCTAGTCAAGGAGCCTTCCGGTGAAGGCTATGACAATCTTGCCCGCATCTATCATGAAGGATTCCACATTTGTAACGTCAATTACGGGCATCTGCGCACGGAAGGCGATTGTTTGTTTTGCATGTCATTCTTGAATAAATAAATGCGAACCGTAGGGAGGATTGACTTCTCTACGGTTTTTTTGAAGGAAAGAGGAGCTTCATGTTGGAACAAGTACCGGTATATGAATACGAGCGAATCGACGATTTATTGACTCAACAGCTAAAAATCATTCAAAGCGATGAGGTTTTCAGTTTTTCCATGGATGCGGTACTGTTGGCCAGATTTTGTTCCGTTCCCCATAAGGGGAAAATTATCGATCTGTGTTCAGGCAATGGGGTCATTCCGCTGCTGCTGACAACGCGAACCCGCGCATCCATAACCGGAGTCGAGATTCAGGAGCGGCTCGCCAATATGGGAGAACGCAATGTATTGCTTAACGGCTTGGAAAATCAAATCACGATGATCCATGGCGATTTGCGCAATGCGACCGATGATTTGGGTCACGGGGGATTTGATCTGGTAACGGTTAATCCTCCTTATCTCCCCGTTCCCAATGGGGAGCAGAATGTCAATGCTCACGTCGCGGCGGCCCGGCACGAGGTGCACTGTACGCTGGATGATGTCCTGCGGGTAAGCAGTCAGCTTGTTCGCAGCGGCGGCCGGGTAGCGATGGTACATAGGCCAAGCCGGTTGGTTGATATTTGCTGCACCATGCGAAAGTACCGGTTGGAGCCGAAACGGATTCGCTTTGTTCACCCGCGGGCGGATGCTGAATCAAACATGGTACTAATCGAGGCTCTGCGTGATGGCAAGCCCGAAGTGCGCTTGCTGCCGCCGCTGGTAGTGTACAAGAACGAAAAAGAATATACCGATGAACTGTTTGAGGTGTACTATGGACGACGGGACAAGCTTGCTTATACAAATGAACATATATAATAGAAGGAATAGATAATCGTGAACATACAAAAGAGTTATCATGATGCTGGAGGGCAGCGAGGAAAACTGTATTTGGTCGGAACACCGATCGGTAATCTCGAGGATATGACGTACAGGGCGGTTCGCGTTCTGCAGGAAGCTCAGTGGATTGCCGCTGAAGACACCCGGCAAACGCGCAAGCTGCTTACTCATTTCGACATTGGCACGCGGATGGTCAGCTACCACGAACACAATAAACATGCGAGCGGACCGGAACTGGTACGGTTGATGCAAGCAGGCGATTCCATCGCATTGGTCAGTGACGCAGGGCTGCCGGCCATTTGCGATCCCGGGGCGGATTTGGTGCGGCAGGCGATTGACGCAGGAATAGATGTTATACCGGTTCCCGGTGCTAATGCCGCGCTCTCCGCGCTCATCATGTCGGGGCTGCCGACAGAGCGGTTCACTTTTGTAGGTTTTCTGCCGCGAGACAAGAAACCGCTGGAAAAGGAGCTTACAGCACTTAAGCGTGAGCCGGGTACAGTACTCTGCTATGAATCACCTCACCGGCTTGTCAAAACGTTAACGGCCATGGCGGATGTGCTCGGAGAAGAACGTGAAATTTGTCTGATCCGGGAGCTAACCAAAAAGTATGAGGAAGCCATCCGCGGTACGGTACGAGAGTGCTTGGCACACTTGGACGAATACCCGCCCCAGGGAGAGTATTGTCTGGTTATTCGAGGTGCCGGCGAATCCGAAACCGACGATGATGCCTTATGGTGGACGGGTTTGACGCCTCAGGAGCATGTAGCACGGTACGAGGCTGAGGGCCTTGATCACAAGGAATCACTGAGACGCGCCGCTCAAGACCGCGGCGTTCCCAAGCGCGAGCTGTATAATTTGCTTCATCAGGGCAGCTGATCCGTACGCAATTCACGGTTTTGAGGTTTGAGCATTGCTGTGCCCGAGGACTTTCATCCAAGAGGTGATTCCGAACGTTAGCGCTCCTCCCGCTCAAAGGAGCATCAAGGTGCCGAGCGGGGACCAGGGGCAGCCGCCCATGGGGTCCCCCTAAGAGCAATGTGCAGGATTGCCGGCATCGGATGCATTCGCTTAAGGGGGCTTAAGGGGATGACAAAAAAAGAACCCCAATTCGTGGAAACCACGAATTGGGGTTATAGAGGAGATATGAAAAAGGTTAGAATTACCTTAGATAAAATTGCTATCTTCATTATACCTTATTTTTTTTATTTTGTCACAGGTATTGGCATTTCAGATAAACATTCGTGACAAACAATTTTTCCTTTAAAATAAGAGACGTTCTCAGCATTCCCGCAGAAGATACATGCAGGCTCATATTTCTTCAACATAATGCGCTCTCCGTCTACATAAATTTCAAGAGCATCCTTTTCACCGATGCCTAATGTTCTACGAAGCTCGATGGGAATAACCACACGACCCAGCTCATCGACTTTTCTTACGATCCCAGTAGATTTCATCATAATAAAGTTTCCCCTCTCCAAGAAGTTATAAGTTTATGAAGCATTGTGGAAGAAAATTAATCGTCATGATTCGACATAATTCTTTACGATTTATGATACCAACCATTCCCAAAATAGTCAACAAAAAAATGCATGGATTTTATGTTATTTTATGGAATCCAGCTCTATATTTGCTATAAGTTGAAGGAAAAATCGAAGATATTGTGAATTAACACACACTTTTATGAAGCGCACTGTCACGAAAAATACGATTTTTCAGTAATATATGAAATGGGTTATTTACAATATGAAGAAAAAAATGACAATTAAATTCGACACTATTCGACATTTCATTTGAATTTATTAAGATTTCTTGTCGAATCATAGTTCAATGTTTAAGGAGGAAGACTATGAATGCGCCGTTGAAAGAAGAAAAGGTATTTAAGGATCCTGTACATAAGTATGTTTATGTGCAAGACCAAACCATTTGGGACCTGATCAATACAAAGGAGTTTCAAAGACTGCGTCGTATTCGTCAGCTCGGCACATGCTTTCTGACTTTTCACGGGGCAGAGCACAGTCGGTTTTCTCATTCACTTGGCGTTTATGAAGTCACACGTAAAATCATATCCCAGTTTGAGCGGAATCAATACGAGGATTGGCCGAAAGAGGAGCGGCTGCTTTGCTTATGCGCCGCTTTGCTGCATGACGTTGGACACGGGCCGTTCTCTCATTCAATCGAAAAAACGTTCGGCACTCACCACGAAGAATGGTCGTGCCGAATTGTTCTGGGAGATACAGAAGTCAATCAAGTGCTGCGTCGCGTCTCTCCGGCCTTCCCTCAGCAAGTGGCCGACGTCATCTCCAAAACCTATCACAAAGAGATCGTCGTGAGTCTTGTATCCAGCCAATTGGATGCGGACCGGATGGATTATTTGATTCGAGACGCTTATTTTACCGGGGTCAATTACGGTACCTTTGATTTAGACCGTATATTGCGGGTTATGCGTCCGTATCAAGGTCATATTGTAGTCAAAGAGAGCGGCATGCATGCTGTCGAAGATTATTTGATGTCACGCTACCAAATGTATTGGCAGGTTTATTTTCACCCGGTAACCCGCAGTGCTGAAGTGGTGCTCCAAAACATTTTTCAAAGAGCCAAAAAGCTTTATGAAGAAGGATATTGGTTTCAATTCATGATTGCGCCTCTCCATAAGCTGTTTAAACAGCAGCTGTCGGTCGACGAATATTACTTTTTGGATGAAGCGTTTATGCAAACGGTACTGCTGCAGTGGTCCATGGAAGAGGATCCGATTTTATCCGATTTGTGCTCCCGGTTTTTACAGCGGCGGTTGTTCAAATATATAACGCTTGAGCGTTCTGATACCCGACTGTCCGATCAATTGGGAGGCCTGATGCGAAGCCTTGGAATCGACCCCGATTATTACCTGAAAATTGATTTCCCATCGGATCTGTCGTATGATGTGTACCGTCCCGGCGAACAGGATGAAAAGCTGCCTATCCTGCTGCTGGATTCCAAAAACACGCTGTCGGAAATCTCCCGGAAATCAGAGATTGTCCGCTCGATCAGCGGTATTCATATGGGTAAATTCCATTTGTATTACCCTGAAGAATTGCTGCTGAATCATGTGCAGGAATTGGACGCTGATGTTCGCATCCTGTTAGGTCTGTCCTAACTCACATTAACGTAATGGTGAAAAGGAGATTGTTATGTTAATCGACACCCATGTGCACTTAAACGTGCAAGCTTTCGATGAAGATCGACACGAAGTGATCGCAAGGGCAAGAGAGAACGGAATTGGTCGAATGATCAATGTCGGCTTTAATCGGGAAACCATTCCCAGCTCGATCGCCTTGGCGGAAAAATATGACTTTATCTATTCGACCGTAGGTTGGCATCCGACGGACGCAAAGGATATGACCCCAGAGGATTTGGAATGGATCGAATCGCTTTGCCGGCATGAGAAGGTAGTAGCCATTGGAGAAATCGGTCTGGATTACTATTGGGACACGTCTCCCAAGGATGTACAAGCCCGAGTGTTTCGTGAACAAATCCGGCTCGCGCGAAAGCTCGGCATGCCGATCGTCATCCACAACCGGGATGCGCATCACGACGTTGTGCAAATTCTGCGCGAGGAGAAGGCGGCGGAGGTCGGCGGGGTGATGCATTGTTTCTCCGGAAGCTGGGAAACAGCCAAAATGTGCCTGGACATGAATTTCTATATCTCTTTTGGCGGACCGGTCACCTTTAAGAATGCAAAGCAGCCCAAGGAAGTGCTGGAAAAGGTTCCGCTGGACCGGCTGCTCATTGAAACGGACGCGCCTTACCTAGCTCCGCATCCGTATCGCGGAAAGCGAAATGAGTCGTCTTATGTTCGTCTTGTAGCCGAGACGGCAGCCCAAATCAAAGGGATCTCGCTGGAAGAATTGGCTGAAATTACATCCAAGAATGCCGTTTCAGTTTTCGGTATAAAGTGAATTTTCACACAAAATAGGACATGCCATTTTTTATCCAAAACAAGATAATCGAAGAAAACAGGATGAAAAACTATAAGCATCCAAGAGAAAGATGGTTTTGGTTCAATAAATTCTGAAAAATAATCAAAAATGATTATAATTCAAGCTTTTTTTCAAAGTTTGTATACTTTACAATTCAAGCCTTCGCATCGTACACTCAATATTAACTTCATACGATTGCCAAATTTCCAACATCGCTGAGTTCCGTAAGGGAACGGGGGAACCGCATCGCGGATATCACAGCGCTAGGCTGTTGATAGATGGGATGTTATTTTGGGGTGAATCTTGGGGCAGGAAGCTGCTCCCGAGTAGGGCGACTCTCAAGTCCGAATCCGTCAGCTAACCTCGTAAGCGTCTAGAGAGAGGTAACATTTGTCGTCGGCTTAACTTTTCATTTTCGGAAAATGAGAAAAGTCACGGGAAGGTTCCTCTTCTCCGCTGACTTTTTTTGTTTCCCCCGTCATTGGGATAAATGTCCAAGCCGGTTCATAAAATACAATTCCAGGAGGTCGATTTAGGCAAGTGCGGTTCTGATAGCCGTTGAAGCAAACGTTGGTAATTGGAGAAGAATAAACTTTACCATAGTCGCGTCAGATCAAATCATGCATAACACTCGGATGGCGGGGCTTTAAGGAGGACCGAACAAGTGGGAGTTGTGACACCAGAACAAACCCATGAAAGACGATCATCCAGCTTGTCCTTCGCATTGCGATGGAAGCATGAAAACTTGCGTATGATATCGATCATTGCACTCATATTATTCGCTATGACTTTCATGTTTTTGATCATGTATTACGGTACGTCAATCAAAAGCGTATCGGTGGTTGTAGACGGGAAAGAGCAAACTTTCCAAACGAGAGAAACAGTTCTGCAGCACATTCTGGATGAGCAAGGCATCTCTGTCGGAGAGCACGACCGTGTGTCGCATTCTTTGGAGGCTTCGATGGAATCGGGAGACCGAGTCATTATCGAGAAAGCCATGCCAGTACAATTGACAGACGGTGGACAAACAAAAACCGTATATACGACAGGGGAAACGGTGGAGCAGCTATTTGCGGATCAGAAGATCACGCTAAATGAGCTCGATAAGGTGACTCCCGCTTTAGATTCGGCGATAGACGAAAACAGCGAAGTCAAAATTGTCCGTGTTAAGAAAGATATCGAGGAAATCAAAGAACCGATCGCCTTCGAAACGGTGAAAAAGACGGAGCCGAAGCTGATCAGGGGCAAAGAACAGGTTGTTCAAGAGGGGCAAGAGGGAGTTCTGCTCAAAAAGAAAGAAAAAGTATATGAAGACGGTGTGCTCGTATCCGAACAGATCGTTGACGAAAAGGTTCAAGCTGAAAGTGTACAAAGGATTATTGCGGTCGGAACGAAGAATCCGGTAGTGACATTATCTTCGTCTTCGCCGACATTGGAGCAGTTGACCAAAAACGGAGTGAAATTTGACGTTAAACAGGTCATCAATAACGTGAAACTGACTGCGTACAGCGCGGGGCCGGCTTCCACAGGAAAGGATCCCGATCATCCGCAGTATGGAATCACGGCGTCAGGTGCGAGAGTAACGGAAGGTCGCACGATTGCAGTCGATCCAAAGGTTATTCCAATGGGCTGGTGGGTTTATATTGAAGGGCTGGGCTTCCGCAGAGCGGAAGACACCGGCAGCGCAGTCAAAGGGAATAAAATCGACGTTTATTTCGAAAGCCATGACTATGCCGTACGCTTCGGTACCAAACAAGGAGCAACCGTATATGTCATTGGTCCTAAGAAGCCGTCGGTTGATTAAGGATGGGCAATTAGGGCAGACTCATCATATATAGAACAGTTCAAGAAGAGGTACGGCTGACGTCCCTCTTCTTTTCTCTTGTTACGAAAGAAGGTACAATGGATTCATGATCAAAGAGATTATTGTGGTTGAAGGCAAGGACGATACGGTTGCGATCAAACGGGCTGTCGAAGCGGAAACGATCGAAACCGGCGGTTCGGCAATCAATAAAGAGGTGCTAAAGCGCATCCGGCTTGCGCAGGAACGCAGGGGCGTGATCATTTTTACCGACCCCGATCATGCAGGTGAACGGATACGCAAAATCATCGCCAGAGAAGTGCCGGGCTGCAAGCATGCATTCCTGACACAGGAGGAGGCCAAGAGCCGTGGCGACATCGGAGTAGAGAATGCATCGGTTGAAGCGATTCGCTTAGCGCTCGCTAACGTGCGAACGGATTATATGGCACAAGATTCGGATATTGAATGGGACGATCTGATGGAAGCCGGGCTAATCGTTCATCCGGCCGCAGCGGCCAGAAGGCTCGAAATGGGCAGACGCCTTGGTATCGGATATTGTAACGGAAAGCAGTTTTATCATCGCTGCCGCATGTTTCAAATTACAAGAGAAGAATTTGAGGCGGCACGGCGGTATTTGGATGAAAATGAGGGATAAGCCATGAATACCAATCACAATACAGATTCGGCGGGTGCAGGACAAGCGTCTTGGGAGGACATCGCTTCGCCGAAAAGAACCAAGGAACTGATGCAGAAGTTCGGCTTCACCTTGAAGAAAAGCTTAGGTCAAAACTTTCTCATCGATCATAATATTTTACATAAAATCGTCGCTGCCGCGGAGTTGACTCCTCAAAAGGGGGCGTTGGAAATCGGTCCCGGAATCGGGGCCTTGACACAGCAGCTTAGCAAGGCGGCAGGTCGGGTTGTGGCCGTTGAAATTGACCAAAGACTGCTGCCGATGCTCGAAGAGACACTATCCCCCTATCCTCAGACCACCGTAATCCACGGCGACGTGCTGAAGGTGGACTTAAAGGAGCTTTTCGAGAAGCTTTTTCAAGACGTCCCGCAGGTTAGTGTAGTCGCCAATCTCCCTTATTATGTGACCACTCCGATTATCATGAAGCTGCTTGAAGAAAAGCTGCCGCTCGAGAATATCGTAGTCATGATTCAGAAGGAAGTGGCCGATCGGATGGCTGCAAAGCCTGGGGGCAAAGAGTATGGCAGTCTTAGTATTGCGGTTCAGTATTACTGTATCCCCGAAGTCATAGCCATCGTCCCGCGCACTGTTTTTATCCCGCAGCCGAATGTAGATTCCGCCGTCATTCGGTTGAAGGTGAGGGAGAAGCCGCCGGTCGATGTGGATGATGAGGAATTTTTCTTTGAAGTGGTGCAAGCCAGCTTCGTGCAGCGGCGCAAAACGATATATAACAATCTGGCCGCGAAATATTTCACCAAGGAAACGAAGAGCAGCCTGGAAGCCATTCTACAAGCATCAGGCATCGAACCCTCCCGCCGAGGAGAAACCTTGTCTATGGCAGAATTTTCGGTATTAAGCCGGAATCTTGCCAAAGCCCTAAGCTCCAGTTAAATCTCGATATTGGGCTATATGGGCGAATCGCCTGCACCATTTGCCTATCCTCGCCATACGATAGACGAGGAGGCGATGCAGCCATGAAACAGGGAGACCTGGTCACTCGTAAGTCGTATGGCGGTGACATTGTTTTCAAAATACAAGAAATCGTGCAGCGGCAGGCGGTGCTTCGTGGAGTGGAGCTTCGGCTCTTGGCAGATGCTCCGCTTTTCGATTTGGAACCCGTTCCTCAGCTTGATCCTTTTCAATATTCGGGTACGCTACGACCGAAATGGATCGATGCCATGAGGCGAACGAATGCTTCTCAAATCCAAGCCGACCCCTACCAAACCGATAGCTGGGGAGCAAATACAATCCCGGGTGCAGCCCCCCATTCGCGATCGGATTATTTTGACGTGCCGGGTAAAGTGCTGCACTTGGATGGCGATCCGGTCTATTTGCGCAAATGCATGGCTTTATATGGAGAGCTCCGGGTTCCGGCAGAAGGATATTATGTGACGGAGGCCCATATGGCCGATGCGCTCTATCGCCTGCTGCCGCAAATCCAGCCCGATATTGTAGTTGTGACCGGACATGACGGTATTCTAAAGCAGCGGAGTTCGGGCGATGTGTCCGCGCTTAGCAGCTATAAAAATTCGCATAATTTCGTCAATGCGGTGCGCATCGCCAGACAATATGAAAAAAACCGTGATGCATTGACCATTATTGCCGGTGCCTGCCAATCCCATTTTGAAGCGCTGCTGCAGGCCGGCGCCAATTATGCCAGCTCCCCGGCCCGCGTATTGATTCACGCGCTTGATCCGCTGTGTGTGGCGGCTAAAGTCGCTTACACGCCCATTCGCGATACGGTGAATATAGTAGATGTCATCGGGCTTACGCACAGCGGTTTGGAAGGGCTCGGCGGGATCGAATCACGAGGCAGCTATCGACGAGGTGTACCCAAAATTCAATACGTGAATCAGACTTGAGCGCCGCAAGGTGCTTTTTCTTTTGCTGCTCCTAAATCGCGTGTTATTTTTTGACAATTATGTGAACGCTATTGAAGGGAGCTAGCGTTAATGGTGCCAAAATCAAGGAAAAAAGTCGTTGACAACATGTTTGGATGATTGATATAATATTCGGCTCAAATTGACATACTACCTTTGTTGAGTTATAATTGAAAGGGAAAGAGGTGGTAGTAATCAATGGCAAAAAATACGCTGTTGGATATCAAACGCAGTTTGGAACCTCATGTCGGACAAAAGATTATGTTAAAAGCAAATGGCGGTCGCCGAAAGACAATCGAAAGATCCGGTGTATTGGAGGAAACCTACCCTTCCGTATTTATTGTGAAACTGGATCAAGAACAGCAGACCTTCAAGCGTGTTTCTTACAGCTATGCAGACATTTTGACGGAATCGGTTGAAGTGACGGTGCAAAGCGATGATGGAGAAGTACGGATAACAATACATCAATAATACATAAAACGGTTGGCTTGCTCACGCGGTCAGCCGTTTTTATTTGCTTACTACTTAGACGAGGCTGCCTTCGGCAAAGTTGCATAGAGCGTATGATTTTTTGAAACGGAAGCATACTAGCCTTAACTTCTAACCAATCGAAGGAGGTATGGTGATGGGTCGAAGAAATCGCCGAGGGGTTATGTCCGATACGTTCAAATATGAGCTTGCCAAAGACCTTGGCTTCTACGAAACCGTCCAGCGTGAAGGCTGGGGAGGTATAAGAACGAAGGATGCGGGAAATATGGTAAAGCGGGCGATCCAAATTGCCGAAGGAACGGTGCAGAAGCAGAATCCGGCTCAAGCTCAAGGCACCGGGACGACTCCTGGATACGGTGCGATTCAAGCACATGGAATCATGCCGATGCAGACTCAGGAAACTCCTGTGCCGAGGTACGGCGGATTGCAGCCGCCCGTTACTAAGCCGATGCACTCGCCGTACTCCAGAACGTAATCGCCCTATAGAAAGCTAGAGCGTCCAAGAGGCGGCTTTAGCTTTTTTTTGTGGCGTTTTTGGTATAGTATAGGAGAAGAACGTCAAGCCCGTTTTTTATGGAGCAGACAGGTGTAAAGAAGGTGTCCTATGAAGGTATTCGAAAAAGCTCCGGCAAAAATCAATTTGTCCCTGGATGTATTATATAAGCGTGAAGATGGCTATCATGAAGTGGAGATGGTCATGACCATGGTCGACCTGGCGGATCGGATCGAAATGCAGGAGCTTCCGCGCGATACGATCATTATATCGAGCCAAGCCGGGTACATACCGCTGGATGAAAAGAATCTTGCTTTTCAAGCCGCTCGTCTTATCAAAGAGAGGTATGACGTAAAACAGGGAGTCTATATTCATTTGGATAAAAAAATACCGGTTGCTGCAGGCCTTGCCGGCGGGAGCAGCGATGCTGCGGCTACCTTGCGCGGCCTCAATCGGTTGTGGAAGCTTGGAATCTCAACAAAGGAACTGCAGAAGCTTGGAGAAGAGCTTGGTTCGGATGTGCCTTTTTGCGTAGCGGGAGGTACTGCGATCGCGCGGGGACGGGGAGAGAGGCTGGAACCGATCGATTCGCCGCCGCAATGCTGGGTTATTTTGGCCAAGCCCCCGATTAATGTATCTACGTCGGAAATCTACGGGAAGCTGCAGGCCGGAGCCATCCGGAAGCATCCTTCTACCGCAGGAGTGCTGGAGGCGATCCGGGAGAAAAGGTTCGAACAGCTGTGCGGTGAGCTCGGCAATGTGCTGGAGGAAGTTACGTTGGAGCTGTATCCGGAGGTAAGGCAGCTGAAGGAAGTCATGTCGAAGCTGGGGGCCGATGGCGTACTGATGTCGGGAAGCGGTCCTACCGTATTTGGTCTGGTTTCGAAAGAAGCCAAGGTTCCCCGTATATATAACGGTCTGCGAGGCTTTTGCAAGGATGTGTACGCCGTAAGACTGCTTACTTGACCCAAGTTCTCATGTTACCTTGGTGTCATTATAATTTTCACGATGTGCTTGTATAAATACGTATAAAAATGTTATATTTTCATTATATTATTCGGATTTTATTATAATATACGGCGTAATCAGGGGGTGCACCGATGAAAAAAATGAAAAGAAGCGCAAGATTGGTGGAAATGACCCAATACTTGCTATTTCGCCCCCATACATTAATTCCTTTGACGACCTTCGCGGATCGCTATAACTCCGCCAAATCTTCCATCAGCGAGGACTTGGCCATCATTAAGGAAGTGTTTGAAGAAGAAGGTCTTGGGGAGCTGCTGACGCTTGCAGGCGCGGCGGGGGGTGTCAAATTCATCCCGAAAGTATCGAGAGGCCATTCCCTGCAGTTTATAAACCAGCTGTGCCGGCAGCTTGAACAGCCGGAGAGAATACTGCCGGGCGGATATTTATATATGTCCGACATCATGGGTCAGCCGATGATCTTAAACGAAGTGGGCAAAATGTTTGCATCCGTATTTGCAGGCAAAGACATTGATGTGGTGATGACGGTGGAAACCAAGGGTATTCCATTGGCTTACTCCACGGCGATGTATTTGAATTTGCCGGTTGTTATTGTACGCCGGGACAATAAGGTAACCGAGGGTTCGGCGGTAAGCATCAACTATGTATCGGGATCGAACAAGCGGATTCAAACGATGTCCTTATCGCGGCGTGCGCTGAAAGAAGAGTCCAAGGTATTGATTATCGATGATTTCATGCGGGTCGGCGGTACAATCCACGGGATGATGGACCTGCTGCAGGAATTTAAAGCTACGGTGAAGGGTGTCGGCGTATTTGTTGAATCGGGTGAAGTGGAGGAGCATCTGGTGGAGGATTACATTTCTTTGGCCAAGCTGTCCAATGTAGACCCGAAGACGAAACAAATCTCGGTCGAGCCGGGCAACTATTTTCGCGAAGGCGATACCTATGATGAGGAGTGATTCATAAATGGCGAACATGAATTCCATTGCAACGGACCAGGCTCCAGCCGCTATAGGTCCCTATTCACAGGCGATTCGGGTCGGATCGCTTTTATTTACGTCAGGGCAGATTCCGCTTGGGTTGGACGGCCAAGTCGTACCGGGAGGCGTTGAAGAGCAAACGCATCAAGTATTCCGCAATTTGAGCGCAGTGCTTGCGGCAGCCGGAGCGACGTTCCAGGATGTTATAAAGACAACTGTATTCATTAAAGATATGAATCAATTCGGACAGATCAATGAAATCTATGCTTCTTATTTCGGAGATCATAGGCCGGCGCGTTCGACGGTAGAGGTAGCACGGCTTCCGAAGGATGTTTTTGTCGAAATCGAGCTGATCGCGGCGTTAAATGTCGAATAATTTTAAAAAGATAAATTATTTATAAAAATTCAGAAAAATTTCGGATAGGAAGCAGGAATTTGCCCTAAAATGTGGAATTTATACCTCAAGTCAACAAGATGGAAAAAGGTGGTGAACTAGAGGTGCAAATAACAGACGTCAGACTTCGTCGGGTAAATTCCGAGGGCAGAATGAAAGCCATTGCTTCCATTACCATCGATAACGAATTTGTAGTGCATGACATTCGTGTGATTGACGGTAACAACGGAATGTTCGTAGCCATGCCGAGCAAAAGGACGCCGGACGGGGAATTCAGAGACATCGCTCACCCGATTTCCTCTTCTACCCGCGAGAAGATCCAGGCGGCGGTGCTGACAGAATATGAACGGGCCGCGACGGATGAAGAAGTGATTGAAGAAGGGGCATAAGATGATGTTCTAAAAGAGCCTGAGGGCTCTTTTTTCTTTTTCCTGAAGAAATAGGGAATCGGGCTGATTGCATTTTGCAGACCCCGCCCCGTATACTATCAAAGAATGATTAACTTGAACGAAGGGGTTGGAATGCTTGAACGTCATGGGAATCGTGCTTGCCGCAGGGCAGGGCAAGAGAATGAAATCAAAGCTGTATAAAGTGCTGCACCCGGTGTGCGGAAAGCCTATGGTCGGCCACGTAGTCACCGCACTGGAACATATACATACTTCGCGTACGGTTGTTGTGGTAGGCCATGGCGCTGAAGCGGTTCAAGCGTATTTGGGCGATCGTGTGGAATATGTGCTTCAGCAGCAGCAGCTCGGGACAGGTCATGCCGTTCTGCAGGCCAAACCGCTGCTTGAAGGGGAGGACGGGCTCACCATTGTGATTTGCGGAGACACGCCGCTGGTTTCCGAAGAAACGCTGCAGGACATGATCCGGACCCACCGGGAAAAAGGGGCGGCGGCTACGATTTTGACGGCGGTGATCGACGAGCCCCGGGGATATGGCCGAATTATTCGGGATGTCCAGGGGAGTGTAAGCGGAATTGTCGAAGAGAAGGACTGCAATGACGAACAGCGCAAGGTTCAAGAAATCAATACAGGCACCTATTGCTTCGATAACCGGAAGCTATTCGACGCGCTTGCGTCCGTAAAGAATGACAACGCCCAGAATGAATACTACCTTACCGATGTGATCAGTATTCTGGCTGGCCGCGGTGAAAAGATCGAAGGCTGTATTTTGCGGGATAACCGGGAATCCATCGGTGTCAATGACCGGCTGGCTTTGTCACAGGCGGAAGCGGACATGCGCCAGATCATTAACCGCAGGCATATGCTAGAAGGGGTAACGATCATCGATCCTTTGAATACATATATCGAAGCGGATGTGCAGATCGGTGCGGACACTGTTATTTTGCCAGGTACGATTTTGCGGGGCAAAACCGTCATCGGGGAGGACTGTGTTATCGGGCCTCAGGCCGATATTACGGACAGCACGCTCGCAAGCGGCGTCAAGGTCAAGTATTCAGTGCTTCAGGAAGCGGCGATCGGCACCGGAACAACGGTCGGCCCTTACGCTTACTTGCGTCCGGGCTCGGATCTGGGCGAGAACGTGAAAATCGGTGATTTTGTCGAGATTAAAAATGCCAAGCTCGCTGATGGCGTGAAGGTTTCACATCTGAGCTATGTCGGTGACGCGGAGATTGGGCGGAACGTCAACTTTGGCTGCGGCGCGATTACCGTGAATTATGACGGATACAACAAACAGCTGACCCGGGTAGAGGAAGAGGCCTTCATCGGCAGCAACGTCAATCTGATCGCTCCGGTCACTGTCGGCAAGGGCGCGTATGTCGTCGCGGGCTCGACCATCACAAACGATGTGGAAGCGGGAGATCTTGCCATTGCTAGGGAGCGGCAGGTAAATAAGCCGGGTTACGCCGATAAGCTTCATGCCAAATTTGCGGCAAAGAAAGAGCAATTAAAGAAAAATCGTCCGTAATTGCCTTTTCAGATACAAGATCAATTTTCCTTTTTATGTTTCGAACCTCTTTCAATTGGGTAAATTAGTAGAAGCTTGGGCTTGCCCAAATTGAAGGAGGTTTAGCTATGGCAGCATCGTTAAAAGCGGAAGCTCGTACAGGCCGAACGAAGGGTGATCGCAGCCGTTTGCGCGCCCAAGGAAAAGTACCCGGTATCGTTTACGGGAAAAAAGTGACGCAAACGCCGATTGCCATCGATCAAAAGGAGCTGCTTACCCTGCTCAAAACGAACCCGAACGGCATTATCGATATGGATGTGCCGGGGTTTGGCAAGCAGCCGGTGATGATCAATGAGGTGCAGCGCGATATTTTTAGTCGTCAGCCGCTGCATGTCGATTTCCATCAAATCAATATGGATGAGCCCGTCACCACGACGGTCCGCCTTGAATTTATCGGAGACCCGGCCGGCGTCAAGGCTGGCGGTATTTTGCAAATCCAGCACCATGAGATTGAGATTCGCTGCCTGCCGCAGCAGATCCCAAGCGAGGTGCAGGTCGACGTCGCTAATCTGGAGATCGGCGAGAACATCCTCGTCTCGCAGTTGAAGCTGCCTAACGGTATTGAGGTCAAAACCGACGAGAACGATGTGCTGGCAACGATTCTGCTGCCTCAGAAGGAAGCCGAGGAGGAGCCTGCCGCTGACGAGCCGGCAGCCAAGGTTGAGGGAGCTTTTGAGAAGGAACAACAGGAAGCGGACAAGACCGTATAATGGGCCGTCCGGACGACCCGTCCGGAGGTTATAAGGAAGCGTGCCGATCAGTGAGTCGGCACGCTTTTAAATTGTATTCCGCTAACTTTAGGATATGCTGCTGGAGCGCGCTAAGATGAAGTGTGAAGTTGGCTTGAGGCTCTTTTTCGGGTATGATGAATTGTAGGAGTTACTTGGATGGTATCGAAAGGAGCAGTTGGCTTGAAATGGTTTGTGGGCCTCGGCAATCCGGGGCGGCAGTACGAAATGACCCGGCACAATATCGGCTTTATGGCGCTGGACCGGTTCGCCGAGAAGCACGGCATCAAAATCTCGCAGAGCAAATGCAAAGGCTTGTTGGGAGAAGGAATGGTGGGTGGAGAGAAGGTAGTGCTCTTGAAGCCGCAGACCTACATGAATCTATCCGGAGAGTCCGTGAGGGCATTTATGGATTTTTATAAGGCGTCCCCGGACGATCTGGTCGTGGTATATGACGATTTGGATACGCCATTCGGCAAGATCCGGTTGAGGTATCAGGGCAGCGCGGGGGGACACAATGGGATCAAATCGATCATACAGCATCTGGGCTCCCAAACGTTCAATCGAATCCGGATGGGCATCTCTCGTCCGGCACCGGGTCGGGACATTGCCGATTACGTATTGAGCGCTTTTAGCAAAGAGGAATTCCGGAGCATGCCTAATGTGCTCGATTCCACCTGTGATGCGATGGAGTATGCTTTGGGACATACGTTTGAGCAGACGATGGCGAAATTTAACGGTTAGGTCGAGCTTTCAAGCTCTAAGATAAGGCTAATTTACTCCACTCCTGGTCATACTAAGGATGATGGCGCCGCAGATAGCCCGGACGAAACCGGCGGCTGTTGCCCGTTAAGAAGCGCTTTGCCCGGCAAAGCGGGGAGGAGGAAGAGCAAATGACCGTTAAGTATATTTGCCGTCATTGCCAGACGTCTATTGGGGAGATTCGTCAAGAACAAGTGAATGAGTATCAGCTGGGCTTCCATTTCTTGACCCCCGAAGAACGGAGAGATATAATATCGTATAACCCGAATGGGGATGTCACCGTTAAGGTGGTTTGCGATTATTGCAAAGAAGCGCTGGAGGCCAATCCGGAGCTTTCGCTCCTCGCGAATCCTCTGCAGTAGGGGGTTTTGCGTTCTGGCTATCCGGCATGAAGTACGTCGATCGGGCCTAAAGCAAGTGTGCTGTAGGCTTTTTAGTGTTACGCGGTTGAGAGGGGTGTCCTGTTTTGCAGGCTTTAATTCGGGCGTTCGCCGCGGATCTTGATTTTCAATCCGTGGTTGCCGGTATTCGCACGGGGATGAGGGAGCAGTTAATCGCCGGGTTAACCGGTTCTTCGCGTCAGGTCATGCTCGCTTCGCTTTATGAGGAGCTGGAGCAGCCTTTATTTGTCGTGACGCACAATATGTTTTCTGCGCAAAAAATGTTCGAAGATTTAGCCGAGCTGCTTCCTAGCGACCGGGTGCTTTTGTTCCCGGCCCAAGAGCTGCTTGCAGCTGAAGCCGCGATTGCAAGCCCCGAGATGCTTGCGCAGCGCGTGGATGCGCTATCCCGTCTGGCTGGAGATTTTCGCGGTATTGTAGTTGTGCCTTATGCAGGCATGCGCAGACTGCTTCCAAGCCGGGAATCCATTATCCAGGGGCAATTCCGCATCGAAGTCGGTCAGACCGTGGAACTGGACCAATTGGTAAGCCGCATGGTCGAGCTGGGCTATGAACGCGTGGAGCGGGTTGAAAATAAGGGAGAAATGAGCGTCCGCGGAGGGATTCTCGACTTCTATCCTATTACATCGCCTCATCCGTATCGGATCGAGCTGTTCGATATCGAAGTCGACTCGATCCGTTCGTTTGACGCGGGAGACCAACGGTCCATCGAGAAAGTGAACGAACTGACCATTTTGCCTTGCCGGGAAATCGTGGTTGATCGTAACCGATTACAATCGGCAGCGCAGCATGCCTATGAGCTGCTTCAAGAGCAAATCGGCAAAATGTCCGACCGTGCCGCCAAAGACAAGCTGCTTGAAGGCATGGGACACGAAATCGAGCAGCTTCGGGAAGGACAGCACTTTCAAGGGATATTCAAATATGTCTCCCTTCTGTTTCCGGAACGGCAAACGCTGCTCGATTATATGCCGAAGGATTCGATTGTAATTATTGACGAACCTTCACGGTTGTTAGAGACAGCCAGGCAGCTGGAAAAAGACGAGGCCGAATGGATGACCTCCTCGCTGCAGGAAGGCAAATGCATACCGGCTTTGGTCCTGTCCAAGCCTTATGAGTCGCTGCTTCTCCGTACAGCTTCTCCGACGCTGTACATGTCGCTTTTTCTGCGGCAAGTACCGCAGGTGACGCCGCAGAACATCGTTAATTTCATGTGCCGGCTGATGCAAAATTTCCATGGCCAAATGAACCTGCTCAAAAGCGAGATGGAACGCTGGAAAAAATCCGGCGCCCAGGTGATGATGGTGGCCAGCGGGGCCGAACGGGTGGAGCGGATCAAGCGGGTGCTGGCCGATTATCATATCGAAGAGCCGCAGATTGTAGACGGAAGCCTGCAGACGGGTTTTGAACTGCCCGGCATTCATCTCGTCGTGATTACCGAAGGTGAGATGTTCACCCAAAAGCAGCGCAAAGCCCGCAAGGTGGACAAAAAGATTGAGAATGCCGAACGCATCAAAAGCTACCAAGAGCTTAAGGTGGGCGATTATGTCGTTCATGTCAACCACGGGATCGGGAAATTCGTGGGCATCGGAACGCTTGAGGTAGGCGGGATTCATAAAGATTATTTACACATTATGTATGCCGGCGGCGATAAGCTGTCGGTACCGATCGACCAAATCGATCACGTTCAGAAGTACGTAGGGGCCGAGGAAGGCAAAGAGCCCAAAGTGTATAAGCTGGGCGGGACCGACTGGAACCGGGTGAAGAGCAAGGCGCGGGCGTCCGTGCAGGATATTGCGGATGATCTCATCAAGCTTTATGCCGAGCGTCAGGCGACTCCGGGGTACGGGTTCAATAAAGACAGCGCCTATCAGCAGGAGTTCGAAGGGATGTTCCCTTACGAGGAGACGACAGACCAGCTCCGAGCCATCCAGGAGATTAAAAAGGATATGGAAAAGCCGCGTCCGATGGATCGGCTGCTGTGCGGCGATGTCGGCTACGGCAAGACGGAGGTGGCTATCCGGGCAGCGTTCAAGGCCGCGATCGACGGGAAGCAGGTGGCGGTTTTGGTGCCGACAACGATATTGGCCCAGCAGCATTATGAAACGTTCCGGGAGCGCTTCTCAGGGTTTCCGTTTAACATTCAGGTATTGAGCCGGTTCCGTTCCAAGAAGGAACAAACGGAGACGATGAAGGGCATCAAGAACGGTACCGTTGACGTCGTGATCGGCACCCACAGGCTGTTGTCCAAGGATGTTCAATTCAAAGATTTGGGGCTGCTTATTGTGGATGAGGAGCAGCGCTTCGGCGTTTCGCACAAGGAGAAGCTAAAGCGTCTTAAAACCAATGTGGATGTGCTGACCTTGACGGCGACGCCGATTCCGCGCACGCTTCATATGTCCATGCTTGGGGTAAGAGACTTGTCGGTTATCGAGACGCCGCCGGAGAACCGCTTTCCGGTACAGACCTATGTGGTAGAGTACAGCGCCGCTTTGGTGAGGGAGGCGATTGAGCGGGAGCTTGCCCGCGAAGGCCAAGTCTACTATTTGTTCAATCGTGTCCAGGGCATTACCCAAATGGCGGAACAAATCTCGATGCTGGTTCCCGATGCGCGGGTGACGGTAGCCCATGGCCAAATGTCGGAGCAGGAGCTGGAGAAGACCATCCTCGATTTTCTAGACGGGGAATATGACGTGCTTGTCAGCACGAGCATTATTGAAACCGGAGTCGATATCCCGAACGTGAACACGCTTATTGTCCATGATGCCGATAAGATGGGACTTTCGCAGCTGTACCAGCTGCGCGGACGGGTCGGACGTTCCAACCGGATCGCCTACGCCTACTTCACTTATCAGCGGGATAAAGTGCTCACGGAGGTGGCGGAAAAACGGCTTCAGGCCATCAAGGAGTTTACAGAGCTGGGGTCAGGGTTTAAAATTGCCATGAGGGATCTTTCCATCCGCGGCGCCGGTAATTTGCTCGGTGCCGAGCAGCACGGGTTTATCGCATCGGTCGGATTTGACCTGTATTCCCAAATGCTAGGAGAAGAAATCAACAAGCGGAAGAAGGAAATGGGCGGCGAAGCGGCTCCGGAAGAAAAGGTTTGGTCCACGCAGCTGGATATTCAGCTGGATGCCTATATTCCAGGCGATTACATCTATGACAGCGTGCAGAAAATTGAAATTTACAAAAAAGTGGCGGCCGTGCAAACCTTGGATGAAGCGATGGAGCTGGAGGATGAACTCGTGGACCGGTTCGGCGATTTGCCGCAGGCAGTAATCAATTTGCTTAAGGCGGCTCGGCTTAAGGTCTACGGAGCTATGTATGCGATCGAGACGATCTCGCAGAAAGGCTTGGATTACGAGCTTAGGCTTGACCCCGGACAAAATGACAATTTGGACGGACAGAAGTTGTTCCAATTGTCAGGTGAATTCGAGAACCGGATCAAGCTGATCGGCGGACAGCAAATCATAATTGAGCTAAAGGGCAAAGGCTTGAAACCAGAAGAATCCATCGATTTGCTGGAAAGATTTCTGGTACAATACAAGCGTGTTTTGAAATCGAAGGGAGAGCTGCAGGATGTGGCAAAATAAAGGAAACCCGCTGAAAAAAGGGCTTTTGGCTCTTTTCGCACTTATCTTGATTATTGGTGTAGCGGCAGGATGCGGAAAGAAAGACGAGAGCGACTCGGCAGCGGCACCGGCAGGCAGTCCCGAAGAGGTGCTCGTCACGTATAAAGACGGCGGCGAGGTGACACGCGGGGAATTTGATAAATTTTTGAACGTCAATATGCTTTTCAACCAGCAGTATGCCCAGTACAAAGACGAACCGGCATTCCAACAGGATATGATGAATCAATTGGTGACATTCAAGATCCTGGCGGCCCGTGCCGATGACAATGCCAAGGCGGAAGCCGACAAGCAGTCAAAGGAGCAGCTCGATCAAATCAAAGGCTTTATGAACATGCAGGAAGGCGGCATGGAAAAGCTGCTCAAGGATAACAACATTACGGAACAGGACTTGGATGATTTTGTCCATAAGAGCATTCAAGTGTTCGTGTCGGAGGAAAGCAAGATCGCCGATGCGGATCTGCAAGCGGCTTACGATCAGAGATTGGCTCAGGACCAAAGCGCCTATGATATCGCTACGGTCAGCCATATTCTGATTGGCATTAATGACCCGGCGACAGGTCAGGCAACCCGCACCAAGGAAGAGGCTCTAAAACGGGCGAATGAAGTGAAGGACAAGCTGGCGAAGGGCGGTGACTTCGCTGCGTTGGCCAAGGAATATTCGGATGATCCGGGTTCCAAGGATAATGGCGGTACCTACAAGGATGCGCCGCTTTCCCAATGGGTGCCTGAATTTAAGCAGGCGGCTGCGGAGCTTCCGATCGGCCAAATCAGCAATCCGGTAGAAACGTCATTCGGTTACCATGTGATGAAAGTCGAATCCCGCAAAACCAAAACGCTGGAAGAAGTCAAGCCGGAATTGCGCTCGGAAGCGGCGCAAAACAAGGTGCATGAATTTATGGAAAAAGAGCTTCCCGGGCTCATCGAGACGAACAAGCTGCCTAAGCCGGAAGAGGCTAAACCGGCAGAAAACCCGGATACGCAGGCTCCGCAAACGGACGCTCCGAAGGACGCTCCACAAACAGAAAACGGCAAGTAGATATTACCAGGGTATCCGTAAGGGTGCCCTGTTTTGTTTTCATTTTTTTGGACATAATGTAAACAGCGGCGGCAATTCTTACATAATGAACCGGTGGCCGCCAGGACCAAGCATCATGCATAACCCCTTGGGAATCGAAGAATACTATGGATAGTTCAATTCCCTCCATTGGCATAAAATAGAGTCCAGTCTGTATCTCACTCTCAAGAAAGCGAGGCATCTAGAATTATGAAAGCAACTGGAATCGTTCGTCGCATAGACGATCTTGGCAGGGTCGTCATCCCGAAGGAGATTCGCCGGACACTGCGAATTCGGGAAGGGGATCCTCTCGAAATATTTGTAGACCGCGATGGAGAAGTGATTTTAAAGAAATACTCTCCGATTGGTGAATTAGGGGATTTTGCCAAGGAATACGCTGAATCATTATATGAAAGTACAGGCCATATCACGATGATCTCGGACCGCGATACGATGATTGCAGTGGCTGGCGGATCCAAAAAGGAATATCTGGATAAACCGATCGGCTCTCTCGTGGAACAATGCATGGAAAACCGCAAAGCCTCGATGGAAAGCGGCAGCGGATCTTATGAAATTTCCAAGGATATCATCGAAACCTACAGCTCTTATGTGATTGCTCCGATTGTGGCGGGTGGAGACCCGATTGGCGCGGTGATTCTGGTCAGCAAGGAAGAGAATGTGAAGATGGGTCAAATGGAGCTTAAAATGGCGGAAACGGCAGCGGGCTTCCTTGCCAAACAAATGGAACAATAAGGTGCGGCGGCTGAAGTCAAGCCGCAAGAAAGTAAAAGCGCGGCTTCCTGACGGCATCTCTTGAAGGGATCTCGGGAAGCTTTTTTTGCTTGGTTTTTGGAAAAAGGACAGCAAGTGAGGTATAATGTTGGCGTTGAGACGACCGCTAAACCAAGCCTTCAGGGCGGTACGGCATGAAGGAGAGGGAGAGTATCGGAAGGAAGGGGACGGAAAAGGCGTCCGGGCTGGGGGGACGGGCCGATGGCGGACGTGCGGCCTCCACGCTGCTTAAAGGCGCTGCCTTGTTAGGGCTTGCCGCCGTCATTTCCAAGCTGATCGGAACCTTACAGAAGATTCCGCTGCAGAATTTGGCCGGCGATGCGGTATTTGGTATTTATAACGCGGTGTATCCGCTCTATATTTTAATTTTGTTTTTGGCGACGGCCGGTTTTCCGCTGGTCATCTCGAAATTTGTATCCGAGTATGCGGTCGACCGACGCTATGACGAAGCGCGCCGTGTACTTCGTGTGGCCTTGGTTGTCCTGACGGGAACAGGGATAGGCTTTTTTTTGCTGTTGTATTTCGGAGCCGGCAGGATCGGGGACTGGATCGGCGCCCCGCAAACCGCAGAGGCGATTCGAAGTGTATCTTTTGCGCTGCTGGTCGTACCGGTCATGTCCTGCCTGCGGGGTTATTATCAAGGCTTTCAAAACATGGTTCCGACCGCCTGGTCGCAGGTGGCGGAACAAGCGGTTCGGGTAGGCACGATGCTGATCCTGCTGCTGGTGCTTATGCGTCTGGGCTGTGGACCGGAGTGGATTGCCGCAGGCGCCACCTTCGGTTCGGTGACCGGAGCGATGGCGGGTTTGGCCGTCATGCTGTTTTTTTGGCGGCGGGACCGGGGGGCTTTGGATCGGCCGGAGGTGGTGAGGGGTGCCGCCATGGGCGGAGGCTGGGATTGGAAGCGCGATTGGGCGCTGACGAAGCGGTTGGCCGTCTACGCGATACCGCTCTGCCTTGGTACCCTTGCGGTTCCTATATTGACGCTCGTGGATTCCTTCACGCTTCCGAGGCTTCTTCAGATGTCAGGCTATGACGAAACCGGGGCGCTTTACCAATTCGGGCTTTATAATCATGGCCTGCCTTTGGTGCAGCTGGTAGCAATGATTGCTTCATCGATGTCGGCGGCTCTGGTTCCGGCGATGGCCGAAGCCAGACAGCGGGGGGATCTGGAGGCGGTGCGCAGCAGGGCGGCGATGTCGCTGCGGTTCACCTGGCTGATCGGACTGGCCGCCGCGGTCGGGCTGTCCATGCTGGCCCGGCCGCTGAACGTGATGTTCTTCAAAAGCGCCGAAGGCACGGCGGCGATGGCGATCCTATCGTTCACCGCGCTGTTCTCGGTGATCAATATTGTAGCAGGCAGCGTGCTGCAGGGGCTCGGCGCCGTGCGTGCGCCGGCGCTGTACCTGCTGTTGGCCGCGGGAGTGAAGATCGCGGCCAACCTGCTGCTCGTGCCGCGCTACGGCATCGCCGGCGCCGCGGCCGCCGCGGTAGCCGCCTACGCGCTTGCCGGCGGCCTCGCGCTCGCGCATGCGCTGCGCGCCGCCGGCGTCACGGCCCTGGGCGGCCGCGCCGTCATGAAGCCGATGCTGGCCATCGGCTTCATGACGCTCGGCCTGCTGGCCGTGACGCACGGCGCTCCGCCGCTTCTCGCGCGGCTGCCCGCGGCCCTGCCCGAACGGGGCATGGCCGCGATCATCGCGCTTTGCGGCGTCGCCGTGGGCGCGCTGGCTTATGCGCTCGCGCTGCTGCGCCTGGGCGCGGTGTCGGCCGCCGAGCTGGCGCAGGTGCCCAAGCTTAAGGGCAAGCCCCTGGCGCTGCTTCGTAAACTCCGGCTGCTCCGCTAAGCGGAGCGCCGCATCAAAATCAAGGAGGCGCTTGCGACATGTCCACGCAACCGCAAATTACCGTTGTCGGCCTCGGAACCGGCGACCCGAATCAATTGACGCTGGGCGTATGGAGAAAGCTCGAATCCGCCGGCGCGGCTGCCGGAACGCTGTATCTGCGCACCAGGGAGCATCCGATGGTCTCGATGCTCGATCACCACAGGCTGCGCTATGAGACGTTCGACGGCGTATATGAAGCCCACGAAACGTTCGATACCGTCTACGAAACCATCGCCTCCACGCTGCTCGCGCGGGCGAAGGCCCCCGGCGCCGGAGAAGTGCTGTATGCCGTTCCCGGCCACCCTATGGTCGCCGAGCGGACCGTTCAGCTGCTCCGCGAGCGCTGTGCGGCCGAAGGCGTACTGCTCGGATTGATGGGCGGCGAGAGCTTTCTCGATCAGGCCTTCTTGAGGCTTGGCTTTGACCCCATTGAAGGCTTCCAGCTGCTTGACGGCACTTCGCTTCAAGGAAGCAGCCTGAACCCGCAGCTGCACACCTTGATCGGGCAAGTCTATGATGTTTATACGGCATCCGACGTGAAGCTGACGCTCATGGAGCTGTATCCGGACGACTATCCGGTTACCGTTGGCCATTCGCTTGGCGTGACAGGGGAGGAACGCGTTTATGAGGTGCCCTTGTATGAGCTCGACCGTGTAGAAGGCTATGGCAACTTGTCGCTGGTGTGGGTGCCCCGGACCGATCGGGACGATGTGCGCAGCCGCACCTTCGCCCGTTTGCATGAAATCGTTGAGATTCTGCGAAGCCCGGAAGGGTGCCCGTGGGACCGCGAGCAAACGCACAAGACGCTGCGTAAAAACCTGATTGAAGAAGCCTATGAAGTATTGGAAACGATCGACGACGACGATCCGGACCATATGTGCGAGGAATTAGGGGACTTGCTGCTGCAAATCATGCTGCATTCGCAAATGGAAGCGGAAGCCGGCTCCTTTACCGTATTCGATGTCATTTCCGGGTTAAACGAAAAGCTGATCCGCCGCCATCCGCACGTATTCGGCTCCATGCAGGCGGAGGATGCGGACGAAGCGCTCAGCAACTGGCAGCAAATCAAAGACGAAGAAAAGCGCAGCAAAGGCATAAATCCGGATGAACAATCGGTACTATCCGGTGTGCCGCGGGATTTGCCGGGGCTGATGAAGGCGTATAAGCTGCAGAAGAAGGCCGCCGCGGTCGGCTTTGATTGGAGCACCCTGGAAGAGGTGCTGCCCATTGTGGAGTCGGAGCTTGCTGAAGTGAAGGAAGCGATCGACCGGTTCGGTAAAGCGGAGCAGCAGGAGGAGCTCGGCGATCTGCTGTTTGCTGTCGTTAATCTTGCCCGGTTTTTGAAGGTCGATCCCGAAGAGGCCATGGCTGACGCCAACCGAAAATTTTTCGACAGATTCGGCTATATTGAGTCGAATTTACGTTTAAAGGGTAAGACATTTGAGCAAACTGATTTGCAGGAAATGGAGTCTCTGTGGCAGGAAGCAAAAAAAGTTCTAAAAAAATAGGCGTCTTTGCAGGAATTTCCTAGGTAAACAAAGAATACATAAGCTTAGCGTCATTCAAAGAGGAGGATAATTTACTCATGAACAAAACCGATTTGATCAACAACATCGCTGAAAAAAGCGGCCTGACCAAAAAAGACGTAGAATCTGTATTGAACAACTTCCTTGGCGAAGTAACAGAAGCTTTGTCGAATGGTGACAAGGTGCAGCTGATTGGCTTCGGCACATTTGAAACGCGTAAACGTTCCGGACGTACGGGCCGCAACCCGCAAACCGGTAAAGAAATCACCATCCCTGAATCCAAGGTTCCAGCCTTCAAGGCAGGCAACAAGCTTAAAGAAGCGGTGAAGTAATGCGGCTGGACAAGTTCCTTAAGCTCTCCCGTTTAATTAAGCGCCGTACGGTTGCCAAGGACGTATCCGAGCAAGGGCGTGTCTGGATTAACGGAAGGGAAGCCAAACCGAGCAGCGCGGTGAAGGTGGGCGACGAGCTGACGATTCAGTTCGGACAGAAGCTGGTCACCGTCCGCGTGGAACTGCTGTCCGAGTCAACCCGTAAGGAAGACGCGGCCAAAATGTACACGCTGCTGAAGGAAGAAATGAACAAACGTGAATCGGATTTCTTGCTGTAATCCGATTTTTCAATCGAAAGAGACTGAGCCATGACTCAGTCTCTTTTTAGTAGTACGCCCAGCATGGGCGTCATCTTTAGGGTGAAAGTCCTGAACGGGGGCTGGCGAGCGCCTACCGTAGCCAAGGGCAAGGGTGTCCGTCGCGAGGCGGAATCTGAAGGAAGCCGGAGGCAAA
>NZ_JBVASZ010000041.1:0-31386 GCF_057814255.1 Paenibacillus sp. F024
CTGCAAAATGTATGGACTAAAGACGCTTTTGTAAATCGCATGCGCATGAATGACGAACATCGGAAAGCCGTATGAGGGAAAACTTCACGTACGGTTTGATGAGGAGGGGCTGAAAAAAAAAAAAAATCAGTCCTTTACTCTAGAAAGAGTAAAGAGGAGCTGTTGGGCAACAAACAGCTCCTCATGGTTTTATTATTTATAAATAAGACCGCCAGCTTCCTTGAACTCTTTGGATTTTTCCTCCAGGCCTTTATCAATAGCTTCCTGATCCTCAAGCCCTTGCTGTTTGGCATAGTCGCGAATGTCCTGAGTAATTCTCATGCTGCAGAACTTGGGACCGCACATGGAACAGAAATGGGCTGTCTTGGCGCCTTCCGCAGGAAGCGTCTCGTCATGATATTCCATGGCTCTTTCCGGATCCAAGGATAAATGGAATTGATCTCTCCAACGGAATTCAAAACGCGCCTTGGATAAGGCATTGTCTCTTTCCTGAGCTCCGGGATGGCCTTTGGCCAAATCCGCGGCATGTGCTGCGATTTTATACGCGATGACTCCTTCGCGAACATCGTTCTTGTTCGGAAGCCCCAAATGCTCCTTTGGTGTAACATAGCACAGCATAGCGGTGCCGAACCAGCCGATCATGGCTGCGCCGATGGCGGAAGTAATATGGTCATATCCAGGGGCGATATCTGTCGTAAGAGGACCCAGAGTGTAGAACGGAGCCTCCTGACATACTTCAACCTGGCGATCCACATTTTCTTTAATCATGTGCATAGGTACGTGTCCGGGTCCTTCAATCATAACCTGAACGTCATGCTTCCATGCGATTTTGGTCAGCTCACCAAGCGTTTCCAGCTCTGCGAATTGGGCTTCATCGTTGGCATCCGCAATGGAGCCCGGACGCAATCCATCACCAAGGGAGAATGCAACATCATAGGTTTTCATAATTTCACAAATTTCCTCAAAATGAGTATAAAGGAAATTTTCCTTATGATGCGCCAAGCACCACGCGGCCATAATGGAGCCGCCACGGGAAACGATTCCCGTAACTCGTTTCGCTGTCAAAGGAACATAGCGTAAAAGCACACCGGCATGAATCGTAAAGTAGTCAACGCCTTGTTCGGCTTGTTCGATCAAGGTATCCCGGTAAATCTCCCAAGTCAGCTCCTCCGCTTTACCGCCGACTTTTTCCAAGGCTTGATAAAGTGGAACGGTACCGATCGGTACGGGGGAGTTGCGAACAATCCATTCACGGGTGGTATGAATATTTTTGCCCGTCGACAGATCCATGATGGTATCTGCGCCCCAGCGAGTCGCCCATCTCATTTTTTCAACTTCTTCATCAATCGACGAAGCGACCGCCGAATTTCCGATATTGGCATTGATTTTCACTAAAAATTTACTGCCGATAATCATCGGTTCGCTTTCCGGGTGATTGATGTTGGAGGGGATGATCGCACGGCCTCTTGCGACCTCGCTGCGAACAAATTCCGGTGAAACATTCTCGCGAATGGCGATATATTCCATCTCAGGTGTGATAATCCCTTTTTTGGCATAATGCATTTGCGTAACATTCGAGCCGCTCTTGGCTCGTAACGGCTTACGCTGCAAACCCGGGAATATTTCCGCCTGATCAACAGATTCCTCTTTCAGATAACCGTTGTCCTCAGGCTTGATCTTTCTTCCCTCGTATTCCTCGACATCACCGCGCTCCAATATCCAATTCCGGCGGTTAAGCGGAAGACCCGAGCGAATATCGGTTTGGAGCTCGTTGTCGGTGTAAGGACCGCTGCAATCATATACCCTAACAGGTGGATTTTCTTCTACGCTGTCGCCTCGGGTTGTCGGGGTTAAACTAATTTCACGCATGGGGACCTTAAGATCCTCGCGCGAGCCCTGCACATACACCTTCTTACTCCCTGGAATCGCTGAAAGATTGGGAGCGGCTCCTTCTTTTGCTTTGATTTCGCTTGCCATTTCAATTCCTCCTCAGAATGAATGTGATCAAGCGGAGAAAACCTCGATGTAAACAAAAAAGACCGCAACGGGAAAGAAGCGGTCTTTGAATACACAAAGGCTAGGACTTTTCCTCCGCTGGCATTACCCAGATCAGGTATTACGGTCGATAGCAATCGGCTACCCTCTCAGCCTGGCAACTCCCAAGCTCCCGTTGTTATTCAACTGTCATACCCAATAATAACCATAGGAATTTGAAAAATCAACACTTTTTTAAAAAGGGGATCAAGGAATTTAGTCTTTAGAAGTTTTTGGAAATCGAGTATGATTACATAGTAAACGTGTGCATAAAAAAACATTGGTGGAAACAGGGAGAGAACGTGGATGAATGACGGACTGGAAGCGCGAAACTTTAGAATACCGCTGTTTTGTACGGTCACATTGCTGTTTTGGTTTTCGATGTACACCTGTGTGCCGATTCTAACCGCATATGTTGAATATCTTGGCGCTTCTTACAGCTTGGCCGGACTGATTGTCGGCATGTACGGATTGAGTCAAATGCTGCTGCGAATTCCTGTAGGAATCATCTCGGACCGTTATCACAAGCAGAAATTGTTTATTATATTCGGTTTGGTTTTTTCGGTTTTATCCGGTATCGGGATTTTGGTCACACAGGAACTGACGTGGATTTTGCTGCTAAGGGCAGCGGCAGGAGCGGCTGCGGCGACTTGGGTAGACTTTACGGTTTTGTTTGCCAGCTACTACCGTAAGGAAGAGACGACTCAAGCCATCGGAACGATATCATTTTACAATTCTCTCGGGCAGATGTTCGGAATTCTTTGCGGCGGATGGTTTGCCGATATGTATGGTTGGGAATCTTCTTTTCTTATCGGTGCGGCTGTAGGAGCGTTAGGACTTGCAGGTGCTTTTTTTCTGGTAGAGACCCCCAAGAAAAGCACACAGCCCATGACCTTCAAAAGCGTGATCGAGGTGGGCGGCGACAAGACGCTGCTGACCGTCTCTTTACTTGCCATCCTTTTTCAAGTGCTGACATTCGCCACGGTTTTCGGATTTACCCCCGTTTATGCTCAATCGATCGGCGCAACGAAGCTGGACATGGGACTGCTGACGTTTTTTTCGACATTTCCAATGGCGGTAGCGTCGCTGGTAGGGGGCAAATATATGGCGCATAAGCTGGGTGAAAAAAATATCATTATCATCGGATTTATCTTTTCCGGGATCTTCACGATTCTTATTCCATTTTCTTCATCGTTATGGATTCTGATGCTCACGCAATGCTTTGCCGGGATTGGCCGGGGACTCGCTGCGCCTGTCTTGATGGCGCTTAGCATAAAGCATATGGAGGCGGGAAAGAGGGCTACGGCGATGGGATTTTACCAGGCGATCTATGGCTTGGGGATGTTTGCGGGTCCCTTGATTATGGGGACAGCCGGAGATTGGCTGACCTTGCAGCAGGGTTTTATTTGGATGGGAGTTTTAGGATGCCTGACGG
Source organism: Paenibacillus sp. F024 (assembly GCF_057814255.1). Taxonomy (NCBI): domain Bacteria; kingdom Bacillati; phylum Bacillota; class Bacilli; order Caryophanales; family Paenibacillaceae; genus Paenibacillus; species Paenibacillus sp. F024. Next base: position 3,470 of record NZ_JBVASZ010000041.1, read on the forward strand.
CTCTGCTGTCTCATCTGATGTTAAAGCAGCGCGGCCTTACCTTTGGGGATACCTATTGCGCGAAGCGCCAGGCATGATCCATCGGAACCAAACGCTCGGGCTGCAAGCCCGGGCGTTTGGTGGTGAAAAAGATCAGATGAACCATGCAGCCGAAACAATCACAAGAAGGATGAAAAGGACGAGAATCACACCCGTGGAAGTAAATCCATGACCAAATCCTCTTACAAAGCTCATTGATAACAGCCTCCTTCCGCCTTAGCATTCTGCATCTTATGAATGAGGGCGGTTCGGAGGGTGGGCTATGACCAAAAATGTGTGTATGTCACGGTGATAAGAAACAGACGGCTGACGGCTGACGTAATTCGTTCAAGGTACACTTAAAATGATCCATTTTGTGAATGTAAGAGGTGTAAAGGAAACGGATGCGTTACGAAACAGAAGTGCGGTTCGCCTCTCTTTTTTTCTGCTCCTGTATTGGGTATAGTAGATTTAAAAGAAGCCTGATGAGGATAAGGAGCCTGCTGTCATGAACGATTTCGAGAAAAATTTGGAGAAGTATGCCGAGCTCGTCATCCGCGTGGGAGTCAATCTCAGTCCCGGACAGATTTTATTGGTTGAATCTCCCCTGGAGACCGCCGAGTTTACCAGGAAAGTCGTGCAAAAAGCATACGAGGCCGGTGCCAAATATGTACAGGTCAATTGGGAGGACGAGGCTGTGACCCGCGCACGCTTTACCTATGCCCGGGACGAATCGTTCACCTATTATCCCGAATGGATCCCGGACATGATGGAGCGGTTGGCCGAAGGGGGAGGCGCGCTGCTGCACATTAAGGTTCCGGATCCGGACTTATTCCAGGGCATTGATCCGGATAAAGTATCCGCGGCTGCCAAAGCTGCAGCGACGGCAAGGCGGACATTTCAGGGATACGTGCGGACCAACAAGCTCAGCTGGTGTCTGGTCAAAGCTCCGACCCGCGCGTGGGCAGCCAGGGTGTTCCCCGAGGTGCCGGAGGATGAACGCGTGAAGGTTATGTGGGATACGATCTTCTACATGAATCGTGTGAATACGGACGATCCGGTGTCCGCTTGGCAAAACCATATTGCAGAACTCAAGAAGAGGCAGGACCTGTTGAATCGAAAAGGATACAAGAAGCTTTATTATAAAGCGCCCGGAACGGATTTGACGGTGGAGCTACCGGAAGATCATATTTGGTTGGGGGGCGGGGACACCAACGAGCGCGGGGTATATTTCGTGCCGAATATGCCTACGGAGGAAGTTTTTACTCTTCCTAAGAGGGAGGGTGTTAACGGTACGGTGACCAGCACGAAGCCGCTGAATTTGAACGGACGCCTGGTTGACCGCTTTGTCATCACCTTCAAGGACGGAAGGGCGGTGAATTATTCTGCAGAAGTAGGTCAAGAGCATCTTGCCTCTTTGCTTGACACGGATGAGGGAGCGCGGTATCTGGGTGAAATTGCGCTTGTGCCGCATGACTCGCCGATTTCCAATCTAAACCGGATTTTCTTCAATACCGGCGTGGACGAGAATGCATCCTGCCACGTTGCATTAGGCAGTGCCTATCCGGTTAACCTGCGGAATGGAACAAAGCTGTCGCAGGAAGAGCTGCTCAAAGCGGGAGCCAATGTCAGCTTGACTCATGTGGATTTCATGATTGGTTCGGTCGAGCTCGACATTGACGGCGAACTGCCGGACGGCACGATTGAGCCGGTCTTTCGCGGCGGAAATTGGGCGTATTGAAGCCAACCCGAAAAAAGGAGCAACGAACGGATGAATTTTTTGAAGCTTCCCAAAGAGCAAAAAGAGCAGATGGTTTGGCGTGTTCAGCAATATTTTGAAGAGCAAAGAGGCGAATCGATCGGAAATCTGGAGGCCGAGCAGTGGATTGATTTTATGATCGGGATGTTGGGGCCATCGGTCTACAATCAGGCCATAGGGGACGCAAGACGGATGCTGCTGGATAAAATGTCTGCAATGGAAGACGAGCTGTACGCTCTGGAGAAGCCGGGGGGAAGCAGCAAATAAGCAAATATTGCTGTATGCTTTTCTTATAGAGCCCTTGTTCAATACCATTTTTCTATTTCAAGAGACATAGGGCTTATGATATAATCTTTTATTAGTTATGCAAATGCTTGTGTAGGGAGTGAGCAGTTTTGTCTCTGATAGTTATGAAATTCGGCGGAAGCTCCGTTGGTGATGCGGAGCGGATGAAACGTGTGGCCAACCGTGTGGTAGAGAGACAACGCGAGGGCCATCGGTGCGTGGTTGTCGTTTCGGCGATGGGAGATACCACGGACGATTTAATTGACTTGTCCAAACAAATTTATCCGGGTACCCCTCCTGCGCGTGAGATGGATATGCTGCTGACGACAGGGGAGCAGGTTTCGATAGCTTTGTTGTCCATGGCGATACATAGTCTGGGAGGTTCGGCGGTTTCCTTCACCGGTTGGCAGGCGGGGATGTACACGGAAGCGGTCCACGGCAAAGCCCGGATTACGGATATTCAACCGCAGCGTGTGCTTAATGCGCTGGAAGAAGGAAAGATTGTCATCGTTGCAGGCTTTCAGGGCATGACCGAGGAGGGCGAGATCACGACGCTTGGCCGCGGCGGATCGGATACGACGGCCGTTGCGCTTGCCGCGGCGATTCAGGCGGATGTGTGTGAAATTTTCACCGATGTGGACGGCGTTTATTCAACCGACCCGCGCATCGTAAAATGTGCGCGTAAGTTAAACGAAATCTCGTACGATGAAATGCTCGAGCTTGCCAATCTCGGAGCGGCGGTTCTTCATCCGAGAGCCGTTGAGTACGCAAAAAATTACAATGTTAAGCTGGTGGTTAGATCCAGCTTTAACCATAACGAAGGTACGAAAGTGAAGGAGGAAGCGGCGATGGAACAAGGCATCGTGGTACGCGGCATTGCATACGACAAAAATGTAGCGAGAATCAGCATTCTGGGTGTGGAAGAGAAACCGGGCCAACTGGCTAAGGTGTTCACGGCTCTGGCAAAAGAACAGATTGATGTGGACATCATCGTGCAAAGCGGGGTTCTCAACGGACTCGCGGACTTCTCCTTCACGGTATCGTCGTCCGACCTGGACAAAGCGCTGCAGGTGATCCAAGGCATCCGCTCTTCCGTAGGCTTCAGTGAAGTGACTTCCGAAACGAATCTGGTCAAAGTGTCCATTGTCGGCGCAGGTATGGTAAGCACTCCGGGTGTTGCCGCCAAAATGTTCGAAGTGATCTCGGAGCTTGGCATCAGCATTCTGCTGGTCAGCACGTCCGAAATCAAGACATCCTGCGTCATCGAGAACGGCCGTTTGAACGAAGTGGTACAAGCTCTGCACACCGCATACGGCCTGGATACGGATCAAACTGTATTTGTCGGCGGACCGTCAGAAAGAAGATAAGCTAGCGTATTTTATCAAACAAGAACGTAAACACTTTGAGCAAAAAAGCAGTAATCCCTGCGGCCATTAACGGACCGACAGGAATACCCTTAAGAAAAATAATTCCGAAGATCGAACCGATGACAAGGCCCACAATCATTTGTGGGTCTATTTTTAATAGCTCGAGCCCCTTGCCGTTCATGTACGTGGCGATCGCTCCGCCCAGCAGGGCCAGGATACCGGGCCAAGTGGTAAACATGGAGGTTACGTCTTTGATTGAAATTCTCTCACTTGCAAAGGGAACCAGAACCCCCATCGTCAAAAAGAGCAGCCCGAGCTCGAGTCCCCTTCGTTCAATGGTTGGCAAATACCGATCCAGACTGATGAGCTTCATGATTAAAAGTACACAGGCGGCTGTCGTAATAATATGAGAACGGCCGATCAGCCCGATGATAATCAGTGCAACAAGCAGTATGTCTCCGTTCATGGCTAAGCCCCTTGTCCATTTGGTTTCTCTTTATATGTATGAGGGGTCAACCGAATTAGAACGAAGCCTTCTCTGTTTATCTCAATTGCACAGCGGATTGTGGAATACAATACGGTAAGGCCGCCGATAGACATAAACGGCGGCTTCCCGCTGCAGATTTAGGCCGTTGTTTCCTGATTGCTTCGATGCTGCTCTGATCGTCTTTTAAATCATCATGGCGCCACCCTGGAAATACGGGACGGCTTGAATCCGGTTGACCTGACTGCAATAAAGAACATCTTCTTTAAAGCCGAGGCGGGTCAGGCGCTTGCCGTTTGCGCATGACAGAATCGTCTCAGCGAGCCGGTCCTGCGTTTGGCGGTACGCATGCATCATGGCCAAGCCCAAGTCGTTAACCTCGCAGTCGCCGCCGGTTAGGCGGACCAGCTCGTCAGTCAGCAATCCTGCACACAGTCCGTCTTCCAGACTGAATACGTCGTGAGTCCCCGCACATAGCAGAGCAATCTCTTTTTGCAGCTTTAACGCTTGGGCGGCGCAGCTGGATGCATTCAGCAATGATCCTGCCAAAATATGCGACGCTTTATGTGATTTTTGCACTGCCCTGGTGCCGTTTGTGGTAGTCATGATAATACGTTTTCCCGCCACGTCCTTAGCAGAATATTCGAACGGAGAATTGCCGAGGTCAAAACCGGGTATCTTCTTGCAGCTGCGTTCGCCTCCAAGCAAGTCTTCCGGAAGCTGCAGGCTTTTGGCCTGCGATACGGTTTCGGTTGGAATAATGGACCTGCTGCCGTTCGTAAGCGCCGTCAGTATAGTGGATGTGGCCCGCAGCACATCGATAACGATCACCGTTTTGTTCTGAAGCTCATCCGTAAGCGCTTCGCCCACGCTGGCGATGACCTGCACATTCATGCCTTAGCACAGCCTTCCTTTCTAGATTTGCCAGTTGAAGCTTTGATAGGATTCCTGCCTGGCTTCATCAGCCAGAAGCAATGTATCCGATCTAAGCCCCCGTCTTAAAGCCTCTAATGCGATGACATCTCCAGGAGCAATGTTGCCGAGGTGGATGTCCGTGCCAAGCATGTGCAGCAGGTGCACCTGCTGTTCCTTTTGCGGGGCTTCCCATAACAAAAGGTCGGCTCTTGGCACTCGTTGCAGGACCTGCTCTATCTCTTGATCTTTGCATGCTCCGTTGGCGTCATAGATGCCCACGCCTTTACCCGATTCCCTTCCTTCAATCGTAATCAGACTGGCGCCAAGCTGTGAATCGATCGTTACCGTTTGGATCAGTTCCTCAATTTCAATGGTTGAGCCCCATCCTTTTTTTCCGTATTCGGTAATGACCTTAAATCCTTCATTGAGGCCGCGGCAGATGAGTTCGCTGCGCAGATTGCGCGAAATTTCAATGGTCCCATCCGAGATTTCCAGACCGTTAAAGCCCAAAAGCGCCGCCATTTGAAAATAGTGGTCTATCTTGTGCTGACGGATCGCCACTTCCAGGAATGTGCCTCCAGGATACACTGTAATGTCATATGCTTTGGCCATCTCTATTTTTTTCTTTAGGAAATCCGTCATATAGAGCGGCGAGGTGCCGAAGCCGATTTTCAGCATGTCGATATAGGCGCCTGCCGTCTGCAGCAAATCCTCCAAGGCGTGAAGCCCCAGTCCTTTGTCAATCACCATTGTTTTGCCCAATAAGCGCGGTTTATGTGTCCGGCGTCCGGTCGGATCGCTGAGCAGGGCATTCCACTGCAGCGGTGTTATAACCTCCATCTTTTATCGCCTCGCTGTAAGTTAGTCTTGGATTACTGTGTCATCATATGCATTTTCGATTGGGGTTGTGCCCAGCATTCCTAAATTAAGACGAGCTCGCATAGGATGGGTATAGAAACCAATGGATGGGGTGAGACGGATGTCGATGTTGAACAAAATTGTGCTCAGTATGGCCATGATCCGAATTGTTTCGGGAAGTATCGAAATCGCCGCGGCCATGCTGATGCTCCGCTTTAACCAGATTGAGAAAGCGCTGCTGGTGAACTCGGGTCTTGCGCTCGTAGGGCCGTTTGTGCTTCTGACGACGACGACGATTGGTCTGATAGGGCTGGCGGATAAGCTTTCGGTCGGCAAAATGTTATGGGTGATGGCGGGAGTCAGCTGCATTTTTATCGGAATCTTAAAAAAGTAATCTGTCATATTTCACTAGGCAGGGCATACACATGATTGTAGAAGTTGGACAGACTGACGCCGGAGGCCTCGTCGTACGAACACAGTGTTTGTTGAGACTTAAGCCGAGGGGCTGCCGTAATGACGTCGCAATGTTGATTGACGACTGACGGCAAGTAAAGCGCCGTAACCGTCGCAATGATGATTGACGACTGACACTGGATTCCATCAGTGTAACCGTCGCAATGTAGGAGGAATGTGCTTTGATCGGATCGGTGCTGCCGTTTTTTTCTGCCTCTGTGCGGCAAATTCTATCAACTCTACCAATATCCATTCAAGTCGAATTGCAAGAAATCCGGATTCGCGAGTCGCGTCCGCTTGAAGTCATATGGAGCACAGGACACGGCTTTGTTGCCGAAAAAGGCGGCTTGAGCCCGAACCCCGAGCAGGCATACCGGCCGACCCGCAAAGATTGCGCAACGCTGCTGGAGCTATTGACCCAGCATTCCATGTACACGTTCGAGGAAGAGCTGAAGCGGGGATTTATCACTGTCGCCGGCGGACATCGGATTGGTCTCTCCGGAAGGACGTTGGTCGAACAGGGCAAAGTGAAATATATAAAGGACATCAGCGGGTTCAACATACGGCTTGCCCGGGAATGGAAACAAGCGGCGGCAAGAGCTTTGCCTTACCTGCTGGAGCCCAAAGCCGGATTCGTTTATAGAACACTGGTCATTTCCCCCCCGCAGCAGGGAAAAACCACATTTATCCGCGATTTGGCCCGGCTTCTTAGCTCAGGCGGCAAGGAAAACGAATCGCCAAGGCCTCACAGGAGCTTTAAGGTGGGCATCGTGGATGAACGCTCAGAGATCGCAGCCTGCGTGAAAGGCGTACCCGCTTTTGACGTCGGTCCCAGAACCGATGTGCTGGATGGATGCCCGAAGGCCGAAGGCATGATGATGATGATCCGTTCCTTGTCTCCGGAGGTGCTGATCGCCGATGAAATCGGACGGGCAGAGGATGCAAGCGCCATACATGAAGCGCTTCATGCGGGAATCAGTGTCATAGCTACTGCACATGGCCGGGATCTCGAGGATGTAAAGCGAAGACCGATCCTGCGTGAACTGCTTGAAGCCGGCGTATTTGAACGATTCGTTGTTTTGCGCCGAGGGACGATGGCTGAAGCGGCAGCTTCGGGCCCGGTTACGGCGGTGTATGATCCGCTTGGCAAACGATTGGATGACCGGCATACCTTGAGAGGGGGGATGACCTTATGAGAGAGCGCGAAAGAAGGGACCCCGAATGCTGAAGCTGTTGGGTGCTATGCTGATTCTGCTGGCGGGTACCCTTCTGGGTTTTTATCAGGCATCCCAATTGTCGCGAAGGCCCAAGCAGGTCTCCGAGCTGATCCGGCTCTTGCAGCGGCTGGAGTCGGAAATCGTGTACGGTTTCACCCCGCTAGCGGAAGCACTCAGACAAACCGGAAGAACAGGGACCCATCCGGTAGGTACATTGTTTCAGGATACGGCGGCTGAGCTGGCGAAACCGGACGGGCGCTCGGTCCAATTGGTCTGGGAGCAGACGCTGAAGGCAGGCTGGAGGTACACCTCCATGAAGCCAAACGAGAGGGATGTGCTGCTGCAGCTCGGCTCTACCCTGGGACTGACCGACAGAGAGGATCAGGTCAAGCATCTCCGATTGGCCGTCAGTCAACTGCAAGCGGAAGTGGAAAGCGCCCGGGAGGAACAGCAGCGGTATGAACGAATGTGGAAAAGCCTGGGACTACTGATGGGGCTACTCGTCGTAATCTTGATGTATTAGGTGAGGTGCCGCCAATGAACGTAGATGTAAACGCGATATTCCAGATTGCCGGCATCGGCATCATTATCGCTATGATTCATACTGTACTCAAGCAGATGGGCAAAGAAGATATGGCACATTGGGTAACCGTCATCGGTTTTGTCGTGGTTCTGTTTATGGTCGTCCGTTTGTTAGACAGCCTCTTCAATGAAATCAAAACGATATTCCTCTTCCAGTAAGAGGGGGTGAAGCCTGTGGAGATCATACAAGTGGTAGGACTCGGGTTGATCACGACCGTCCTTGTGCTGATCATCAAAGAGCAGAAGCCGATGTTCGCCTTTTTACTTACCACCTTCACGGGGATTACGATCTTTTTGTTCTTGATCGGCAAAATATCGACCGTGATCGGAGTACTGGAGGAGCTGGCGAACAAGGCCGAGATCAACCTGATCTTTCTCAAGACCATATTGAAAATCATCGGCATCGCCTATATCGCGGAGTTCGGGGCGCAGGTCGTCAGAGACGCGGGGCAGGAAGCGATTGCCTCCAAGATTGAGCTCTCCGGCAAAATTCTTATTATGGTGATGGCCATTCCGATCGTATCGGTCATCATCGAAACCGTAGTCAAGCTGCTTCCCGCTTGAACTGTCGCAGCGGGCTGGAGAGCGAAGCGAACCGGGAGATGAAGCTATGCTGCATCTGAAAAAACGTATGCCGCTTGAGAGAAGCCTCGATTTGATCGAAGGCAAGGGCAAGGATAGACGTCGGAAGCTGCTGCTTCTCTGGATCGCTGTAGTGACGGCGCTGCTGTTTGACGGAGGGAATTCCATAAGCTGCTGGAAGCAGGGGGGATGTGAAATAACCGCCTACGCAGCGACGCCGGCAGAAGAACTGATACGGGAGCAGGCGGAGCGGCTGCCCCTGGATCAAGTGGAGCAGTTCTGGAGCCGCTTGATGAGGCAATACGGAGGGTATTTTCCCGATTCCGCAGCGCCTTCATTCATGGAGCTGCTGCTTGGAGCCAAAGAGTTCGGCATCGGATCGATTTTCTCCGGGCTTATGAAGTACTTTTTTCACGAGCTGATTTATGGCGGCAAGCTGCTGGCTTCCATTGTGATCTTATCGGTTTTCAGCATGCTGCTGGAGACGCTTCAGAGCTCCTTTGAGAAAAACAACGTGAGCAAAATCGCCTACGCCATTTCCTTTATGGTGCTGATGATTATGGCGGTCAACAGCTTTAACCTGGCGATCGGCTACGCCAAAGCCGCGATTTCGGACATGACGCACTTTATGATTGCTGTCGTTCCGCTGCTCCTTACGCTGCTGGCCTCGATGGGGAATGTCGTTTCCGTATCCGTGCTGCATCCGCTGATCGTGTTCATGGTTCATGCCGTAGGGACGGCGATCTATTTTGTCGTCTTTCCCCTGCTGTTTTTTTCGGCGGTGCTTCATATCGTAAGCGCGCTGTCAGACAAATACAAGGTGACGCAGCTTGCCAATTTACTGCGAAATATCAGCTTGGGCTGTCTGGGGGTATTCGTTACCGTTTTTCTCGGGGTGGTTTCGGTTCAGGGCGGCACGAGCGCGATTGCGGACGGAGTGACGATCCGAACGGCCAAATATATCGCCGGCAATTTCGTGCCGGTCGTAGGCAGGCTGTTCTCCGACGCATCGGAAACGGTCATTGGGGCATCGCTTTTGGTTAAAAATGCGGTAGGGCTGTCGGGAGTCGTCATTATCATGGTCCTGTGCGCGTTTCCCGCGCTGAAAATTATTGCGCTCGCGTTTATCTATAATCTGTCTGCGGCGGTGATGCAACCGTTAGGCGATCATCCGATGATCGCATGTCTGGAAACAATCGGAAAAAGCTTGATTTACGTATTCGCTGCATTGGCGGCGGTAGGGCTGATGTTTTTCTTGGCAATTACAATCCTGATTGCGGCGGGAAACGTATCCGTGATGATGCGGTGATCTCCGAACGGGGAAGGGGGATCCGCTATGGACTTCCTGAGCGGCTGGCTTAAATCGGTCATACTCGTCATATTGCTTGCGACCTTCGTGGATTTGCTGCTGCCGAATCAATCGATGCAGCGCTATGTCAAAACGGTGATCTCCCTGTTTCTTCTGCTGACGCTGCTGCAGCCTGTTTTAACCTTGTTTGAAAAGCGCCCCCTTATTGACCAGAGGATTGGTGAAGCGCTGTTCAAACAGGACGCCGCCTGGAGCTGGCAGAGCGGTAACGGGGCAGACCCGATAGAGCCGCTTCCCGCCATACAGCAAAGAGCGGAGGCGCTGAGGCTAAAACAGGAGGAGCAGACCCACCGGATGGTGCAAAATCAGGTTTCCGAATTAATCAAGCGCAAAATTGAACAAACAGGCGGGGTACAGGTGCAAAGCGTGAAGGTTGCCACCAAATCGGACGAGAACGGGCAAGCTGTCATTCAGAGTGTGGCGTTGTCACTGGACTTTGTTCCTTCAAACACAAAAGAGCTGAAGCAAGGGCTGTCACGAGCAGCGGGGAACAAAGAGCCCGTCAAGCCGGTGGAACCGATTGGCATTGCAGCGGTTCAAGTTGGTGAAGGCCGAAAAGATAAAAATTCGACTCCGGTATGGGCATCGGAAGATAAACAGACGGATAGCCTGCCGCCGGAGGCGCTGCAGAAACAGACGCAAATCATGCTGATGCTGGAGCAGGACTGGCAGCTCACCAAGGACCAAATTCAGCTTCAGATCGGAATATCCTCGAGGAGGTGAATCGATGGGAGACAACACGGAGAAATCAAAATGGCCATGGAGCCTCTTTAGCGGCGGGCCGGGCGGACCCAAACGAATCCAGACCCTCCGCTGGCTGCTGCTGACGGGATTAGTCGGAGCCGCATTGATGATACTGAACGCTTTCATTTCGGTGAAAGAGGTGGATCCCATCGGTGAGGGGCGCGCTTCTCCTGTCGATCAAACACAGCCGGTCTTCGGATCGAGCGGCAAGGAGTCCGGCCCATTCCGTGAATTTGAAGAGGCCTATCAATCGCAGCTTAGGGAGATTTTGAGCAAAATTGTCGGGGTAGGCGAGGTGGAGGTGCTCGTCACGATTGAATCAACCGAGGAGGTCACGGTTGAACGCAACACCCAGGAAACGCAGCAAACCACCAATGAGCAGGACCAACAAGGAACCAAAAGGCATATTACCGATATTTCACGCAAAGGGGAGGTTGTGCTTTACGAGGTGTCCGGAGGCAAGAAGCCTCTCGTTGCCAAAACGATCAAGCCTCACATCCGCGGTGTGCTGGTCGTGGCTAGAGGGGCGGAAAATTTGACGGTGAAAAAGATGATATCCGAGGCTGTGGAACGAGGACTTGGCGTCCCTCCCCACCGGATTTCCATCCTGCCGCGGAAACAATAAACCGCGTTAGAAGCAGAGAAAAAGCAATGAACTCATTTAAGGAGGAATAGAGATGAACTCGAAAAAACAAACAATTTGGCTTGTATCCATGCTGAGCTTGATGGTCGTTTTGTCAGCCTACTATTTGTTTACGGAAGACGTAAGTCAATTGGAGTTGAATACGGCCAGCGGAACGAAAGCCGAAGAAGTCATTATCAACGCAGGCCAATTGGACGGCGTGCCTCAGGGTACAGCCAATGTACAGACAGCGCCGCAGCAAAGCAAGCAGCAGCCTGCCGCTGACGGCGGAGCCAAGTCCGACCCGCAAAAGAGCAGTCCGAACGCCGAAACCCCTTCCGCAGTTGAACCGGAATCCGGTGCGGATCCGACGACGGCGCAGCCTGTCTCCAAGAATGACTCGAATTCCGGAGGCCAAAACGCCAGAGTACTGGAACAAATGAAGGCCCAGGCTACCTCAGGCTCCGATTATTTTATCAATCTGCAAATGAAGCGCGATGAAGCGATGTCCAAACAGGTTGAAGCGTTGATGACCATTTTGGCCGACACTAAGCAAACGCAGGAAACTGCCGTCAAAGCGCAGACGGATCTGCAAAAGCTTCAGGACATGGAAACGAAGATCTCTTATTTGGAAGAAAATCTCATGAAGGAATTTCCGCAAGCAGTGATTACCCAGGACGGGGAAAAATGGAAAGTGACGGTTCAAGCGAACAAGCTGGAAAAAAGTCAAGCCGTCAGCATTGCCGATCAAGTCATGAAAGAGCTTAATATCATCCCGGACCATATTGCGATACAGTATAAACCTTAAACTGAATTTGCCATTCTGCTGAACAAGAGTCCCCTTTGCGGGACTCTTTGTTCATATGTACCAGCTGAAACGTCACATTTCTTAGGGTGATTGTTTTACATGGTGTCTCTGCGTGAATCAAGCGGTGTTGTAACTTACTTCATAGGCAAGCACCAAGAAACTCTTTCCTTGCCGGAAGATTGTGATATAATAACAACGTCGTTTGTTTCACCTTACGTTTCAGCCGCTTTACGCAGCAAGCTGCTGCCGGCTGGGACAAGACGCCAAAGGAGTGAATCTATTTGTTTAAGTTAAGCGAAATCAAAGAACTGATTAAGCTAGTGGATCAAACCTCTTTACAAGAGCTGGAAATTGAAAACGAAGGCTCCCGCCTTTTGATTCGGAAACCGAATAAAACCGAACAGGTCGTCGTCACTGCCGCCCCTGCGGTGCAAGCTTATGCGCCTGCAGCCGTTCAGCAGACTATTCCTGCAGCTCCTGCTGCAGCCGCAAACATATCGGCAGCCGAGACGCCTGCCGCAGCTGATGCCGGCTTACATACAATCGTATCTCCAATGGTAGGCACATTCTATGAATCTCCGTCTCCGGGAGCGGCGCCGTTCGTTTCCAAGGGCAGCAAAGTGAAGGAAAAGACGGTTGTCTGCATCCTCGAAGCAATGAAGCTGATGAACGAGATTGAAGCCGAGGTTAAAGGTGAAATTGTCGAAGTACTGGTAGAAAACGGCCAGTTGGTCGAATACGGTCAGCCTTTATTCCTGGTAAAACCGGAGTAAGTAGGAGGAGAACATCATTGAAGTTTCAGAAAATCTTGATTGCCAACCGCGGTGAAATCGCCGTTCGGATTATCCGCGCCTGCCGTGAGCTCGGCATCTCCACGGTCGCGGTATATTCCGAGGCCGATCGGGAGTCTCTTCATGTCCGTTTGGCGGACGAGGCCTACTGTATCGGACCGACGCTCTCTAAAGACAGCTATCTGAACTATACAAACCTGATGAGCGTAGCTACGCTTACGGAAACGGATGCCATACACCCGGGCTACGGTTTTTTGGCGGAGAATGCGGATTTCGCGGAAATTTGCGAAAGCTGCAACATCACGTTTATCGGACCTTCTCCCGATGCTATCAGCAGAATGGGCGACAAGTCTGTAGCCAAGCAGACGATGAAGGATGCGGGCGTACCGGTTATTCCGGGTTCTGACGGACTTGTGGAAGATATGGACGAGGCCATCCGGATCTCCCGGGAAATCGGCTATCCCGTCATTATTAAAGCAACGGCCGGTGGCGGAGGCAAAGGGATTCGGCTGGCCGAGAACGAGGAAATGCTGATTCAACAAATTACCACCGCGCAGCAGGAGGCACAGAATGCTTTCGGTAATGCCGGGGTCTATCTGGAAAAGTATTTAACGGGAATGAAGCACGTCGAAATACAGATTCTGGCTGATAAGCACGGCAATGTTGTGCATTTAGGTGAGCGTGACTGTTCCGTGCAGCGCCGCCGCCAGAAGCTGGTAGAAGAAGCGCCGTGCCCGATTCTGACACCAGAAACCCGCTCAAGGATGGGAGAAGCGGCTGTGCGTGCAGCTAAGGCTGTAGACTATAGCGGCGCAGGTACGCTTGAATTTTTACTTGGTCCCGACGGACAGTTTTATTTCATGGAAATGAACACGCGCATTCAGGTGGAGCATCCAGTGACGGAGTTGATTACCGGCATCGATATCATTAAAGAGATGATTCGTGTGGCCGAAGGGGCGCCGCTTTCCTTTACCCAGGATGACGTGAAGATCAACGGTTGGGCGATCGAGTGCCGGATTAACGCGGAGGATCCCGAACGCAATTTCATGCCATCTGCCGGCCAGATCCAGTTTTATTTGCCGCCGGGCGGCTTTGGGGTGCGGGTGGATAGCGCAGCCTACCCTGGATACACGATCTCGCCGCATTACGATTCCATGATCGCCAAGCTGATCGTTTGGGGATCGGACAGGGAAGAGGCTGTGCAGCGGATGAAGCGGGCATTGTCCGAATTTACCATTGAGGGAATTCACTCAACGATTCCTTTTCATTTAAAGCTGCTTGAGCATAAGAAGTTTCTGGCCGGCGACTTTGACATTAAGTTTTTGGAAGAGCATGATGTGAACGACCCGAATTCTTGATTTGCATTTCATTGTCATATTTTTGCCGGGATGGTATAGTATACAATAAGACAAGGTTTGGGCAGCTATCATGATATAGTCGCTTTGCCGGATCATAAATTTAACTATGAATGTTTTTTGAAGCCGTTTTTGCTTGAGCAAAAACTCGGAGGAGGACCTATCCATGAGTACACTGGCTGCGGATTATGAGAAGACCGAGATGGGCACGATTCAGATCGCTCCCGAGGTGATTGAAATCATTGCCGGTATGGCCACCGTAGAAGTTCCCGGTGTTGCAGGGATGAGCGGGGGATTGGCAGGCGGCATAGCCGAGCTTCTCGGACGCAAGAACGTATCCAAAGGCGTGAAGGTCGAAGTGGGGCAGCGTGAAGCGGCCATCGACGTTTCGATCGTCATCGAATTCGGATCGAAAATTCCCGAGGTGGCAAGCGGCGTGCAGACGAATGTGAAGCAGGCGATTGAATCGATGACAGGACTTAGCGTAGTGCAGGTTAACGTTCATATTCATGATGTGATCTTCAAGGGCGCCGACAAAGTCGAAGAAGTCGAGGTATCTCCGCAACGCGTGAAATAAACATTAAAGCCCGGTTGAACCCCCATACCTCATCGTCTGGGGGTTTCCTCCATATTTCGGAAGGAGTCGGAATACGTGGTAAAAGTACTCGACAGACTGCTGCTATTGCTTTTCAGCTGCGCTATACTCATTGCTTCCGTCGTTCTATTGTTCTCAGCCTTCGGACTCATTCCCCCAGTCGCTGCAGAAAATTTTGTCCATGACGTATATTATGATTTGGACACGGCGGTCATATTCATCTCGATTACCTTTGCGGTTTTTCTGATCAGCATCCGTTTTCTTTATCTGGCCGTTCGACGGGGGAAACCGGATGTGCCTTCCATTGACCAGAGAACCGAAATTGGAGACATCCGCATTTCGCTCGATACGGTTGAGAATCTGTCGCTTAAAGCGGCGGGCCGTACACGCGGTGTGAAGGATTTACGTTCGCGCGTTAAGGTTAGCCAAGCGGGGCTTGAGATCACAGTCCGCGCCATCGTTGACGGCGAAAGCTCCATTCCGGCGCTGACAGAGGAGATTCAGGCCAATGTCAAAAATCACATTGAAGAAATCACGGGTATTCCGGTTGCACATGTGACTGTTTTCGTTGCGAATATCCAGCAATCGTCCCCGACTTTCAAAAGTCGAGTGGAATAGAGGTGAGCTTCCCGGATGTGGATGCAAATATGGGAACAACTGCGGGAAAAGCACAGGGGCAAAACCTTCGGCGTCCTTGCCGGGAGCGTCTTGGGAATGATATATTTGTTCTTTGGCTTGTGGCGTATGTTAATCTTTGTCCTGATCGTATATACTGGTTATTATATAGGGAAAAAGTTGGACCGGAACGAGCCGGTGTTTCCCGCAGAAGACACTTGGCGCTGGCTAATGGACAAATGGAGATTGTTCCGCTAAAATCCTTGGGATAGCCTAAGGATTTTTTTAATGAGCCTTTAAGTGAACCAACAGGAGGTTTTATTGGTTAATGAGACGAAGATTGGCAAGGGAGCTTGCGCTGCAAAGTCTGTATCAAATTGAGATGAACGAAGTGACGTCCAATGACGCGATTGCTCACGTCGTTGAAGAGGCAAGAGGCGAAGATGAAGCACAGCTGACACGGGAGCGGGATCAGATATCGCCGGTTGATGTGATCGAGCTTGTGGAAGGGACCACGCAGAATAAGCAGCAAATCGATAGTTTATTGGCAGATTATTTAAAAGGCTGGCAAATCGACAGATTGTCCAAAGTAGACCGTGAAATATTGAGACTGGCAACTTACGAGATGGTGTATAAAGAGGATGTACCTGCCAAGGTAGTCGTGAATGAGGCAATCGAAATGGCCAAGAATTTCGGGACGGAGGAATCGGGGAAATTCGTCAATGGCGTTCTCGGTAAGATGATCAAGGATTTGGATAAGCTGCGGGAGCAGACGCCGAAAGTCTGAACAAAGGAAAGGGGTACGGGTGAGATGTCCGCACAAGTGATTAATGGTAAAGAAATCGTGAGCGCCTATCGCGCGCAAATCAAAGAGCAGGTTGAGCAGCTTACACAGCAGGGAGTTCGTCCGGGACTGGCCGTGGTCATCGTCGGGGACGATCCGGCATCACACGTATACGTTCGCAATAAAGCAAAGGCCTGCGAAGAGGCGGGAATGCATTCCGAGGTGTACAAGCTTGCCGAGCAAACGCCGGAGGCTGAGGTGCTCGCCTTGATTTCCAAGCTGAACCAGGATTCCGCCATTCACGGTATTCTTGTACAGTCCCCTCTGCCGAAGCACATTTCGGAAGAGCGTGTGGTTGAAGCGATCGCTGTGGAGAAAGACGTCGACTGCTTCCATCCGGTCAATGTCGGCAATCTGATGATCGGTAAAGAAGGGCCGGCTCCTTGTACTCCTGCAGGAGTGATCGAGATTTTAAAGAAGATCGGCGTGGACATCGCAGGCAAGCATGCTGTGGTCGTCGGCCGGAGCAATATCGTCGGCAAGCCGATGGCGATTCTTCTGCTTAGAGAAAATGCGACAGTAACCGTTTGTCACTCGCGCACTAAGAATATGGAGGAGATTACACGCCAGGCGGATATCCTTGTAGCGGCGGTCGGCAAGGCCAAAATGATCAACCGCAAGCATATCAAGCCGGGGGCGGTAGTGATCGATGTGGGCATTAACCGGCTCGAAACCGGGAAGCTGGCGGGAGACGTTGATTTCGACGATGTGCTCGATACGGCAAGCTACATAACGCCCGTTCCAGGCTGCGTCGGTCCGATGACGATTACCATTCTTCTTCGCAATACGCTGGAAGCGGCGCAGCGGTCGGCAGGCGCACAAGCGGCTTTGTGATCCGCTATGAAGGATAAACAAGTATATTCGATAAAGGATTTGAACCGGCTGGTCAAAATGCTGCTTGAGGGCAATGACCGTTTGCAAAATGTATGGGTAAGAGGAGAAATCTCCAACTTTACTCATCATTCCAGCGGGCACATGTATTTTACGTTAAAGGATGCGGACAGCCGGTTAAAAAGCATTATGTTCGCTTCGTATAATCAAAAGCTGGCATTTATTCCGAGGGAAGGCACCAAAGTGCTTGCCTGCGGAAATATTTCGGTTTACGAACGGGACGGGCAGTATCAGTTCTACGTAACACAGATGCAGCCGGACGGGATCGGGAGCTTGTTTCTGGCGTTTGAGCAGCTGAAGAAAAAGCTTGAAGCCGAAGGGCTGTTCGCTACGGACCGGAAGAAACCGATCCCTAAGTTTCCCAGAGCGATCGGAGTCATTACGTCGCCGACCGGAGCTGCCGTACGCGATATTATCACCACGCTGCAGCGCCGCCATCCGACCGTGCCTGTTCTTTTATATCCTGTATTGGTACAGGGCAAGCAGGCGGCGCCTTCGATCGTGAAAGCGATCCAGGATATGAATGCGATGAACGAAGTCGATGTATTGATTGTCGGCCGCGGCGGCGGTTCCTTGGAAGAGCTTTGGGCATTTAATGAGGAAATCGTTGCGCGGGCCATCAATGCTTCGGTACTGCCGATCATCTCCGCGGTAGGACATGAGACGGACTTTACGATTGCGGATTTTGCCGCCGACTTGCGTGCGGCAACGCCAACGGCAGCAGCCGAGCTTGCCGTGCCGCACCATTTGGAGCTCATGCAGAAGATCGGTTATTACAAGCAGCAGCTTTACGGGGGGCTGGCCAAACAGCTCGAACGCGGCAGGGAGAGGCTGAAGCGGCTCCAGCGTTCGCCCTATTTGACGAACCCCAGACGGCAGCTGCTGCTGCAGCCGGCCGAGAGGCTTGACAGGGTTCGGGAGCAGCTGGGTTACAAGATTCGCAATCGTGTAACGAAATCGGGGGAACGCCTGATGCGTTCCGACCGCCGGCTGGCCTCCTTCAATCCGAAAGAGCAAATTGTCTACACGCGAAGGCGGCTGGATGTCTCAACGCGGCAGCTGCGGCAATCCATGCAGGGGGTGCTCAAGGCAAAGCAGCAGGAGCTCATAGCCGGCATTCGGCAGCTGGATGCGCTAAGCCCTCTGAAAATTATGCAGCGCGGCTACGGTTTAGTGTATGACGAAAAGGAAAAACAGTTGATTAAATCGATAGACCAAGTCCAAATCGGCGATATCCTGAAGCTAAGGCTAACGGACGGGCGAATCGATTGTCATGTTTGGTCAATGGAGGAGAAAGTCGATGACAAATCAGGAAGCGATGCCAAGCTTTGAGCAAGCCATGGATCAGCTCGAGCGCATTGTGGCTCAGCTGGAGAGCGGAGACGTGCCGCTAGAGCAGGCGATCGAGCTGTTCCAGGAAGGGATGAAGCTGTCGCAATTGTGCAGCAGCAAGCTGGAGCAGGTAGAAAGGAAAATCGAGGTTCTGCTTGAGCAGGAGGGCGGCATGGTCAAGAAGCCGTTTCAAGCGGACGAAGGAGATAAAGGGGATACCCGATGATTGAACCTATGAGCGGGATTGACACGTATATTAAGGAAAAGGCGCTGCTTGTCGAACAGGAGCTGAAGACATCGATACCGTCCCAGTGGAGCGTCCCGGGCCCTTTACGCGAGGCGATGATGTATTCCCTGATGGCCGGTGGCAAGCGCCTTCGTCCGATTCTTGTGTTGGCGGCGGCGGAGTCGCTTGACGCCAACGCCGCAGCAGCCATGCCGGCTGCTTTGGCCGTTGAAATGATTCATACCTACTCTCTGATCCATGACGATTTGCCGGCCATGGACGACGATGACTTCCGCCGGGGCAAGCCGACGAATCACAAGGTGTTCGGTGAAGCGATGGCCATACTTGCCGGTGATGCTCTGTTAACCCATGCCTTCCATACGATTGTTCAATCGGCTAGAAAGCATGGAGTTTCGGGAGAGACCGTTGCGGATATCGTGGAAGAGCTTTCACGCCTTGCCGGCGCTCCGGGCATGGTTGGCGGCCAAGCTGCGGATATGCTGGGGGAGCAAGGGGTTACCCGACTCGAGGAGCTGGAATATATCCATTTGCACAAAACCAGCGATTTGATTGTGTTTTCCTTAAAAGCAGGCGGTCGAATCGCCGGAGCAAGCGATCATCAGCTGACTGCGCTTGAGCATTTCGGCACCTGTATCGGCCTTGCATTTCAAATCCAGGACGACATCTTGGATTTGGTCGGGGACGAACAGAAGCTCGGTAAACCGGTACAAAGCGATGTGAAGCAGCAGAAAGTTACTTATCCTTACTTTATAGGGATCGAAGCTTCCGAAGCCAAGGTGGAGGAGCTGACCCGGGAAGCCAAGGCGTCGATTATGCAAGCTGGGTTTCCTAAGCCTGAGAGGCTGCTTCAGCTTGCCGATTTCTTGATGAAGCGGGATCATTGAGATGTCGGTTGAATCATGTTTGATTTGAGCACGGGACTTCTCCTGTGCTATACTTCATGATATCAAGCAACGGCTCGGCATTGATTATCTATTTTACCATGGAAAGCGGGGGAACAAGCGTGCTGCTCAATCAAATTCATCAACCTGATGACCTTAAAGGTCTTACAGTGGAACAGCTGGAGCAAGTGGCGGCGGAGACGAGAAAGTTTCTGATCGAGAAGCTTTCGGCTACCGGTGGTCACCTCGCGCCCAACCTTGGTGTTGTCGAGTTAACGATTGCTCTGCACTATTTGTTTGATAGTCCGAAAGATAAATTCATATTCGATGTGGGACATCAATCCTACGTTCACAAAATATTGACAGGACGTAAAGATCAGTTCGATACGCTGCGTAAATACAAGGGTCTTTGCGGTTTTATAAAGCGTTCCGAGAGTGAGCACGATGTGTGGGAAGCCGGCCACAGCAGTACATCCTTGTCGGCTGCGATGGGGATGGCGGCGGCCCGTGATCTTAAGGGTGAAACGAATCGCGTCATTGCGGTGATCGGTGACGGCGCCCTTACCGGGGGTATGGCTTTAGAAGCGCTGAACCATATCGGACATGAAAAAAGAAAATTGATGGTCATTCTTAACGATAACGAAATGTCCATCGCGCCGAATGTCGGCGCTTTGCATAATTATTTGGGACGAATCCGTTCGGACCGTCATTACGTAAAGGCCAAAGAAGAATTCGAACATCTGATCAAAAAAATACCTGCCATTGGCGGAACCCTGGCCAAAACGGCGGAACGTTTAAAGGACTCCTTCAAATATTTGGTCGTTCCGGGGGTATGGTTCGAGGAGCTCGGGTTTACGTACCTTGGACCGGTGGACGGTCATAATCTGCCTCTGATGCTTGAAACGCTGAAGCAGGCGGACAAAGTCAATGGTCCCGTACTTGTTCACGTCATTACGCTCAAAGGAAAAGGATACTCACCGGCAGAGGCGGATTCGCACAAATGGCACGGGATTACTCCTTACAAAATAGAATCCGGTCAAGTGCTCAAATCCGTCGGACCGCCGATGTACACGGAAGTGTTCGGCAATACCTTAATCGAGCTTGCAAATCAAGACAAGCGAATCGTGGCTATCACGCCGGCTATGCCGGGCGGCTCGGGTCTGCTCCATTTTGCAAAGGCATTTCCGGACCGCATGTACGATGTCGGCATTGCAGAGCAGCATGCGGCTACCTTCTCGGCAGGATTGGCAAGCCTTGGCTTGAAGCCGGTATTTGCCGTTTATTCCACCTTCCTGCAGCGGGCTTACGACCAGGTTGTCCATGATATTTGCCGGGCAAACCTGAATGTCATCTTTGCCATTGACCGCGCCGGCTTTGTCGGACCGGACGGGGAAACGCATCAAGGGGTATATGATATTGCCTATTTGCGCAGCATCCCGAATATGGTCTTGATGATGCCTAAGGATGAGAACGAGCTGAGGCATATGATGAAGACTGCGGTCGACTATAATGACGGACCGATTGCCGTGCGTTATCCGCGGGTTAACGGTTTGGGCGTATCTATGGATGGACCTATGAGCCCGATTCCGATCGGCACTTGGGAAGTTTTACGGCAGGGAGAGGACGCTGCGATTTTAGCCATGGGGCCGATGATTCCCATTGCGTTTGAAGCGGCGGAGCTGCTCTCCAAAGAAGGTATTCACGTTCGGATCATTAATGCCCGGTTCATCAAGCCGATGGACGAAGCGATGCTGATGCAGCTGGCCAAAGAAGATATTCCGGTCGTTACACTTGAGGAAGGCGCTCAAATGGGAGGCTTTGGTAGCGGCGTGCTTGAGTTTTATTCCCTGAAGAACGTATACGGCATGCGGGTGAAGCTGATTGGCGTTCCCGATTATTTCGTAGAGCATGGCTCTGTGAAGGAACAGCGTCAGGAAGTCGGATTGACGGCTGAGCGTCTTGTAACCGAACTGCAAGCGCTCGTCCCGCGCAAAAAACAGCGGGCGTAAGAAATAAGGAGCTATTTATGGCAGCAGACAAAGCGGATAAATCGGATAAAGAACGCCTCGACCTTCTGCTGGTCGAGCGCGGCTTGTATGAAACAAGAGAGAAAGCAAAATCGGCCATTATGGCCGGGCTGGTGCTTGTTGAGGATGAACCGGTGGATAAAGCCGGCACAAAAATTCCTCGCTCTTCCAAGATTGTCGTCAAGGGTGCGCTGCATCCCTACGTCAGCCGTGGAGGATTGAAGCTGGAGAAAGCGCTGCGAACATTCGGTATTGATCTTCAAGGCGTCACCATGCTGGATATAGGCGCGTCAACCGGCGGATTTACGGACTGTGCGCTTCAAAATGGAGCGGCTCACGTTTATGCCGTTGATGTGGGCTATAATCAATTGGATTGGTCGCTTCGCAAGGACCCGCGCGTCAGTGTCATGGAACGAACGAATTTCCGTTATATGCAGCCGGAGGATTTGAAGGGACCCCAGCCAGCCTTTGCCAGCATCGACGTATCGTTTATTTCCCTGAAGCTGATTTTGCCTCCCCTAAAAAACCTGCTTGCACCCTCGGGTCAAGTGGTTGCATTGGTAAAGCCGCAGTTTGAAGCGGGCAGAGAGAAGGTAGGTAAATCAGGTGTGGTTAGGGAGCCCGAAACCCATCGGGAAGTACTGCGAACCGTCCTTCAGTTTGCTCAGGACACCGGATTTGCCGTAAAGGGCATAACCTTTTCCCCGATTAAGGGCGGTGAAGGGAATATCGAGTTTTTAGCGTATTTGACCCAATCCCATACGGACGAGCCCGGATGGTCCGGTTCCGAACTGGAGCAGCACATCCGCGAGGTTGTTGAAGAGTCGCAAAGCATGCAGAGCTCATCTTAATGGATGAGTTTTTTGTTTTTTTAGAGGATACGGAAGGCTGTTTCTCGAATAGGTATTCGAGGTGATTCCATGCAAACCGGTGATGGAGCGGTCATTGTGCTGATTATAGCGGTGCTTGTGATATGGGCATTCTATTATGTACGGGGCAAAATGCGGGAGACAGTGGAGCAAGCTGTTCCTTTTAATTTTGCTTATGATGAAGAGCTGCCTGATGATGATACCACACGTTTGTTGGAAGAACACGGTTTTGAAGTGAAAAGCGGAAAAAGACGCATTCCCATCGAGATATCGGCAGGGGATGGAGAAATGCTGCAAAGCAGATTGTTTATTGATTATATGGTCTCAAAAAATGGGCTGTATTATGCGGTTAAGCTGGCTAAGGACCGCAAGCCGGTGGAGTGGACGGGAAGCTCGATACGCGAACGGCTGCTGGTGTACCAGCTGGTTTATCCGAATACGGCCGGTGTATTATATGTGGACCTGCGGCAGCGAAAGGTTCATTGCTTTGTGTTCGATGTGCAGCTGTACGAAGAATAATGCGATAACCCCATACGCAGCAGGGAGGATACCATGAAAGCCCAAAGACATATCAAGATCCGCGAGATCATTACAAATAACGAGATTGAAACGCAAGATGAGCTGGTAGAGCAGCTTCGTGCCGCCGGTTTTCACGTAACGCAGGCTACGATCTCCCGTGACATCAAAGAGCTGCATTTAATGAAAGTTCCGCTTGATGACGGGAGATACAAGTATTCGATGCCTGCCGATCAGCGCTATAATCCGCTGCAGCGGCTTCGCAGAGCGTTGAACGATCATTTTGTACATATTGATTACACCGAAAATCTGGTTGTATTAAAGAGCCTGCCAGGCACGGCCAATGCAATAGGGGCCTTAATTGACAGCCTGGAATGGAACGAGATCATGGGAACAATATGCGGCGACGATACTATTCTGATTATTTGCCGCACGAAAGAACAAAGCGCGCATGTGGTAAATCAAATTCTTGGAATGCTTAGCTGAAGCCAAATGAGGTGAAACCATGCTGCTGGAAATGACGATCCGCCATTTGGCGGTGATTGAACACGTTGAATTGCACTGCAAAAATGGTTTTCATGTATTAACGGGGGAGACCGGCGCCGGAAAGTCGATTATTATCGATGCGTTGAGTCTGATCGCCGGGGGTCGAAGCTCTTCCGACCTGGTACGCTACGGGAGCGACAAAGCTTCTATTGATGCGATGTTCGGGATAAGTCCGGACCATCCGGTATGGGATGTTTTGGAACGTTTGGGTATAGAGGCGGACCCGGATGAGCATCTTATCATACGCAGGGAAATAACGGCACAAGGAAAAAGCACAAGCCGCATTAACGGTCAGCTTGTTAATTTGGCCATGCTTAAAGAAGTGGGAGAATGGCTTGTGAACATTCACGGGCAGCATGAGCATCAATCCTTGTTTAAAGTCGAGGAGCACCTTCGCTGGCTCGATCTGTTCGGAGATGGGGAAATCTCTCCCGTAAGACAAGCCTACCAAGAAGCATATGATGCTTATCAAATCATACGCAAGCAAGTCAGGGAGCTTCAGGATACGAGCAAGCAGAATTTACAAATGATCGACCTGTACCGTTTTCAGGTGGATGAAATACGCTCGGCCCAATTAAAGCCCGGTGAGGATGAAGCTTTAGCCGAGGAGAAACAAAAGCTGGGGAATGCGGAAAAGCTGTATACGGGAGCTGCGGACGCTTATGAACTGATCTATGGGGCGGGCAAAGGGCTCGATGCGGTGCGCCGTGCCATGCAGAAGCTTCAGGATATTGCAGGACTTGACGCGGCCGGGCTTCAGGTGCTTACCGAACAGGTGCAGAGCTCCTATTATCAGCTTGAGGATGCGGCTTATCAAATCAGGGATTACCGGGACGAGGTAGAGTTTAATCCGTCCCGTCTTGATTTTATCGAGCAAAGGTTGGATACAATCTCGTCGCTTAGGAGAAAATATGGAGATACTGTCTCCGACATTTTGGCCTATGCCGACCAAATCGAGCATGAACTGGATTTGATTGAAAATAAAGATGAGAAGCTGCAGCAGCTGGAGAAACAGGAGCAAGCCGCTTTTGCTGCTCTTCAAAAGTTTGCCGACGATTTGACTCGCCTGAGAAAAAGCGTAGCCGAACGTCTCGCGGCGGAAATTGTAGCTGAGCTTCGTGAGCTTCATATGGAGAGAACGCAGTTTCAAGTGCATTTTGCACCGTTGGATAGCCGAAAGCTGACAAGAGACGGCGCCGATCAAGTTGAGTTTCTCATTTCGGCGAACCCGGGTGAGCCGCTTCGATCCTTGAGCAAAATCGCATCCGGCGGTGAAATTTCCAGGGTCATGCTGGCGTTGAAGTCGATATTCGCCAGGGTCGACCGGATTCCGGTTCTCGTCTTTGACGAGGTGGATACCGGGGTAAGCGGACGAGCGGCACAGGCGATTGCTGAGAAAATGTCCAAGCTGTCGCATAGCTGCCAGGTATTTTCGATTACCCATTTGCCTCAGGTGGCCTGTATGGCCGATGCGCATTATCGTATACACAAAACAACGGACGGAGACCGTACATATACAAATGTAGATGACTTGGGTACTAACGAACGGATTCATGAGCTGGCCCGTATGCTGGGCGGAGTAGAGGTTACGGAGAAGACGCTTCAGCACGCTCAAGAAATGCTTGCTCTGGCAAATGATAAAAAAGCAAGGATGGCCTAACGGGGGTGGCACCATTTTGGTGTTATAAAAGAAATAGACGGGGGTTACCTTAAAGGTACACATCAGCGGTGCTCCTGGCGTACAGGATAAGGTGCCGCTAAGCAGAGGAAGCAAGGGAGTGTGAGCGAATTGAGTTCCAACCAGAGAAAAAGATTGATTGGATTACTGCTCGTCCTCTTCGTTTGTTGGGGTAGCCTAACCACCCCTTTCCGCAGCTTTGCCTCATTCCCCGAGGAGCTTCGCCTTTTTACCGGTCAACAAGCCCAATTACAGCTATCCATGCCGGTGAATGCCCAGGTTATCGTAAACCATCCGGAGATAGTGAAAGTCAATGGAACAGCCGAGCACTCATTCCAAGTGGATCTTCATCATCCTATTTCTTTGCAGTCCTACAAAGCCGGACAAGCGGAAATGCAGCTAAAGCTGTTTGGCAAAATACCGCTAAAGACGGTAAAGGTCAATGTCGTACCTGATCTCAAAGTGATTCCTGGCGGACAGACCATCGGTGTAAAGCTGAAATCGGCGGGGATTATGGTTGTTGGTCATCACCTCGTAGCCGTTTCAGAAAATAAAAAGACGTCTCCGGGAGAAGAAGCGAAAATACAGCTTGGAGACTTGATTATCAAGATGAACGGAAAGCCCGTGAACGATGTCAGTAAGGTCGCGGAGCTTGTCAAAGCGGCAGGCGAAAGCAACAAACCCATTTCTTTAACGATTGTGCGCAGCAATCAGACGCTTGAAATTCCAATAAATCCAGCTTACGATATGCTTGATAAAGCATACCGGCTGGGACTGTATATTCGCGATTCCGCAGCAGGCGTCGGTACACTGACCTTCTATGCTCCGGATCAAGGCGTGTATGGTGCCCTAGGTCATGTCATTACCGACATGGATACTCAGACTCCGATTGTAGTAGGCAACGGAGAGATTGTTCACTCCAATGTGACTTCAATATCGAAAAGCCAAAACGGTGAGCCCGGCGAAAAAAGAGCCCAGTTCTCACGAGAAAGCAAGGCCATTGGGAACATTGAGAAAAACACGCAGTTCGGTATCTTCGGCAAAATGTACGAGGCACCTTCCCACAGTCTGAGCGACAAGGCGCTTCCGGTCGCCTTTGCGGAGGAGGTCAAAGAAGGTCCTGCACAAATCTATACGGTGGTTGGAGGACAGAAAGTCGAGAAGTTCGATATTGAAGTCGTTCATGTAGCCAAGCAGGAATATCCTGCAACCAAAGGGATGGTCATCAAAATAACCGATAGCCGTCTTCTGGAAAAAACAGGAGGAATTGTCCAGGGAATGAGCGGAAGTCCGATCGTTCAGAATGGAAAGGTTATTGGAGCGGTCACACATGTATTCGTCAATGACCCGACGAGCGGCTATGGCTGTTATATCGAATGGATGCTGCAGGATGCAGGGATCATGCTCCGGTCGACAGGATATCCGGAACAAGCGGCGGTAAAGAAGGCGAGCTAATTCGCCTTCTTTTTTTGGTTCGGAAAACATGAGTTAATGTCGAAAAATGTATAATCATGAATTAAATTATTTATTATAAAATAAAACTGATAAAAAATCCACAAAAATAATATTCGACAGAAGGAATTTTAAAGTGCCTGTCGAAAGCATATACTAAGGAAAATAAATAAGGAAAATAATGCTAGCGTATATTGTCGCAAATGAAGGGAGAGCTTTCTGTTGCAAACCATTGAAGTTCTTTTAGCGGATGATAACCGTGAATTCACTAATTTATTATCTGAATTTATCGACGACCAGGAAGACATGAGGGTAGCAGGTGTAGCTTACAACGGAAACGATGTTATTCGCTTAATCGAACAAAGTCCCAAAGTTCCGGATGTGCTGATTCTTGATATTATCATGCCGCATTTGGATGGCCTCGGTGTGCTTGAGAAGCTCCGTGAAATGGATCTGAATCCACAGCCGAAAATCATTATGCTGACTGCTTTTGGCCAAGAGAATATTACACAGAAAGCGGTTCAGCTCGGCGCTTCTTATTACATATTGAAGCCCTTCGATATGGAAATTCTGACGAACCGCATTCGTCAATTGGTTGGTCCGAACCAAACGATGTCGATGATGTCTTCCGCTTCGGTGCAATCGAAAGCTAATATCGTTCATTTGCCAAAAACGAAAAATTTGGATGCCAACATTACTACGATCATTCATGAAATCGGGGTTCCCGCTCACATCAAGGGATATCAATATTTGCGTGAAGCCATTACCATGGTGTATAACAATATTGAAATTCTCGGAGCGATAACCAAAACGCTGTATCCGGCCATCGCTGAGAAATACAAAACGACACCAAGCCGTGTTGAACGGGCGATCCGCCACGCGATTGAAGTCGCCTGGACGCGCGGCAATATCGAAAGCATCAGTCATTTGTTCGGATACACGATTAATATTTCCAAAGCAAAGCCGACAAACAGCGAATTCATCGCCATGGTAGCGGATAAGCTCAGAATTGAGCACAAGGTTTCTTGAAAGGGTAAGGAGTAGTGTGATCATACAAAGCATAAAAAATAAGGGCCGATGATGGCCCTTCAGACTGTTGAGAAAGTCTCAACAGTCTTTCTATTTACAATAATAATTTATCACGACACCGCGGTAATGTGGTATAATATAGGCAATGATATGATTAAGCAGAAAGCGCGGTGTTTCTCATGTTGT